>JAEWEZ010000048.1 GCA_023389045.1 Actinomycetes bacterium
GGCTGGGGTTGGGCCGGGCTTGGGCTGAGGTCTGGGCTTGCTGGAGTCTGGGCTGAGGTCTGGGCTTGCTGGGGCTTAGGCTGGGCTGAGCCAGGAGCTGTGCACAAAAGGGGCCTCCAGCGGCACACGCCGGAGAAAATCTCCAGCTACTGCCGCCACACGCCCCTTTTGCGCGCGAGACGGGGACACAGCTTTACCCCTCGCTCGAGCCCTGCCGGGTAACCCTTCCTTTGACTTCGGCCATGCGGCGTACAGGATGCGCACGAAATGGGCCTAGAACAACGCACGCTGAAGAAAATCTCCGCCTCCTGCCACCACAGGCCCCTTTTGTGCGCGGGGTGGGGGATACAGCTGCACCCCTTGCGGGGGCCTCGCATCCCTCGCGGGGGCCTCGCATCCCTCGCGGGGGCCTCGTATCCCTCGCGGGCCCCTCGCGTCCCTCGCGACACCCCCTCACTACTCTCCCTCCCCCACCCCTCACTGCGATTCCTCCCCGTGCACGATCATCCACAGCCCCATCTGTAGCTGACCTGCAGTGATGCACACTCGCAGCCATGGACCCTCGAACACCCATGCGGCGCCAACTCGGCTTATGGCGTCCCACCGACCTCCGCGAAGCCGGGATCTCCCGTACACAGCAGAAACACCTCATCAGCACCGGACGCCTGCACTCGCTCGGCCACCGCTGGTATGCCACCCCGCAGACCCCAGCTGCCATAGCAGCCACCCTTACGCGTGGCCATCGCCCCACCTGCCTCACATCTGCGGTGCTCCACGGAATCTGGGTTCCGCCCACCACAACCATTCATGAGATCGGTCGACGTGGACCCTCTCGCGAAGCCCCTGGCTGCTGCTCACGCCATCTCCCCTACCTGCGTCAATGGCCTGACGATGAGCCGGTCATCGCTCTACCTCTCGCGCTTCGCCACGCCACCGGATGCCTCGACGCCGAATCCCTGGCCGTGATCCTGGAGTCCGGGCTGAACCGCGGTCTCCTCCGTCCTATTGAGGTGCAAGAGACTCTTGAGCAGGCATCCGCACGTATGCGCTCAGCGATCGGCACCCTCAGTGCATTCGCGGAATCCGGGAGCGAAACCCGGGTGCGGCGCTATCTAGAACGCAAAGGAGTCACAGTCAAAGCGCAGGTCAGAATCGACAGCATCGGCAGAGTTGACCTCGTGGTTGGCAACAGCCTGATCATCGAATGCGACAGCATGGCGCACCACGGCTCCGTCGAGGGCTATCACCGTGACCGGGAGCGGGATGCGAATGCACTCCAGCTCGGCTACCGCGTGCTCCGGCTGACGTGGGAGCAGATCTGGCTGCGGTGGGATGAGACCAAGCAGCTCCTCGACCAGCTCACGAGCTCTCGCTTTCACCGTCGTCTCCGGCTTGGAGTGTGAGGAGTGGCCAATGGTTGTGCACGAAAGGGGCCTACAGCAGCACGAGCTGGAAAAAATCTCCACCTCCAGCCGCTATAGGCCCCTTTCGCGCTCGGGTCGCGGGGGCAGGGGGCAGCCCCTCACCAGCAGAGGCCCTTTTTGCGCTCGAGTCGCGGCGGCAGGGAGGGGCAGCCCCACACCAGCAGAGACCTCTTTTGCGCAGGGTCGCGGGGGCAGGGGGCAGCCCCTCACCAGCAGAGACCCCTTTCGTGCACGGGCCACGGGGGCACCCGCAGAAGGCGCGGCCGCCCCTGCCCCGCGGCCGCCCCTGCCCCGCGGCCGCACCACCGCGCCGAGGTCAGGCCTCGCGCACCCAGTCCAGGTCTACGTTCTCCTCACCGGCGGCGGCAGCCGCCAAACATGCCACGACCAGCGCCATGGCAGCAGCACCCGGGTCCATCACGCCCTTGGACACCTCGCCCACGTAGCTCGCGCGGCCACGCCGGGCCACCACCTCGCGGGTGCCGAGTGCGGCCTCGCGAGCCGCTTCTGCCGCGCGCCGCAGCACGTCCACACCGTCAGCTGCTCCCTCGGCGTCACCGCGCAGCACCTCCACGGCCGGATCGCAGGCGTCAATCATGGTCTTGTCGCCCACCTTTGCCTCGCCGTAGCGCTGCACGGTGGCCTGCCCGGCCGCGAGGCCCGCAGCCAGATCAGATACCGTCGGCTGCTCAGCGCATTTGGCCAGGTCACGGTAGAACATGCCGAAGAGCGGTCCAGACGTACCTCCCACACCAAGCCAGGCGAGCGACATGCAGCGCAGCCAGTCCTGCCAGGCCTGCGGATCCTCCTCGCGCAGGTTCTCGTCGAGGTTGCGCATCGCCAGGCGCACATTGGTGCCGAAGTCGCCGTCGCCGGCCCGTCGGTCCAGATCACCTAGGGGATCGGCGGCATCGCCGAGCACCTTGCGCAGCAGAGTCACCGTCCGGCGGCCGAAGTCTTCGCCCAGAGTGCTGTTCTCGGTCATCACGATCTCCTTCACCAGTTCAGGGCGGGGGTACGCACGGGCGCATCCCACAGTTCGCAGGTTTCGTCGTCCAGGGGCATCAGGGTGATGGAGAACCCGAGCATGTCCAGGCTGGTCACATAGGAGCCGACGAGGGAACGCACCACGTGGATACCGTGGTCGGCCAGGCGGTGATGCATGGCGCGAGCGGCCACCTGCAGTTCCATCGGGTATGCCGAGCCGAGGCCGTTGACGATCGCGAGAACGTCTTCGCCGCGACGCAGCTCCAGGTGATTCAGGAGGGGGTCCACCAGCATTTCGGTAAGGCCATCAGCGTCGGTGTAGGGCACACGGTCGATGCCGCGTTCGCCGTGGATACCGACGCCCAGTTCGACGGCGTCATCGGGCAGCTCGAACTGCGGCTCCGTGTCCCCGGGGTGCGTGCCGGCCGACAGCGCAAGGCTCATGGAGCGGGCGCGGGAGGCTACTCGGCGACCGATACGGGCCACCTGGTCGAGGTCCTGGCCTTTTTCGGCGGCGGCGCCGCAGATTTTCTCGACGATCACAGTGGCGGCGGTGCCGCGTCGGCCGGGGCCGTCATGGTCGTCGCGGTCGGTGGCGATGTCGTCGTCCACGAGCACCATTTCAGTCTCGACCTGGTGGTCTCCACTGATCTCCCCGGCGATGCGGAAGTTCAGCACATCGCCGGTGTAGTTCTTCACGATCTGCAGCACTCCGAGGCCGTGGTCTGCGGCTTTTGTGGCTTCGAGGACCTGCAGCGCGGTGGGGCTTGCGAAGACGGAACCGGCTACGGCCACATCGAGCATGCCGGTTCCGACGAAACCGGCGTGGAGCGGTTCATGGCCGGAGCCGCCGCCGGAGACGAGGCCTACTTTGTCGCGGGCGCGGACGCGACGGGTGATGTACCGGTGTTTCGGGTTCCAGTCGAGCAGTCGTGGGTGGGAGAGAACGAGGCCTTCGAGGGCTTCGGGGACGAGGTCGTCGGGATCGTTGACGATGGACCGTCGCATCGGCACTCCTTTGGATCGGGTGCCCTGACCCTACGCCGGTTACCTGCGGGCAACATAGAGATTGACCAGACGTCTCCACAAACTCTCTGCAGACGTCCCCCTCTCCCTGTGCGGTCCCGGTCCAGTGCACCCTGCACCCCAGCGCAGCCCGGCCTCGGCACTCCCCTGGCAACCCCTGCACAAAAGGGGCCTCTCGCGGCACGTGCTGAAGAAAATCTCCAGCTCTTGCCACCTGAAGCCCCTTTCGTGCACCACCCCGGACCGCAGCACATGCACAATCACTGACAGCGCCACCACCCACAATCACTGACAGCGCCACCACCCCCACCAGAGCCCCCCCTCAGGAACGGGCCGCCTCCCACAGTGCCGCGAAGTGCGAGACAGGCCCGTGCCCGCCGCCCACCTGCAGTTCTCCCCCGTCCTGAACAGCCCTGCTCAGCCATGCTTTCGCCTCCGTCAGCGCCTGCCCCCAGTCCCCGCGGCGAGCGCGCAGGGTGGCGAGCGCCGCCGAGAGCGAGCAACCGGTGCCGTGGGTCGTGGTCACGTCCAGCCGCGGCGAGGTTGCCTCCGCCTGGGGCCCGTCGGCCCCCACCAGCACATCCTTGACCACCTGCTCGGTGAGGTGCCCGCCCTTGGCGAGCACGAGCACGCCGGTGCGTTCGGCCAGGCGCTGCGCCTGCTCGATCAGCTGGTTCTGGCTGGTAGCGGGTTCCTCCTGCAGGAGCACCGCCAGCTCAGGAACGTTCGGGGTGATGAGATCGACCACCGGAAGGAGGTCGCGAACAGCCTGCTCAGCCTCGGTCTGTAGGAGCCGGTCCCCGCTGGTCGCCACCATCACCGGGTCCATGACCACCACGGGCGGGCGGTTCTCTTCCAGCCAGGCTTGAACCGTCTGGATGATCTCGGTGTTGAACAGCATGCCGGTTTTGACGGCGTCGACGGTGATGTCGTCGCTGATTGCCTGGAGCTGGTCTCGAAGGAAGCTCACCGGCGGCACGTGCACCGAGACAACACCTCGGGTGTTCTGCGCGGTGAGTGCTGAGACCGCAGCCATGCCGTAGCCGCCGCAGGCTGCGATGGATTTGAGGTCGGCGTGGATGCCAGCCCCACCCGAGGGGTCGGTGCCCGCGATCGACAGCACCCGCGGCACACTCCCCGGGACGCCCATGTCGCGGTGCAGGGTGGTGAGGGCGTCAGCGTTCATCGGGCGCCCTCCCAGGCGGTTACGAGAGCGCGGGTTGCCGCCTCCGGGTCCTCCGCGCAGCAGATATAGGAGACCACGGCGCCACCCTGCAAACCGCCGGCACGCAGGAGAGGCATGTCCTCCGGGGTGACGCCGCCGATGGCAACCGCGGGCAGCGGGCAGGCTGCGGCGAGACGGGCCACGGCCTCGTGCCCCAGGCCGTCGGGGGCGTCGAGCTTGGTGCGGGTGCTGTGCAGCGGGCCGATCCCGACGCAGTCCACACGCGCCGGGGATGCGACCGCAGCGGCAAGTTGTTCCGGGGTGGAGGCGGAGAGGCCGATGATCGCGTCGGGCCCGAGGAGCGCCCGCGCGTCCTCCACACTGATATCGCTCTGCCCCACATGCACACCGGCGCAGGGCAGCCCGCGGGCGCGCACCGCAAGAGCCACATCCACTCGGTCGTTGATCAGCAGCGGCACGTGGGCGGGAAGCACGCGCGCGACCTCGCAGGCCAGATCGACGAAGGCTCCACCGGGGGCGTCTTTGGCTCGCAGCTGCACGCAGGTGGCGCCGCCGGCGACCGAGGCTGCGACGATGCTCGGCAGGTCGGCCCCGATGCGATTGCAGGTGTCGGCATCGGCGACGAGGTAGACGCTGAGGTCCAGCTTCGCCTGGCCGGTGGAGACTGGAGCAGCGTGGGTGCTCATGCCAGTTTCGCCTTGGCGGTGATGTCGTCGGAGGTGATGGTGAACAGGGCATCCAGCAGTTCCACACCGAAGCTGCCGGGGCCACGGGAGGCGGCCGCCGCCTGCTCGCCGGCAATGCCGTACACCACCGTGGCGGCCACGGCACCGATCAGCGGCGTGGGGGCAACGGCCGCGTACGCCGCGGTGAGTGCGCCGAGGGCGCAGCCACCGCCGGTGATTGAGGCGAGCATGGGGTGTCCGTTGGAGACGCGCACGGTGGTGGTGCCGTCGGTGATGAGGTCGACGGGGCCGGAGACGGCCACCGCGCCACCGGTACGTTGCGCCAGGTCACGGGCAGCATCGGCAGCATCTTCGGGGGTGTGGACGGAGTCCACGCCGCGGCCGCCCTCACCCACGCCGGCGAGCGCCACGATCTCGGAGGCGTTGCCGCGGATGACGGTGGGGCGGGCGTTGAGGAGGTCAGCGGCAAGCTCGGTACGGATGGGGAGAGCGCCCACGGCCACCGGGTCGAGCACCCAGGCGGGGGTGGACTCGGCGGTGAGATCAATCGCGCGGATGCCGTCCACCTGCGCGGGGTGGAGGGTGCCCAGATTGATCAGGATTCCACTCGCGACCTGTGTAAAAATCTCAGATTCGCCTGCGGTTTCCACCATTGCGGGGGTGGCACCGGCGGCGAGCAGCACATTCGCCACGAGGTTCACGGTGACGTTGTTCGTGAGGCACTGGATCAGCGGCTGCTGATCGCGCACCGCCTGAGCCTGAGCGACGATCGTGGGGACGTCCACCGTGGAAGCGACGGCGGTGGTGTGGGCGGTGGGCTCAAGGCGTGCGTCGTTCATACGCGCTCCCTTCGCTAGTGCTGGCTAGATCAGGTTCGACGGGTGTGTTCTCAGCTCGCCTCTATCGCGAGCACCCCGGGCTGGATCAACGGTAGCACCGCTGGCGTGGCGGTTTAGTTGCAGGATGGGTCGCCCACTTGTGCGTCATAAATTTCCAGTATTCCGCGGGCATAGATTTTAAGCACTGCCCCGTGAATATCGGAACTGGAGCGGGTGAGGTGACCACCCTCGCGTTTTTCCCTACCGAGCTTGGTAAAACCGTGTTCTTTCAGGACGGGGTCGAGCGCTTCAAGCCACGGTTCCCAGTCCATACCCGTACCGGGCTTCTCATACAGCCAATGGTCACTTTCCCAGTGACCTGGAGAGTAGGTGGAGCACCTTTTCGGGGTTTCCGTGGAATGCACACCCGAGGGGTGCCATCCCAGTTTCCGTACGGAGTCCATCGCGGCAATCAATGCATCCACCACGACGCGGTAATGTTCGACGACATCGGCGGCCGGGATCGGCTCAATGCGGCGACCGCATGCGCTGAGGGCAGTGAGGGGTAGCGCTACAAGGAGAGCGCGGCGGTTCAGCGAGGGATGAATCTTGTTATGCATTAATTTCCTCGATCTCTAGAACGACGGCACCTCGAGAATCCACGGTGGATGGCAGAACATTCACGGCAACCATCCGATGGGAAGGGCCCAACATATACCACTCTCCCTGCATCATGCGGACTTTCTGCACATGGCCCACGCCTTTAGCATTAAACCACAGCTCGACAATAGGCCCAGAATCTCCTTGCTCTGTGCGCGCGACGGTCAGAGAAAAGTCATCTTCCACCAGGCGACCTGCCTGCATAATAGTTCTTGTTCCGCGCATCTTACTTCTCTCCAATTCCCGTCATAACAATATCATTTTCATACCGCCAGTCATCCGGCTTCACTCGCACCTGATAAGCTGCATCAGCGTCGGGGCCGTGAGGGTTGGTAAGAATGAGTTCTCGAGTTTCTGCGTCATAGCCGGATACGTGATACACGTGCGCTGTAATAAGTTCATCACGGGCCGGCCCCAAGGTCATCAACGGATCCGTCATGACAGTGACGGGGCGACCCTCATCAATCGCCTTCTTGTACTCTTCAAAGGAGGGTTGGCCGCCCAATGTCAACTCAGCAGCGGGCTTTCCAGTGATTATCTCAATCCCGGCAGCAGGTGTATCTGCCGACACCTTTGACGCTCGACCGTCCGCCTCGTTGATCATCGCCTGCTCGTAAATTGACAGAACTCCAGGACCACCCGCTCCCTTTTGAGCATCCCTAGCCCCTCTTACCCCTATATCACTCGGAGCAACGGAAACCTCCTTCGGCTCTCCATCAATATATAGTGTCACCACCCAGCCCTCCGAGCCCGGAGGATTCCCCTTAGCAGTAATGTTGTCCGCCAATAGTTGAGGGTCTGTCTGTTGCACCGCCATCAAAGCAGCTAAGTACCAGCAGTCACCAACGGCACCCTGCTGCATGACCTCTTTTTCAATAGCCTCTTTAGAGGTGTCAATGCTGGACGGATCCCAATTCGGATATTTGTCAACGTATCGCTTCCCTAAGACATTACTATCCGATCCAGCCCGTACAGGGTCTCTCCAAAGATCTCCGAGGCGCTCACCAAAGTTAATCACGTCGCTCCAGTCTGGAAAGTCCCCTCCTAGCAAATCGCCATAGCGGGAGACATCGACGCGGCCGTCGGGGGCGGAGGCTGCATCCTGCTGCGCTGCCTGCATAGCAAGCTTCTCTGCCATTCCATAAAAGCTATCCCCTGCAGTGCTCCACGCGTTTCGAACCCGCCCAAAAGTCTCGCGGAACTGTTCCGCGTCCTGCCCATACCATTCGACTGAATTGATGCGACCCTGCACATACTCCATAGACTCGAGCGTTTGCTCACTAGACCTGCGGCATACTTCAGCGTATGCAAGAAGTTGGTCTGTATCGGCACCGTTGAAATTCATGGTTCCCCTTCGGTCAGTTGTCCTCGTATTCAAGAATTGAAGCTGATGGTATTTACTGAGCGAGTCAGCCTTGACTCTCAATCCCACATTGGTGGGAGCGTCAGTATTTCTTAGCCTCAAAGGTCGTCCCGTATTTTGACCTCATCGGCTCGCCATCTTCTTCATTCACCAAGCACGGTCATCGTACTCGAGCGCCATTGCCCGCTAGGCTTATCCACAACGCTTCACTTATCCACAACACTTCCTGCCGCGTACTCACCTCACCTCCAAGGAGACCCATCGATGCCTGTCGCAGCCGCACTGTTTGCCACCCTGGCCCTGCTGGATGTCCCCGTGGTTGCCGAGGGCTGGTGGGAGTTCATGCTCGATGCCTACCTCTTGCGCGCCGGTCTCATGATCGTCGGGGCGGTAGTGGTAGCGCTCGTGGTCGGGGTGGTCATGTACGTCCTGAAGGGGGGGTCGAAAGATCGGGATTGATCGCGGCCAGGAGATGGAGTTGCGGCTCTTACCAGTGGTCGCGGCGGTGGTGCGCCGCACCGATGGTGCTGTCTTTGCCGCGCGGCGCTCGAGCGATCGGCCGAGCGGCGGCCTCTGGGAGTTCCCGGGGGGCAAGGTCGAACCGGGTGAGGATCCGCGGGCTGCGCTGGTGCGCGAGCTGCGCGAAGAGCTGGATGTCGAGGTGCAGGTGGGGTCGCTGGTTGATGTCGCGCGCGTGCCGCTCGGTGATGTTCTCCTGGAGCTTTCCTGCTTCGAGGCGCGTTTGGTGGACGGGGAACCGGCGGGCAGCACGGATCATGATGCTTTCGCGTGGGTGCCACTGGACCGTCTGAGTGATCTGGACTGGGCGCCGGGGGATGTTCCGGTTATTGAGCGGATGCTCGCGACCTTTCCCGACCGTCTCCCACCTTCCTGACCAGCCATCATGCCTTCCACATCGTCGTCTCATCACCGGTCTGCCGCCTCCTATGCCCGGCGGATTCCGCTCATGCTCGCGGGTTTGGCGGTCATGGCTTTCGGCGTGGCACTCTCGATCGTGGCGGGCCTCGGCACTTCGCCGATCTCTTCGCTGCCGTATGTGGCCTCGCGGGTGTTCCCGGTGAGCGTCGGACTCGCGACGATCCTCATGAACGCAGTGTTTGTGCTGATTCAGATCGCATTGCTGGGCCGACGCTACCGTCCTCTGCAGCTTCTGCAGGTCCCGGTAGCGCTGCTTTTCGGGGTGCTGATTGACCTGTGTCTGTGGCTTCTTCGCGGCGTGGATTTGGCCTCGTACCTCGAGCAGTGGGCGTGGTGCCTCGCCGGGGTGGTGGTGGTTGGTGTCGCGGTCGCCATGATGGTTATTGCCGACGTAGTGGTTCTGGCCGGTGAGGGCGTGGTTTTGGCGGTGCGAGACCGTCTGCATTGGGCGCGGGTGACGCATCCGCTGGCAGAGTTCGGGGCGCTCAAGGTGCTTTTTGATGTCACCTTGGTTGGGATCGCGTCGATCTTGTCGCTCCTCGTCTTGCACGAGTTGGTGGGGGTTCGTGAGGGGACGGTCGCGGCGGCGCTCGGCGTCGGTGTGGTGGCCCGGTGGGTTGTGAGGGCGGTGCAGCCTGGTTCGGAGCGCGGTTTCCGGGAGCCGACCGACGGGTGAGTGCCGGATCTGCGCCTGGTGCGCGCGACCGACGGGTGGGGGAATCGGTCGGTGCTCCCCGCACCCGTTGCCAAAAATCTAGATCGACTCCGTGTGGAGCGCGATGGGGTGAACACCCCGGAGAGTTGTCCCTGGGAGAACTCCCCTTCCCCACTCTGTGGAGAACCCTGTGTAGGACCTCGCGCGATTCCTCCCCAGCCCTCCTTCCCCTTTCTTCCTCCATGACCCGCCCCTCCCGGGTACTCTCATTCCACGATCTCTCTCGGGGGGTTCACATGAACGCGACGGATCACGGCCGCTCCACCGCCGGCAACCGCGAGGACGCCGAGCACAACTACTCCTACGACGCCGATGCGCTCGGTTATACCGAGGTCGATGGCACCGACGAAGCTGCGTCGTACGCCATCGTCACCGGTGAACGTGCTGTTCCGGGGGCTGCGGACCTTCCGGACACAAGGCGTCGCCGCCCCGGGGCTCTCCCCGAGGACTACCCCGTGGAGGCCGAACTTCCTGGGTTTCGTGAGGGCGAAATGCCGCGGCGCCATGCCGGTGACCCCATGCCCACCTATGACACCGGGCAGCGTCGTGCTCAGGTGGGGGCCGACGGTGCGCTGCCCGTGTACACCACGCGGGAACGTCCCACGGTGGGGGCCGACGGGTCACTCCCCGAGTTCACTGATCGCGACCGTTGCCGCAGTCAGCCGGATGAGCCCCCGCTCGACGGCGAGTTGGATGACGCCGGGCAGTGGGGAGAAATCGCAGACGCTGGGAAGGAGTCGGAGAGCCGGGAGCGGCGAGGGCCGCTTGGACGGTTCCGCCGACGTCAGCAACGCTGAGAGGGTGGCGCGGGCTCTTTAGTTTGTGGGCACGGAAATAAGCCAGCTGTTCGGATCTGATGTTTCCTGCGGCGGGTACGTGCAGTCTGCGGTGGTGACTCGCGCGTAGTGGAGCAAAGTTCCGGTATCAGCCGCTGCAACCGGTGGGCACGTGCAACGCGATACCTGGAAGGACTCGCCAACGGTCACTCCCGCCTGCATCGACTCCACCGCGGTCAGTGATGGCGTCCTGATCGTCTCCGTCGAAAAGTCGAACTAACCCCACACCTCAGCGCTTGATATCGGCCTCCGTCGGCGCAGGGATCTCCTCATCGAAGGGGATCATCGGCCGCTCAATCGCCACGTGTCCGAGCCGCAGCAGGTCCTGATCCACGCCCCCGGGGGTAAGCGCGAGCAGCCAGTCTGCTGCCGCCTCGTACTGGTCTGGCTCCAGGTATCCCATCTTGACGGTGACGATGTCGAAACCGTCCATAGCAAGACCCATCGCATCAAACATGTCCCGGGTGCACCACTGGGAACGCCGCTCGGTGACCACGATGGTGAGCCCGGTGTCCACCACGCTCGGCACCTCGGCGTCATCCCCCGTCTGGCCCGCAGACGCCCCACCCCCGGCGCCCCCGGCACCTTCAGCACCAACCGGCCGCAACACCCGCAGGGCCGCGGCACGCCCGCCCACCAGTGACGCTTCACCCAGCGAAACCACCCGCGCCCTGAGCGGCAAAGGCCCAGGCCAGCGGTCATCGATGCGTCCGCCCACCACGAGATCAACCACGCCGTCCGCCCCGGCGGCGAAAGCAGCATCCGTACTCACCGGGTCCACGAGCGACACCATCAGGGCGCTCACCTGCCCGCTGGTAATCTCATGTCGGGCCAGCAGGTGGTGCGTGCAGTAGGTGATGTCGTCGGCCCCGCCCGCTCCCGGGTTGTCACCGGAGTCGGAGATCCAGAAGGGCCGTGCCGAGGAGC
>JAEWEZ010000086.1 GCA_023389045.1 Actinomycetes bacterium
ACCGCATGGCCACGGCAGCGGCCATCATCGGTTTGCGGGTTCCCGATGTGCGCATCGTCAATGTGGCGACCACGCAGAAGACCCTCCCGGATTTCGTGGGCATGTGGCTGTCCATGCTGCACACCGACGCCCCCGCAGGCGGTACCTGGTGAGCCGACGCTCCCTGCGTGATTACGACGAATCCGATGTGCGCGTGCGCCCCAACCGGCGCGGTTCCCGCCCCCGCACTAAGGATCGCCCCAAGCATGAGGACGCCCTGTGGGCGCGTGTGGTCTCGGTGGATCGGGGGCGCTGGCGCACCATCCTGGAAGCCGGTACCGACGAGGAGCGTGCCATCACGGCCATGCGAGCCCGGGAGCTGGGCCGCTCCCCCATCGTCCCCGGTGATGTGGTGGGTCTGGCCGGGGATACGTCGGGACGCGACGGGAGCCTCGCCCGGATCGTCAAAATCCAGGAGCGTTCCTCATTCCTACGACGCAGCGCCGACGATGATGACGCGACGGAACGTCCACTGGTCGCTAACTGCGATCTCATGGTGATCGTCACGGCCCTCGCAGATCCGGAGCCGCGCGGCGGCATGATCGACCGCTGCCTGGTCGCGGCCTACGTGGCGGGGATCGACGCTCTGCTGGTGCTCACCAAAGCGGATCTGCGCGCTCCGGACTCCTTCGTGGAGCAGTACGCGCCTCTCGGAGTGGATTGGCTGAGCACGCATCGGGAGCCCGACGGGGAGATCGTGAACCTTGCGGCGCTGCGTGAGCGCCTCACCGGGCGCACGAGTGTGTTGATTGGGCATTCGGGCGTTGGTAAGTCCACCCTCTTGAATGCGCTGGTCCCGGAGGCGCGGCGTGCTACCGGCGCAGTCAATGACGTGACCGGGCGGGGGCGCCACACCTCGTCCTCGGCGCTTGCCATGCCGCTTCCTGAAGGCGGGTGGGTGATCGATACTCCCGGGGTGCGTTCCTTCGGGCTCGGTCATGTGGATCCCGATGACCTCTTGGATGCCTTCACCGATCTCGCCGCGCTTGCGGAGGACTGCCCGCGCGGCTGCACTCATTTGGACGACGCGCCGGACTGCGCCCTGGATGACCTGGTTCAGGAGGGCAGGGCCGGTACGGCAGGACAGGCGCGGCTCGGTTCCTACCGTCGGCTCGCAGTGGCGCTGCGCAAGAACGATCCCTGGGATCTGTAGGTCGGCCGACGATTTTGCCCACTTGCCGTCGTCTTTCTGCGCCGTAGAGGGGCCTAAGCTTGAGCCATGGCCTCTCTCTTTGCCGACGATCTCCGTCTTGCCCATGTTCTTGCCGACGCCGTGGATAACCACACCATGTCCCGCTTTAAAGCGCAGGACCTACGGATTGACACCAAACCCGATATGACCGAGGTGACCGACGCCGACCGCAGCGCCGAGGACCTCATCCGCAAGCAGCTGTCGCGCTCCCGCTCCCGCGACCAGGTGATCGGTGAAGAGTTCGGCTCGACCGGCAATGCCTCCCGCCAGTGGGTAATCGACCCGATCGACGGCACCTCGAACTTTGTGCGTGGCGTGCCGGTGTGGGCCACCCTGATCGGCCTGATCGAGGATGGCCGCTGCGTGGTCGGGGTCGTCTCCTGCCCGGCACTGGGCCGACGCTGGTGGGCTGCGGAAGGGGCCGGCGCCTACACCGGGCCGCGGCTGAGCGCCGCCACCCGTCTGCAGGTTTCCACCGTGGACAGGATCGAGAACGCTTCGCTCTCTTACTCATCGCTGCACGCCTGGGCGGATGTGGACCGTCTGCCCCAGATGCTCAACTTCATGCAGCGTTTCTGGCGCACCCGCGCCTACGGAGACTTCTGGTCCTACATGCTGCTGGCCGAGGGCGCGGTGGATGTGGCCTGCGAACCCGAGCTGAAGCTGCATGACATGGCTGCTCTCGTACCGATCGTGCAGGAAGCCGGTGGCCGTTTCACCTCCCTCGACGGCGAAGACGGCCCCTTCGGCGGAAACGCCCTGGCCACGAACTCTCTACTGCATGAGGAGTCCCTCGCAGCGCTGCAGCCGCGCGACTGACGCACTCCCCTACTGAGGTTCCTGGGAGTGGCGGGGCGGGCTCTCCGCCAAGGCAGATGAGACCTACGACTCAGCGTCTCATCTGCCCGCGGGGACCTGCGGGGCTGGAGTGTGCAGCACACGTCGATAGGATCGGGGAGTCTGTGACCACGATCGAAGGGATCGACCTTATGTCCGTCAAGCGCGTCGCTCTGCTCACCGCCGGTGGCTACGCCCCCTGCCTCTCCTCCGCCGTGGGCGGCCTGATCGAGCGCTACAACGAGCTGGTGCCCGACGTTGAAATCATCGCCTACAAGCACGGCTACTGGGGTCTGCTCTCGGGCGAGAAGATCGTCGTGGACGACGAGGTGCGTGCCCACGCCGGGATCCTCCACAACTACGGTGGCTCCCCCATTGGCAACTCTCGCGTGAAGCTCACCAACACCGAGGATCTGGTCCAGCGTGGCCTGATCAAGGAGGGTGAGAACGCCCTGGAGGTCGCCGCCAACAAACTCAAGGACGACGGTGTGGACGTGCTGCACACCATCGGTGGCGACGACACCAACACCACCGCTGCAGACCTCGCCCACTACCTGCATGAGAACGGCTACGACCTGCAGGTTGTCGGTCTGCCCAAGACCATCGACAACGACATTGTGCCGATCCGTCAGTCCCTCGGCGCGAAGACCGCTGCCGAGCAGACCAGCATTTTTGCGCAGAACATCATTGCCGAGCACGGCTCGAACCCGCGGATGCTGATCATCCACGAGATCATGGGCCGCGCCTGCGGTTACCTCACCGCGCAGGCCGCCGAGTACTACCAGCAGTGGCATGCCCAGCAGCAGTGGCTCCCCTCGATCGGCCACAAGGCCGAGCGGTGGGATGTGCACGCCGTCTTCCTCCCGGAAATGGCGCTGGACATCGAGGCAGAAGCCGCCCGTCTGAAGACCATCATGGATGAGGTGGGCTGCGTGAACGTCTTCCTCTCCGAGGGCGCCGGCATCCCCGAAATCATCGCGGAGATGGAAGCGCGCGGCGAGACCGTGGAGAAGGACCCCTTCGGCCACGTGAAGCTCGACAAGATCAACCCCGGCCAGTGGTTCGCGGGCCAGTTCGCTAAGAAGCTCGGCGCCGAAAAGGTCATGGTGCAGAAGTCCGGTTACTTCTCCCGCTCGGCTAAGGCCAATGCGGAAGACCTCCGTCTGATCAAGTCGATGACGGATCTCGCGGTGCAGGTTGCGCTCGAGGGCGGCACCGGTGTGATCGGGCACGACGAGGAACAGGGCGATCGTCTGCGCGCGATCGAGTTCTCCCGCATCGCCGGGCACAAGGCCTTCGACATCTCCCAGCCCTGGTTCCAGGACGTGATGGCCAAGATCGGCCAGAAGGTCGAGCCGGCGGCCAAGCACTGATCGCTAACTACCCCACACTGAGGTAGACCACATGGCGGCGGAGCACCCACGTATCGGGCGCTCCGCCGCCCATGTTTTCCCCCTGCGCACCTGGCGGCGCAGTATCGAAAAGGCTCTAACCGGCCGGGTACGCACCCGCCCAACCCGCCCGCAGGGCGTCGCCGGCCCGCAGGTGATCGCCGTGGAACCGGCTGTCGTGGGCACTGACCTGCGCCGCGACACCTCCCCCTGGCATCTGGAGGGCATCCCCCGCCAGGGCCGGCTGGGTGACTGCTGGTTGATCGCGCCCATGCTCGCTCTGGCTGTGACGAGACGGCAGTGCCTGGCGGACCTCCTGACCGTGGAGGCCGACGGGATCATTGCCGTGCACTTCCCGGGGGCAGACGCGCCCCTACGCGTGGACCGCGACATGCCCGTGGATGCGCAGGGCGCTTTTAGCGGGGCGCGGGTCAGTGCAGGCGCCCCCGGTTGGGTGGGGGTTCTGGAGAAGGCTGCGGCCGCGCAGATCGCCGGCGGGTATCGCATGCTGCAGCGGGGCTTTGCCTGTTTCGGCTTTGCCCTTCTCCTGGGGACTCCCACGCGCACCCGCCTGCGCCTGCCCTCCCCCGCCCAGGCGCAGCAGTGGGCGGCCGAGGGGCGTGCCATGGCGGTTTCGACGCATCCGCTGAGCGGCCTCGTGCGGCACGGTGAGAGGCGGATCGCCCCAAACCACGTGTATGCGCTGGTCGGCGGGGATCCGCAGGCGGGCACACTGCTGCTGCGCAACCCTGTGGATCCGACGACGGTGCTTGAGCTGGATCGTCGGACCTTCCGCCTGGGGTTCCTCGCGGTCGATGTGACGCAGCCGCTCGGTTCCTAGACAGATACCTCAGCGCCGAGGGTCGATGCGCTCAAAGACCTCGAGCCATGCATCGGCGATCAGACGGTGCCCCGCGATCGTCGGGTGGATCCCATCCTCAGCGAGCGAGGTCGGAGTATGCCCCACACGGCGCGCCTCGTCGAGAACCTCCTCCAGATCCACGAGGTCATGCTGGAACTCATGGGCCAGGCGACGGACAACCGCAACCTTCCGGTCCAGGTCCTCGTGGAAACAGGCCTTGTCGTCGTCCACATCGGTGACGAAGGGAACCACCATCAGCACGGGAACTGCGGGCATGGTCGCCGACAGCTGATCGAGCACGAAACGATAGTCGGCTTCGAAGTCAGCTTCGCTGGTCGGGTCATTGCTATCGAACCTGCGCCAGGTGTCATTCACACCGATGTAGATGGTGACCACATCGGGGCGCAGGACCAAGCAGTCCTCATGCACACGGGCACGCAAGTCTCGCGCACGATCGCCCCCAATCCCGCGGTTCAGGACCCGCGCCGTCGGTTCATGGGCGGCGAAGTGTTCAGCGATCAGACGCACGTAGCCATACCCGAGGCCGAGAGCGTCCTCGCGGCGCCCGGCATCGGTGATCGAATCCCCCAGGAAGAGGAGGCTGCGGCTGGGCGGGAGGGCATCGTTGCTCATGGAAGAACTGTCGCATAGCGATGCCCTGTGTGGAGGCCGCGGTGGTCCCGTATCAAAAGGGGAGGTCCCCATCCCAGCCCCCAAGGTCATCCAAGACGTCACCCCAACCATCGAGCATCTCGATCTGTTCCAGCATTTCCTTCGTCGAAGCATCCTCCTCGATGCACCGGTCCAGCACGTGCTCCGCTGTGCACATCTGCTCGAGGATCCGTTCCCTCTCGTCACGGGTCTCGGCAATGTCCTGCTCGGGGTAGGTGGGAAGAATGGAGAGATCCTCACTGAGCGCGTCGTGCAACTCCTCGAAATGAGCCCGACGGATGGACGTGTCCGCCAGCTGATTCATCCACCACGCGCGTCGCCCCGCCCGGGTCAGGGTGAGGGTGTCCTGCACCCAGGCGCGTAGCTTCTTCGGCGAGTACACCGCCGGAATGCCACTGGCGACGAGTTCTCCCTTCGTGCGATCCGGGACGACATGCGTGAGCAGGTCTTGAGGGAGCACATCCAGGGTGTAGGCGAGAGCCATGAGCTCATCCACGTCGGCAGCGGCGGAGCCGTTTTCAATGGCGATAAGACGCGCAGTGGCGATGGGGAAGCCGTGGCGCTGGAGGCTATCGGTGGGTGCACGGTGGCTCCAGCCCTTAGAGGATCAGGCCTCCGCGAGGGGCATTTTCATTTCCTCGAGCGGAGGGTTGTGCGGAAGACGGCCCCTGAGGACCATAAAAGGAAGACCCCCTGCCAGCGTTTGTGCTGGCAGGGGGCCTATCTCGTGGCGGGGGCAGGATTTGAACCTACGACCTCCGGGTTATGAGCCCGGCGAGCTACCGAACTGCTCCACCCCGCGGCGATGTCCTCAACTCTAGGCAATCACTGCGGGCAGGTCCAGCCGATACCGCCCAAACGTGGGCGATCCCACGTTCACGCGCTGTTTACCCGGTGCTTGGCCCGGGCATGCGCTGCGCCGGTGGTGACGCAGCACATGCCCCGTCGGCTCAGCCTCCCTGCCCGCCAGAGCCCTCCAACTCCTTGTTCGCCTGCATCGCACGCTTCAAGGCGTCCTGCAGCTCCTTCTGGGCCTCGCCGTAAGCGCCCCAGTTGCCTTCCTTCATCGCCTTGTCGGCTTTCTTCACCGCAGCATCCATATCCGTCAGGGCCTTGTTGAGGCGTTCCTGGGTGGGGCCGGTCGCAGCGGGCGGCGTGGTCGGCTTCTCAGTGGGCGGTGCGGTCGCATCCCCCTCGGAGCTGCCGTCATCCTCTGGCTTCTGTGGGTCCTCACCGGAGCCGTCACCCGTGGAGACCGATCCGGCTTTCCCGTCATCGCTCACGGTCGCATCGCCAGCCTTCGCACCGGAGTCACCGCCGAACACCTCATCCAGGGCCTGGTCGAGGGTGGGGGCAAAGCCGATCTTGTCGCCGAAGGAGACGAGAACCATCTGGAGCAGTGGGTACTGGGTGCCACCGCCGGCTGCCGAGGACCGCAGATACACGGGCTGCACGTAGAGCAGGCCGCCGCCCACCGGCAGCGTCAGCAGGTTGCCGTTGATCACCTCGGAGTTACCCGACTTCAGCAGGTTCAGCGCGCGGGACACGCTCGGCTCGGTGTTGAAGGTGTTCTGCACCTGGCCCGGGCCGTTGACCGGGTTCGTGGCCGGCAGCACCAGCAGGGTCATTTGACCGAAGGAGTCGGCCGGATTGCCCTTGCTTCGACCGGTTTCCGAATCGACAGCCAGGAAGCCTGTCAACACGTTCTGTCCCCGCTCGGGGATGTAGCTCGAGGAGAGGGAGAAACGGGGCTTCTCCATTCCGGGGACTTCCATCGTCAGGTACATCGGCGGCTGCGGAGGCTGCTGCGGCTTAGAGCCATCAGCGCCTGGGGCCACCTCAGCGGTCGGATCCGGGGAGACCTGCCAGAAATCCTGCTGGCCAAAGAACTCCACGGCATCGGTGATGTGATACCGGCCGAGCATATGGCGCTGCGCCTTGAACAGATCTGCCGGGTAGCGCAGGTGTCCCATCAGGTCGGCGCTGATCTCGCTGGCCGGGCGGATCGCGTCGGGGAACACCTCCTGCCAGGCTTTCAGGATCGGATCCTCCGTATCCCAGGCGTACAGGGTCACGCTGCCGTCAAAGGCGTCCACGGTCGCTTTCACGCCGTTGCGCAAGTAGTTCGCCTGCCGCACGCGATGCTGAGCGGCTGTGTTCGCGCGGGTCTGAGAGTCCGCCACGATGTCGTCCATCGACGCCATCCGTGAGTACGGGTAGCGGTCGGTGGTGGTATAGCCATCGACCACCCAGACCAGGCGCCCGTCGACCACCGCCGGATACATCTGCGCATCCAGGGAGAGGAAGGGAGCCACCTCGCGTACGCGGTCCTGCGGGTCACGGTCGTACAGGATCTGCGAGTGGCTGTTGACGTAGTTGGAGATGACGATGTTGGGGTCGCGGAACTTGATCGCGTACAGGATGCGGTTAAACCAGTTGCCCACATTCGGGCCGCCATCACCGGAGAAGGTGTTGTTGACCTGCGAACCAGTGTCGCCTTCCTGTCCGGTGCCGGTCTGATAGTCGAACTCCTCGGGCTTTGCTCCCTTCGGAGCACCAACGATGGAGTATTCCGGCGAGTGCCGCCCGAAATACACCCGTTCCTCGTACTCGCCGAGTTTGCCGGAGCCGGGAACACCGGAGTGCAGGAAGCGCGGCTCACCATCGTCATTGCGCAGGTTGCCGTACGCGGCAGCGGCACCGAAACCGTGGGTGTAGATGATGTGCCGGTTCACCCAGGGCTGTTCGTCCAGGTCGAACTTGTCTGGGCGCAGTTCACGCACGCCGATCACGGTGTCCTGGAGGGCACCGTCGATCTCGTAGCGGTCCACGGCCAGAACTTCATCGAAGCCCCAGTAGCGGCGGTTTGCTTCACGCTGCTCGAAGGTGGGAGAGACGATCGCCGGGTCCATGAGGCGGATCTGGGCGGTGGTATCGGCATCGGCACGCAGCGCCCCGGGCTCCGCATCGGTGGTGGCGGCGTAAGACACTTCGCGGATGTCTTCAAGGTCGAAGGCGGCGCGAGTGGCGTCAATGTTGTGCTGGATGTAGGGCTGTTCGAGGGCTCGCTCATTGGGGCTCACCTGGAACTGCTGGATTGCCCACGGGTACAGGTTCCCCACCACCAGGGTGGAGAGGACCATGAGCCCCGCGCCAACGGTCGGAATCCGCCAGTCCGCTCGGACCACCCAGACCACGAAGAGAGCAGCCACGATGAGCGCGGCGATCGCAAGGATCGTCTGCGCCGGAAGGATCGCTTTCACGTCCGTGTAGGAGGCACCGTCGAAACGGTTATGGCGTTCGTTCAGCAGGCTGTAGCGCTCGAACCAGTGCCCGAGCCCCACCAGGAGCACATAGATGGCGGCGAGAACACCGAGGTGACGGCGGGCGGCGCGCGTAACTTCGAGGCCTTTTTCCTGCCCCCAGGCAAGGCCCCCGTACACAAAGTGCCCGGCAACAGCGCCAACCAGGCAGACCACCAGCACGAACTGGCCGTAGGCGATGACGGAATCAACGAGGGGCAGACGGAAAACGTAGAAACCGACGTCGTTGTTGAAGATCGGGTCGGTCTTGCCGAAGCTCTGCGCGTGCCAGAACAGTTGCAGTTCCTGCCAGCGACGCGCCGCAGCGAGGCCGCCGAAAGCACCAATGACCAGCGGAGCCGCGACGGTGATGCCGCGGCGGAGCGGATCAACAGCGGTGCGGAACTGCTCGAGTGCTTCCTGCTCCCGGGTGATCGGCGGGTACACCGGGCGTTTGGTGTAGCTGATCCGCAGGCTCAGGAAGAGCGGCACCGCGATAGCAGCGAAGCCCAGCACGAAGAGAGCGACCTGGCTGATCCAGCGGGTCACCAGAACCCCGTCGTAGCCGAGCTGTTCGAACCACAGGTAGGTGGTCCAGACTTCCGAGGCCACCACGAGCGCGGCCACGAGCACACCCAGCACAATGGCGGTGATGCCAAGCGGCGACACTCCCCCTTTGGCCTCTTTCGGCGGGGCTGCTGGGCGCCGGGGCGGAGGCGGAGGGGAATCGTTTGCAGGGACCGAGAAACTCACGGAAAACCTCGTGGGAGATCGGGGACAGCCGGTGACGTACCCGTCGTGGCGTCCGGTGCCACCTGGATGGAGGCGCCATTGGCCCTGTCGGGTGTGCCCTGCTGCGGGTACAGTGACGTGCCCCCCCCCGCCCCGCGGCCCCCCCCCAGTGTGAGGG
>JAEWEZ010000093.1 GCA_023389045.1 Actinomycetes bacterium
GGCTGGGGCGGCACGGCGTAGGTCTTCGGCATGTTCTTTCTCCGATCGGGTCACGAGACAGCAGCCATTGTGCCACGGCAGCGGGGCACTTCAGCGCTCCCGTCCGCGGGGCGTGGCATCAGTAACCGGGGTGTTATCAGGAGCGGCGGCCGACGCGGTGGTGGCCCTCATCGGGGTTCTCCGTCCGCGGCTCGGTCTGGGGCTCGTCCCGCTCCTCGTCGGGTGCCGCGTCAGGGGCCGGGTCAGGTGCCTCGTCGGATTCCTCATCGTGGTCCGTCGGATCCTCCCCGCGGGAGAGTGCATCCCAGACGGCTGCCGGGTCATCCTGCGGATCCGTCACCGGTTCTGTGCCACGCGACCAGCGGCTCGACACCACCCAGGCCCCACCGCGCACAAGCACTAGAACACCCACCGCGATCACGAGCACGCAGGGCACCAGGGCGAGCCAGGGCCACACCTCCAGGTGGGCAACGAGGTCCCCGCCTGCCACCCCGGTGCGCTGAGCAACCGCGCTCCGCGCAGCCGACTCCGGGTCCGTGAGCACCGCCCCGATCGCGAAGCCTGAGCCGATCCCCGCGGCGATCAGCACCGGCCCGGTCACGAAGCGCACCCAGCGGCCGCTCAGACTCGTGGCGAGAGCCGCCGCCAGGGCCACCAATGCCAGGGCGAGCAGGGCCGGCGCGGCCTGGGTGCCCACGGTTTCCACGGTTTGCACGGTGCCGGTGAGATCGGGGGCGACGGCGCGGATCCACACGGCTCGGGTGGTACCGGCCAGGGCTGCCGCGGCGATCACGCCGAGCAGCACCGCACCGCGTCGGGTGAGGAGGGTTGTCATGCCGGCCTCACCGTATGTGCCGAGGCCACGGCCCGCAGTGCGGCGGCCGCCTTGGACTGGCATTCGCGGTGCTCCATGGTGGGCTGGGAATCGGCCACCACCCCGCCGCCGGCCTGCACATGCGCCACGCCGTCCTTCAGAACGGCGGTGCGGATGGCGATCGCCATATCCATATCGCCGGCGAAGTCGATGTAGCCGACGGTTCCGCCATAGACACCGCGACGCACCGGTTCGAGCCGGTCAATGATCTGCATCGCCGAGGATTTCGGTGCGCCCGAGAGCGTGCCGGCCGGGAAAGTGGCGCGCAGGGCGTCATAGGCGGTGGCGCCCTCGCAGATCCGCCCGGTCACGGTGGAGACGATGTGCTGGATATGCGAGAAGCGTTCGATATGCATGAAGTCGCGCACCACCACGCTGCCCGGCTCGCAGAACTTCTGCAGGTCATTGCGGGCGAGGTCCACGAGCATCAGATGCTCGGAGCGTTCCTTTGGATCGGCGAGGAGCCCTTCGGCCAGGCGCTGGTCTTCCTCCGGGTCGGCGCCACGGGGGCGGGAACCGGCAATCGGATGCGTGGTGGCGGTGCGACCGCGCACCGTGACGAGCGATTCGGGGCTTGCCCCCACCACATCCAGGGGGTTGCCGTTCCCGTCGATACTGCGCAGCAGGTACATGTAGGGGCTCGGGTTCATGCGTCGCAGCACCCGGTACACATCCAGCGGATCCGCCTGTGTGGGCAGGGAGAAACGCTGTGAGGGCACCACCTGGAAGATGTTCCCGTCGATGATGTCCTGCACGGCTTCCTTGACCGCGAGTTCATAGTCGGCCTGGGAGGTGCGGCATTCCGGCTGCGCATCACGCACGGTGTCGTAGACGACGGCGCTGCTCGCGAGCGGGGTGCGCAGTTTCTCGCGCATCCCGTCCAGGCGTGCGAGGGCGTCGTCGTAGGCGCGGTCCACTCCGTCGGCCGTGCCGTTGAGGTTCAGCGCATTGGCGATGAGCACGGCGGTCGCGTCGTGGGCGTCGTACACGACGACGTCCTGCGCAAGCATCATCGACATATCGGGAACGCCGATTTCATCGGGCGGGCACTCCCCGAGTTTTTCCCAGTGCCGCACCGCATCGTAGGAGACCATGCCCACCATGCCGCCGGTAAAGGGCGGCATCCCCGGAAGCGGCTGCGCCCGGAAGGCCGAGGTGATCTCCTCCAGCACATCGACCACGCGGCCGCTGTTGCTCACTCCGGCCGGGGCGTCCCCAAACCAGCGGGCTTCACCGTCTTTTTCGGTGAGCACGGCGCGGGCACGGCAGCCGATGATGGAGAACCGAGAGGCTTCCCCCTCCCCCGCCGATTCGAGCAGGAAGGTGCCGCGCGGGTCAGCCCCGTCGGTCAAGCGGCGGTACAGGGAGATGGGGGTGTCCTCATCAACGAGAACCCGCAGCGTGACCGGCACGATGCGTTGCCTCGCGGCGAGGGCGCGGAAGGTCTCCCGATCCGGCTGGATCAGGCCGAGCGCGGATCCTTCGATCCCGCCGACCAGTTCCGGGTAGGCCTGCTGCGGCTGCTCTACTGCACTCACGAGATGCGTTCCTCCGGGTCCAGGGATCGGGCCGGCAACTGCCCGCCCTCAAAACAGGTGGTGGTTCCACGGTGGCAGGCGGGACCCACCTGATCCACCTGCACCAGCAGCGTGTCGCCGTCGCAGTCCAGGCTCACCGAGCGCACCCACTGCACGTTTCCGCTGGTGTCTCCCTTGCGCCAGTATTCCTGGCGGGAGCGGGACCAGAAGGTCACCCGCCCCGAGGTGAGGGTGCGGTGGAGGGCTTCATCATCCATCCAGCCCACCATGAGCACCTCGCGGGTGGTGTGCTCCTGCACGACCGCCGGCACGAGGCCGGCCGCATTGTGCTTCAGGCGGGCGGTGATCGCCGGGTCGAGGGCGGTCACAGTGCCCGCTCCAGCTCCTCCGCCCGGTCGGTCTTCTCCCAGCTGAACTCCGGCAGTTCACGGCCAAAGTGCCCGTGCACGGAGGTGAGGCGGTAGATGGGGCGCAGGAGTTCGAGGGCTTCGATGATCGCGGCGGGGCGCAGGTCGAAGACTTTGCGCACGGCAGCGGCGATCTGATGATCGGGGACGCGCCCGGTGCCGAAGGTTTCCACGTACAGGCCCACCGGTTCGGCCACGCCGATCGCGTAGGCCACCTGCACCTCGCACCGTTCGGCGAGGCCGGCCGCGACGATGTTCTTGGCGACCCAGCGCATGGCGTAGGCGGCGGAGCGGTCCACCTTCGAGGGGTCCTTCCCGGAGAAGGCGCCGCCGCCGTGGCGGGCCATGCCGCCGTAGGTGTCCACGATGATCTTGCGGCCGGTGAGGCCGGCATCGCCCTTCGGGCCGCCGATGACGAAACGCCCGGAGGGGTTGATGTGCTGGATGACGTTGCCGGTGTCGAGGCCGAGGCCCGCGAGTTCTTCTAGAACGGGGGCGATCACGACGCGCTGAATGGCGGGGTCCAGCTGGGTGGTGAGGTCAACGTCCTCCGCATGCTGGGTGGAGACAACCACGGCTTCGACGCTGCGGGCCACGCCATCGTCGTCGTACCCGATCGTGACCTGCGTTTTCCCATCGGGACGCAGGTACGGGAGCACGCCCTCGCGCCGCGCCGTAGAGAGGTTCCGGCTCAGGGTGTGGGCGGCGTGGATCGGCAGCGGCATGAGTTCGGGGGTGTCATTGCAGGCGTAGCCGAACATGAGGCCCTGGTCTCCCGCGCCGAGACGGGCCAGTTCCTCCGTGGTGCTGGAGACGCGTGTTTCGAGGGAAGTATCCACACCAGCGGCGATGTCCTCGCTCTGGGAGCCGATGGAAACTTCGATGCCGCAGGAGTCGGCGTCGAAGCCCTTCTCGGAGGAGTCGTAACCGATCTCGCGGATCACGTCCCGCACGATGCGGGCCACATCGCTATAGCCGCTCGTGCGCACCTCACCGGCCACATGCACCAGGCCGGTGGTGACCATGGTTTCCACGGCCACGCGGGCCGCGGGATCTTGGGCGAGCATGTCATCGAGGATCGCGTCCGAGATCTGGTCGCAGATCTTGTCGGGGTGGCCTTCAGTGACGGACTCGGAGGTGAAGCTACGTAGCGTGCTGGTGGTCATGCCGACCAGGGTACGTCGGGGGTACGACAAACAAGCCAATCAATTATTCGGTGCGCGACGGTGATCTTCGACCCGCTGACCTCGTCGAGCACCTCCCCGTCGGCATCCAGGATCCGCACCGCATTGCTGCCTGAACCGAACACCCCGCTGCTTACGTCATTGAAAATCAGCAGGTCAGCGCCCTTGCGTCGGGCCTTCTGCGCGGCGAGTTCGAGAGCGGTCGCGTCCTCCCCGCCCGTTTCGGCAGCGAAACCAACAATGCGCGGAAGGCTGCGATCCCCGCGATCAAGAACACTGGAGCGCAGCACATCCTCCGTGCGACGCAGGGCGAGAACCGGCACCTCGGCGTCGTCGGTTTTCTTGATCTTCGCCTCGGCGCGTTCAGCCGCCGTGAAATCCGCCACCGCGGCAGCCATCACGAGCACATCCACGCGGCCTCGTCGGGCCGCGACCTCCGCAGCAAGCTCCGCTGCACTCACCACATTCACGCGCTCCACCCCGGGCGGGGTCTCAAGGTCGACGTTCGCAGCCACCAGCGTGACCCGGGCTCCCCGCGCCATCGCCGCTGCAGCCAGGGCCACCCCCTGCTTACCGGAGGAGTGATTACCGAGGAAACGCACCGGGTCCAGTTCCTCACGGGTGCCCCCGGCCGTGACGAGCACATGCGCGCCGGCAAGATCGCGGCGGATACCGCCCTGCTCATCACGCGGGGCGCTCATGACCGCCTGCGCCGCCTCCAGAATCGCCTCCGGCTCCGGCAGACGGCCCGGACCGGAATCAGGGCCGGTCAGCCGCCCCACCGCGGGTTCGAGCACGGTGATGCCCCGCTCGCGGAGCACTTTCACGTTCTCGACTGTGGCCGGGTTCTCCCACATTTCGGTGTGCATCGCGGGGGCGAGAACCACCGGAGCGCGGGTCACCAGCAGGGAGGCGGTGAGGAGATCATCGGCGCGGCCCATGCGCACGCGCGCCATGAGATCAGCGGTGGCGGGAACAACCAGCACCAGATCGGCCTGCTGCCCGATCTGCACATGCGCCACCCGGTCCACATCCTCGAAAACGCTGGTCAGCACCGGGTTGTGGCTGAGTGCCTCCCAGGTGGCGGCGCCCACGAACTGCAGGGCGGAGGGCGTGGGAACCACCTGGACGTCGGCACCGGACGCGATCAGGCCGCGCACAACGTGCGCGGCCTTGTAGGCGGCGATACCGCCGCTGACGCCCACCAGGACGCGAGCGCCCCGAAGATCACGAACAGGGCCGGTCATGCTCACTCCCTGGGGGTACGGGTGATGATCGCGGGGATCAGTAGGAGAAATCGGCGGGCGGCGCCTCGGGGGCGTCGTCACCCAGTTCCAGCGGGGCCGGGCCGGGGATCTCGGGCTCCGCGGCAGCGGCAGCCAGTTCAGCCTCATCGACCTCGCGGGCCACCAGCAGACCCTCGTCGATCTCACGCAGGGCGATCGAGAGGGGCTTCTCGCGGTCCTTGTTCTCCACCTCAACCAGCGGACCCACATGCTCTAGCAGACCCTGGTCGAGCTGCGCGTAGTAGGCGTTGATCTGGCGGGCGCGCTGCGCCCCGTACAGGACGAGCGCGTACTTCGAATCGACGGTCTCGAGCAGACGGTCGATCGGCGGGTTCGTGATGCCCTCGGGGTGGGCGACGGTTCCGGACACGGATGTCCCTTCGACGATGGGTGGCGTGCGACTAGCCAGGATACGCCCTTCAGGCGTGGAGGGCGAGGAGGGGCAGGCGGAGGCCTCAGGTGACCTCCCCCACCCCCATCAGGGCGGCGAGCTCGGCGACCGCCCGATCAAGGTCGTCATTGACGACGCTCACATCGAACTCCGGCTCTGCCGCAAGTTCCACACGGGCGGTTTCGAGACGGCGCTCGCGTTCCTCTTCCGTTTCGGTGCCGCGTCCGACGAGACGCTCCACGAGGGTGTCCCAGCTGGGCGGGGAGAGGAAGACGAAACGGGCCGCCGGCATGGATTCACGCACCTGCCGGGCACCGGCCAGGTCGATCTCCAGCAGCACGGGGCGGCCCTGGGCCATGGCTTGTTCAACGGGGCCACGCGGGGTGCCGTAGCGGTGACGGCCGTGCACCTGCGCCCATTCGAGCATTTGGCCTTCGTCCACGAGGCGGGTGAAGTCGTCCTCGCCCAGGAAGAAGTAGTGCACGCCATCGACTTCCCCGGGGCGGGGTGCGCGCGTGGTGGCCGATACCGACAGCCAGATCTCCGGGTAGCGCTCACGCAGCAGAGCAGAGACGGTGCCCTTACCGACGGCGGTCGGGCCGGCCAAAACAGTCAGCGGGGCCGGCGCCTGAACGGCGCCGGCCCCGCCGAAGAGCTGGTCGGTGCTCACTCGGCGAAGTGCGCCAGGAGCTTCTCCGCCTGGTGAGAGCCGAGGCCACGGATCTTGCGGGATTCCGAGATGCCGATCTCCTTCATGATCTGCTCGGCCTTGACCTTGCCGACGCCCGGGAGGGCCTCCAGCATGGCAGCGACCTTCAGGCGGCCGATGACCTCGTTGGTCTCAGCTTCCTTCAGGACCTTCGCGATCTCCTCGCCGCGACGGCCGGTGCTGTCCTTCAGGCGTGCCTTCACGGCAGCGCGCTCACGACGAGCCTCAGCGGCCTTCTTGAGGGCCTCGGCCCGCTGCTCGGGGGTGAGGGGAGGGAGAGCCACGGTTCTTACCTCTTGTTCTGTCTGGATCGTGGTCCACGGGACCCGTCGGATCCCGCGTGTGGGTAGAGCGTAACCCTAAGTTCGTGGTCGCGCGCTATTTTCGGGGCGAGTCGTGTCACCTGGTCGGTGTCGGAGCGCCAGAAGAGTACTCCTCACGCACCCGCTGAACGTGCTCGGCAAGGGCCTGCGGATCCGGTCCGGCGGCCAGCAGACCGCGGGAGATCGCCACCAGCACCCGGGGTGCCGCCTCACCAAAGACTTCGGACATCTGTGCAGGTCCGGCGCCCTGTGCCCCAAATCCGGGGGCGAGCAGGGGAACGCTTCCGGCGCGCTCAAGAAGGCGCAGGTCGCGTACCGCGGAGCCGACGGTGGCACCCACCACCAGGCCCACGCTCCCCCAGGTCTCCGCGCTGCCTCCACCGGCAGCCTCAGCCTGCTCGGCAATCTCGCGTGCTACCGGCGTGTCGCGTGTCGTCACGGCGTGTTGCACCTGCGGTCCATCCGGATTCGAGGTGAGGGCCAAGACGAACAGGCCCTTGCCATGCGCCATCGCGGCATCCAGGGCCGGGCGCAGCGAACCGAAGCCGAGGAAGGGGCTCAAGGTGATCGCATCAGCCTCCCCCGGCGCTCCGGGCAGCAGATGCGCGGCGGCGTAGGCCTCCAACGTCGAGCCGATATCGCCGCGTTTCACATCCAGGATGCTGAGCACGCCGCGGTCACGGGCAGCCGCCAGCAGATCCTCGAGAACCGCGAGGCCCCGCGACCCGTGCCGCTCGTAGAAGGCCGACTGCGGTTTGATGGCCGCGACCCGGCCCGCGTAGGCCTCGAGGGCGATCTGCGAGAAGCGCTCCAGGCCCGTCGGATCATCCGGTAGGCCCCACTGCTCCAGCAGCGCCTGATGCGGGTCGATACCGCCCACGAGCGGGCCGTTCTCCTGCACGGCGCGCTGCAGGCGCGCCCCGAAGGGCGCCACACCCATCTCGCTCGCCTCGCTCAGGCCGGGGGTCTGCTCGCTCATGCCTCGGCTCCCGTCCGGGCGCGCTGCGCAGCCGGGGCCTTCGCCCGCAGTTCCTTCAGATGCTGGGCATGTTCCTGCAGGCTGCGCACCGCGAAGGAGCCCTCCGGGATCGCCTCGATGCCCTGCACAGCCGCCTGGAACTCCTGCAGCGTGGTGATCATCGGGATATCCAGGGCGGTGGCGGCGGCGCGGATCGCGTAGCCGTCAGCGCGGGCGTGAGAGCCCGAGGGGGTGTTGAGGATGATGGAGACTTCGCCGGCGTCGAGCAGGTCGATCACCGTCGGCCCCTCCCCTGCCTGGGACTTCTTACGCAACACCCGGCACTCCACGCCCGAGCGGCGCAGCACCCGGCCCGTGCCCTCGGTGGTGAGGATTTCGAAGCCGAGCTGCGCCATTCGCGCGACCGGGAGCACCGCGGAGCGTTTATCGCGGTCAGCCACCGACACGAACAGGGCGCCGCGGCTCGGCAGGCCCTGACCGGCGATCGCCAGCTGCGACTTCGCGAAGGCGAGGGGGAAGGTGTCATCCAGGCCCATCACCTCACCCGTCGAACGCATCTCCGGGCCGAGCAGCGAATCCACGGCATGCCCGTCAGCGGTGCGGAACCGCTTGAAGGGAAGCACCGCTTCCTTCACCGCAATCGGGGCACCATCAGGCATTTCGCGGCCGTCACCGGCGGCGGGGAGCATGCCCTCGGCGCGCAGCTCCGCGATGCTCCAGCCGGCCATCACGCGGGCGGCAGCCTGAGCCAACGGAACACCAGTCGCTTTAGCCACGAAGGGCACGGTGCGGGAGGCGCGCGGGTTTGCTTCCAGCACGTAGAGAACGTCCTGGGCGAGGGCGTACTGCACGTTCATCAGGCCGCGCACGCCGATGCCCTCGGCGAGCAGACGGGTGGAGGCCACGATGCGGTCGATGACTTCGGCGCCGAGGGTAATCACCGGCAGAGTGCAGGCCGAGTCGCCCGAGTGCACCCCGGCCTCCTCGATGTGCTCCATGATGCCGCCGATGTAGAGGTCCTCTCCGTCGTAGAGGGCGTCCACGTCGATCTCAATCGCCGTATCGAGGAAGCGGTCGATCAGGATCGGTGCTTCGGCGCGGCCGCTGGCCGGAAGGTTGCGGGCCACATAGTCCACGAGCCCTTCGGCGTCGTACACGATTTCCATGCCACGCCCGCCCAGCACGTAGCTGGGGCGCACGAGCACCGGGTAGCCGACGCGTTCGGCCACTTCCTGGGCGTCCTTGAGGCCCCAGGCGGTGCCGTACGGCGGGGCGGGAAGGCCCGCATCGGCGAGCACGCCACCGAAGTGGCCGCGGTCCTCGGCGGCGTCGATCGCGGCAGGGCTGGTGCCGATGATCGGCAGACCGGCCTCCTGCAGGCGGCGGGCGAGCGAGAGCGGGGTCTGGCCGCCAAGCTGCACGATCAGGCCCGCCACGGGGCCGGCCGCGAGTTCAGCCTCATAGACCTCGACCACATCCTCGAAGGTGAGCGGCTCGAAGTAGAGGCGGTCGGCAATGTCGTAGTCCGTGGAGACGGTCTCTGGATTGCAGTTGATCATGACCGTCTCGAAGGCCCGCTCCCCCAGTTCCTTCGCACCGAGGGCGATCGCCGCATGCACGCAGGAGTAATCGAACTCGATGCCCTGGCCGATGCGGTTCGGGCCCGAGCCGAGGATCAGGATGGCGGGTTTGGTGCGCGGCTCCACCTCGGTTTCCTCGTCGTAGCTCGAGTAGTGGTACGGGGTGCGGGAGGCGAACTCTGCCGCGCAGGTATCCACCGTCTTGTAGACGGGGTTCAGGCCGAGCGCTTCACGCACACCCTTAATGACGTCGCCATGCACGCCGCGCAGCTGCCCGAGCTGGTCATCGGAGAGTCCCCGGCTCTTGGCCAGGCGCAGCAGCGGTGCGTCCAGGGTCTTCGCCTGCCGCACCGTCTCTGCCACCTCTGCGACCTGCAGGAACTGGTCCAGGAACCAGGGGTCGATGGCGGTGGCCTCGAAGAGTTTGGCAAGCGTCTCCGCCTGATCCACGATCCCGGCGGCCACCGAGCGCATGATCTGCGCGATGGTGACGAGGCGGTCTGCCGTCGGCACCCGGGTCGAATCAATCAGGGCCGTGACCTGATCGGCCGTGGGCGGCTCACCCCGGTAGGAGGGCACCGCCGCGGGCACATCGAGGGAGCGCTGGGCTTTGCCATAGGCCTCGGTGAAGGAACGACCCAGCGCCATCGCCTCACCCACGCTCTTCATGGTCGTGGTGAGGGTCTGATCGGCGGCGGGGAACTTCTCGAAGGCGAAGCGCGGAACCTTCACCACCACGTAGTCCAGGGCGGGCTCGAAGCTCGCCGGGGTGGTGCCGGTGATGTCGTTGCGGATCTCATCGAGGGTGTAGCCGATGGCCACACGCGCCGCGATCTTCGCGATCGGGAAGCCGGTCGCCTTGGAGGCCAGCGCCGAGGAGCGGGAGACGCGCGGGTTCATTTCGATGACGACGACGCGACCGGTCTCCGGGTGGATCGCGAACTGCACATTGCAGCCGCCGGTATCCACGCCCACCTCGCGCAGGATTCCGATGCCGAGGTCCCGCAGATGCTGCAGTTCCACATCGGTGAGGGTCATGGCGGGGGCAACGGTCACGGAGTCGCCGGTGTGCACACCCACGGGGTCCACGTTTTCGATGGAGCAGATGACCACGCAGTTGTCATTGCGGTCACGCATGAGCTCCAGCTCGTATTCCTTCCAGCCGAGGATCGACTCCTCCAGGAGCACCTCGGTGGTCGGCGAGTAGTGCAGGCCCGCGCCGGCGATGCGGCGCAGGTCCTCTTCGTCGTAGGCCATGCCGGAGCCGAGGCCGCCCATGGTGAAGCTGGGGCGCACCACCATCGGGTAGCCGAGTTCGCCGGCCGCCTCCAGACATTCCTCCATGGAGTGGCAGATGCGGGAGCGGGCTGATTCGCCGCCCACCGCTTCGACGAC
>JAEWEZ010000097.1 GCA_023389045.1 Actinomycetes bacterium
TCGGGCTGATTGGGCATGTGGATCCACTCCCCGACGTGCCCGGAGCCTTCCGTGTGACCAGCGACGGGCCACACCTGCCGCCGCGAATCCAGGCGGTTGATTCGGCGGGGCGTGCCGCCGCCGAGCAGTGGCTTCAGGCTGCCCACGCCGCGGCACGCCACGGTGGTGCCGCCGGTTTCGTCGGTCAGGCGCTGGTGGTGCCGGGTGCCTCCTCCGCGGAAGCGGTCAAGGCGCGGGTCTGATCCGGGGCAACCGCATCGGCAGGGTCGATCCGTGCGCACGGCAGTTCTACCCAGAAGGTGGCGCCCCCGCCCGGGGTGGCGCTCACGCCGATACGCCCGTCGTGCTGAGCCACGATCGTGGCAGCAATAGACAGACCAAGCCCGGCACCGCCGCCCTGGGAGGCTGAGCGTGCCCGCGATTCATCCAAACGATAGAAGCGCTCGAACACTTTCTCGCGATCCTCGGCTTTGATCCCCGCCCCGTGGTCGCGCACTTCCAGGCGCACGCGTCCACTGCCGGTATGCCCCACCGCGATCTCCACGGGCGAACCCTTCGGGGTGTGCCGGTTCGCGTTGCCCACGAGGTTCAAAATCACCTGGCGTAGCGCTGATTCATCACCCATGACCCCGATCGCGACATGCGGCTGCGTGGAAATCGGCGTGCCGGTCAGAGACACGACCATGACGCGGCGCTGCGGGTCGAGGGCGCGCAGATCCTGGGCGGCATCGAAAAGAGCATCCGTGATGTCAACGGGTTCAAGGTCGAGCCGAGGATTCTCATCCAGGCGGGCCAGGCGCAGCAGGTTCTCCACGAGGGAGCCCATCCGTCGGGCCTCGTCCTCGATCCGACGCATCGCCTGGGCGACGTCGTCGTCGGTGCGTAGCGCCCCCATCCGGTACAGCTCACCGAAGCCGCGAATCGCGGCGAGCGGAGTGCGCAGTTCATGGGAGGCATCGCCCACGAAGCGGCGCATCTTCGCCTCGGACCGGGTGGCGCGTTCCTCGGAATGTGACTGCGCCGCAAAAGCCTGTTCAATGCGCACCAGCATTTCGTTGAGCGCGACCGCGAGGGCGTGCACTTCGAGACTGGTTTCGGTGAGGGGCACTCGCCGGGAGAGATCGCCAGCGGCGATCTGGGAGGCGGTCGCTTCCACATCGTGCAGGGGTTCGAGGGCGCGATGCGTCATATAGCCGCCGGCGCCCATACCCACGAGAACCACGAGGGCGCCCACCAGCACGATGATGAGCGCCATTTCGTGCATGGTGCGGTCCACCCCGGCCAGGGGCAGGGCCACGAAGACGCTGCCGCCGCCCTTGCCGGTATTGACCATGGCGGTGACGCGCCAACGGTTGTCCTCGGAGTCCACGACGGTGAAGGGCTGGCCTTCTTTCTCGAGGATCTCCTGCTTGCTCATCTGTGGGAACCGCACGGTGATGTCGCGGGAGCCGTGATGGTGCACCACTTTTTCGATGGTTTGGCCGGTGTCGTCACGAATCTCGACGACGAAGTCCACCGGGGCGTAGTTCATGGAGCGCACGGCATCGTCGTCCCCGGAGATCTCAGCGGCCGCGAGGGAGAGCATTTCGTTCATCCCCGTGTGGAGGTTCGTATCCACCGACTGGATCAGGGTGCGGTGGAGCAGGAACAGCGAGAGGCTGCCGGTGATGACGGTGCCAGCCACCAGCAGCAGGGAGATCAGCGCGACGATCCGCGTCCACAGGGACGGCGGACGGCGCGTGCGCAGATTGGGAAGACCCACGTATCAGCTGCCCTCGGGGGCGCGCAGCACGTAGCCGATTCCACGTTTGGTGTGGATCATCGGATCGCCCATCACGTCGATCTTGCGACGCAGGTAGGAGATGTAGGACTCGACGATACCCACTTCACCCGACCAGTCGTAGTCCCACACGTGATCGAGGATCTGGGTCTTGGAGACCACGCGGCCCGCATTGAGCATGAGGTAGCGCAGGAGTTTGAACTCGGTGGGGGAGAGCTCGATGGCGACGTCTCCGCGGTGCACCTCATGGGAGTCCTCATCCAGGCGCAGGTCACCGACCACGAGGGAGGAGTCCACATCGGCTTCATGCCCGCCGTGGGTGCGCCGCAGCACCGCCCGGATCCGCGCCACGACCTCTTCGAGGCTGAAGGGCTTGGTGACGTAGTCATCCCCGCCGACGGTCAGCCCGGTCACCTTGTCCTTGGTTTCATCGCGGGCGGTCAGGAAGAGGATCGGGTATTCCTCGCCGCGGTCGCGCAGGCGACGGGTCACGGTGAAACCGTCCATATCCGGCAGCATCACGTCCAGCACGATCAGGTCGGGCTGGTTCTCGGTGGCTTCCCGGATCGCCTCATTACCGGTGGAGGCGGTGAACACCTCGAAGCCGGCGAAGCGCAGGGAGGTGGCGAGGAGGTCGCGGATATTCGGTTCGTCATCCACGACGAGCAGACGGGCTTCGAAGTCCTGGTCAGTCTCAGCGGTCATAGGGCCACGGTCCTCCCTCGGCTTGGGAATCTGCTGAATGTCACCTGGGAGCGGCGCGCGTGGATGCGCCGCTCCCAGGGCACGTGTGGATCATGCGGCGAAGGAGGCCGCGGGCCTCACTGGGCAGCGCGACGGATCTTGTCCTGCGCCTTGCGGAGCTTGCGGATCGTCCAGGCCATCTGCAGCATCCGCACGGAGCCAACAGCGGCCATCACCAGGGCGCCAGCGATAGCGGCCAGCAGCATGGCCACGCCGAGCGGCAGGCTGAACTGCGTGCCGAGGTACTCGAACTGGGTGGTCACATTGTTCTGAACAATGAAGATCAGCAGCATGACCAGCACAATCGCGCCGAGGATCAGGGCGATCCAGACGCCGATCGACATGCTGCTGCCGCCGACCTCCTCGACCTCCTCAGCGGCCGGTTCGCTCCGACGTGCCGGCGCTGCCGGCTCCGGTGCGCGTTCCGCAGCGGGGGCGACGGGGCGGGCAGGGACGGGGTCAGCGGGAGTGGAAGCGCCCATCACGGGGGCGCTCGGGGCGGTCGAGTCGGGGGCGTCGAGGCGGGAATCCTCGGGACGCGGGGAAGCGGAACGTTCGACGGGTCCGGTGCTCATCGTGTGCGGTGTCCTTCCAGGGAGGGGATCACATCCAGCCTAGACCCGTCGGCCCCTTCTCCAGGAGTCCCTGCGCCCCTGACGTGACTGACCGCTCCACCCCGGATGACCCACCGAGCCCGCGAGATCCCGCTGGATCTCTTAGGGCTGCGGGGCGCTGGCGCCAAGCTTCTCGGCATCCACGATCCGGTAGGCATAGCCTTGCTCAGCCAAGAAACGCTGCCGATGCGCGGCAAAGTCCTGATCTTGCGTATCGCGCGTAATGACCGTGTAGAAGTGGGCAGCCCGCCCGTCGGCCTTGGGGCGAAGCAGTCGCCCCAGACGCTGCGCTTCCTCCTGACGAGAACCAAAAGCGCCACTGAACTGCACGGCAACCGAAGCCTCCGGGAGATCCACGGAAAAGTTCGCCACCTTCGAGACCACCAGACGGGTCAGTTCTCCGGCACGGAAAGCGTCGAAGAGTTCCTGCCGTCGACGCACCGGGGTGCGCCCGTTAATGACCTCGCAGCCAAGCAGCTGCCCGATCTCCTCCAACTGGTCCAGGAACTGACCGATGACCAGCAGCGGTTCCCCGTCGTGCAATGCCGCGATCTGCTCGACCACCGGAAGTTTCGCCGCGTGGGTGGCGCCAAGACGGTGCCGGTCCTCCGGTTCAGCCATCGCGTAGGTCATGCGGTCTGCCTGTGGCAGAGCCACCCGCACCTCGGTGCACTGCGCCGGGGCGATATAGCCCTGGGCCTCGATGTCCTTCCACGGGGCGTCATAGCGTTTCGGTCCGATGAGGGAGAAGACCTCACCCTCGCGGCCGTCCTCCCGCACCAGCGTGGCGGTCAGGCCCAGCCGCCGCCGCGCCTGCAGATCCGCGGTCATCCGGAAGACGGGGGCGGGGAGCAGGTGCACCTCGTCGTACAGAATGAGCCCCCAGTCCCGCGCACTCATGAGCTCAAGGTGCGGGTGGATGCCCTTCCGTTTCGCCGTGAGCACCTGGTAGGTGGCAATCGTGACCGGCCGGACCTCCTTGCGGGCACCGGAGTATTCACCGATCTCTTCCTCGGTGAGGGAGGTGCGCGCCAGGAGTTCATCGCGCCACTGCCGAGCCGAGACCGTGGAGGTCACCAGAATCAGGGTGGTGCGTTGCATGGCTGCCATCGCCCCTGCCCCAACCACCGTTTTCCCGGCCCCGCAGGGCAGCACGACCACGCCGCTGCCGCCATGCACGAAACCGTCGATCGCTTCGCGCTGATAGGGGCGCAGCGCCCACCCGTCCTCGCGCAGCGCGATCGGATGCGCCTCCCCATCGACGTATCCAGCCTGGTCCTCGGCAGGCCAGCCGAGTTTTAGCAGCGCCTGTTTGAGGGCGCCGCGCTGCGAGGGGTGCACCGCCACGCGGGTCTCATCGAGGCTTTCCCCAAGCATCCCGGCCACCCGCTTGGAACGTCGCACTTCTTCCAGGACGGCGCGGTCACGGGCCTCCAGCACCAGGGCATGATGCAGATCGCTGTGTAGCACGAGCCGCCCGTAGCGGTCCATGGTGTCGGCGACGTCGATCAGCAGGGCATGCGGCACCGGGTAGCGGGAGTTCTCCACGAGCGCTGCCACGACGCTCTCGGCGTCGTACCCGGCGGCGCGTGCATTCCACAGCCCGAGGTTCGTGATCCGGTAGGTGTGCACGTGCTCGGGGGCACGTTCGAGCTCTGCGAAGGGGGCGATCGCGGCGCGTGCCGCATGGGCGCGGGGATGCGCCACCTCGAGCAGCAGCGATTTATCGCTCTGGACGATCAGGGGGCCGTCGGTCATCCCCTCAGGCTACGCGCCGCTTTCTGACCGCTTATGGTTCGTTACTGCTTCGGGGCGAGGCTCGGATAGTCGGTGTGCCCGGTGTGTGTCGTGCCCGACGGTGCATCCCCCGGTGCGTTCGGGCCCGGGAGCTTCGGGTCCGACGGGGTGGGGCCGGGGGTGTTAGCGGAGTCAACGTACGGCAGTGTGTGCCCGGTGAGCTGGGCGTGCATCGCGCACATGAAGAGAAAACTCACCGGCAGGGCGAGCATCATCAGCGGGCCCGCGATACTCCCGATCACGCCGCTGATAGCCATGGTTCCGATCGTGTAGCCCAGGTTGGAACGCGTGAGCTGGTAGGAGCGGCGCATCGACTCGACCGTCCCCGCACCTCGAGTGGACTCCGGAAGAGCCCAGGTCAGGATCACCGACAGCACGAGCCCCGGGATGTAGAAGAACAGCATCGCGGCGCTGACCAGGAACGAGTCGAAAAGCGAGGTGAGAATCTGGCGTCCGCTTCCGGTGAAACCGTCCTTGATACGCGGACGCTCCCCGTCGATCAAGAGGTAGGCGGTGCGGCAGCAGCCGGCAGTCCACAGCGCCCCGATCGGGAAGATCAGGAGGGAGAGAGCGAAGGCCCCCACCAGCATGGCGACCGGTCCGGTCGTCACCGCCCCGTCGCGGAGCATGATCCAGGCGGCGGCCATGCCGACCACGAAAAAGGCGATTCCGAAGAAGGCCACGATGACGAAAAAGATCGTCGAGGGCACAAAGAGCGCAGCCGGTGCCACGCTGACTGCTTTCATCGTGAAACGGAAAGCCGCCTTGAGGTGATCCCCGAAGGGAGCGGAAGCGGGGGCTGGGGCAGACGGCGCAGGCGGATTCCAGGCAGACATTGACTCTCCAGGGAACTGACCGAGGCATCCGAACTGATGGGGAGATCCGGACGGAACGATGGGCCCGTCGGTCGGGGAACGGCACGCATCGGGCCGGGCGCTACGAGAGGATACCCCCGCTGCACAGGGTAAAGGTTCTTGTTCTTCACACAGACGGGGTTTCTAGAATGGCGGGGAGGGCCCGGAGCGGGACGAGCCGCATGCCGCGAGCGCACCCCGGGGCCAGATCACGAGACCCGAGGAGAAAATCCATGGCAACCTTTGCTCCCTCGCCCGCGAACGTCGCCGATATTGGCGTGACCGGTATGGCGGTGATGGGCTCCAACCTGGCCCGGAACCTCGCCCGTAACGGCTTCAAGGTGGCCATTCACAACCGCTCCGTGGGCCGCACGGAAACCGTGATGGCCGAGCACGGCAGCGAAGGCGAGTTCTACCCCTCGGAGTCGATGGACGACTTCGTCGCCTCCCTGCAGAAGCCTCGCGTCGCGATCATCATGGTCAAGGCCGGTCAGGCCACCGATGCGGTGATCGACGAACTCGCCGCCCGCATGGAGCCGGGCGACATCATCGTCGACGCCGGCAACGCCCTGTTCACCGATACTCGCCGCCGCGAACGTGCGCTGCGCGAGAAGGGCCTGCACTTCGTGGGCACCGGTGTGTCCGGCGGTGAGGAAGGCGCGCTCAACGGCCCCTCGATCATGCCCGGCGGCACCAAGGAGTCCTACGACCGCCTCGGCCCCATGTTCGAGAAGATTTCCGCTCAGGTGGATGGTGTTCCCTGCTGCACCCATGTGGGGGCCGACGGGGCCGGTCACTTCGTGAAGATGGTCCACAACGGCATCGAATACGCCGATATGCAGGTGATCTCCGAGGCTTACGACCTCATGTCCAAGGCCCTCGGCATGAGCGCCTCCCAGATCGGCGAGGTCTTCACCACCTGGAACGGGGGCGACCTCGAATCCTTCCTGATTGAGATCACCGCCGAGGTGCTCAAGCAGGTCGATGAAGCCAGCGGTCAGCCCTTCGTGGACATCATCCTGGACCAGGCTGCCCAGAAGGGCACCGGCGCCTGGACCGTGCAGACCGCCCTGGAGCTGGGCGTGCCGGTCACCGGTATCGCCGAGGCCACCTTCGCCCGTTCGGTGTCGGGTTCGGTGCCGCAGCGTCAGGCCGCCCGCGCCACCCTGCCCGCGGAGGCGCAGGAGCTTCCGATCGCCGACCCGCAGCAGTTCATCGATGACCTGCAGAAGGCGCTCTACGCCGCGAAGCTCGTCTCCTACTCGCAGGGCTTTGACGAGATCGCTAAGGGCGCCGAGGAGTTCGGCTGGGAGATCACCCTGGGCGATATGGCCCGGATCTGGCGTGGCGGCTGCATCATCCGCGCTCGCTTCCTCGACCGCATCACCGAGGCCTATGAGCGCAATGGTGACCTGGCGCTGCTGCTGTCGGATGAGTACTTCGCCCAGGAGATCGCCAAGTGTGTTCCGGCCTGGCGTCGCGTGGTGGCCTACGCTGCGGCCTGCGGTTTCCCGGTGCCGGTCTTCGCCTCGACCCTCTCGTACTACGACGCGGTGCGTGCCGAGCGTCTGCCCGCCGCCCTTGTGCAGGCGCAGCGCGACTTCTTCGGTGCGCACACCTACCGTCGTGTGGACCGCGAGGGTTCCTTCCACGTGAACTGGACGGGCGATCGCCGCGAGATTCCGCAGGACTGATCTCAGCCCTCAGCGAGGTTTCGTCGGGCCCGCACTCGGGGCCCGACGGAACCTCGACGGAGAAGCCTCTTCGACGCGGTACGTACCGGTGAGGGGACGCCTCTTCGCACAAGCACCCGGGCCCGGCTCCTTGTGGAGCCGGGCCCGGGTTCTGTGGGAAGTGCTGCGATCAGATCAGCGCCAGGGCAGCCGCGTTCGCGGCGCTACCGGCCGCGATCGTGAGCAGGATGTTGAGGACGATGATGAGCACCCAGAGGGCGACCGACACGATCAGGACGATCTTGGACCACTTGAGGAACTTGGCGGCAGCGACCGGGTCGTCGTCAGCCTTGAGGTAGGCCAGCAGACCGAGCACACCGGCGATCACGCCACCACACAGGAAGCCGACGATGGTGAAGATGAGGGCGCTCTTCTTGAACTGTTCATTGGAGCCGGGAACGGACATTGCTGGTACCCCTTGGGACGGGCGCATGGGCGCTCAGAGTGGTTGATTGCGTGTCGATGACGTGAAGATCTCCACGTTTTCTTCGACATTCATAAAGTTACCGTCTTGCAGTCGTGTGGAGCAACACGGACGAAGCGGGCGGAGAAACCGTCTCACCTGAGCTAATAGGGGCATCTACCGGCTGGTCGCCATTCTGTTTTGTATTCGAGATCAGCTTATGAGCCGTCGTTGCCGTCGCGACATCGACTGTTCATCGCCGGGATCACGCGCGCAGGCAGTGATTCACCTCGCATCCACGTCGAGGCAGGGCGCCGCAGCGGCGCGCCCTGAGCCCTCAGCCGAGGGTGACTCGATGCAGCAGCACGGTGAACTCTTCACCGTCACTGACGGCGCGGGCACGCAGGCGCCCGCTCTCGAGAGCGAGAGGGAGGGCTCGACGGACCTCGATCCCGCCGCGCCCATCGACCACTCCGAGATCCATCTCCTCCTCACTCGCGATGGCCGCGAGGAGCCGATCCGTCACGCTCAACTCGGTCTCGCCAGCATCGGCAGCGCGGATCCGTGCCACGGCCTCGGCTGCCGGTAGGCGCAGCTCGGGGCCTTCCGCCCGTACGAGATCGGTATCCACGGGGCCGCCGTGCAGGGCATGGGTGATCTCCTCGGAGGGGCGACCGTCGGCCCCCACCGCCTGCGGCGCGAGACCTGTCCGCCGCGCGGTCTGCAGGGCACATCCCGCGTCGACCAGTGTGGTCGCGACCGTCGGCGCCACCCGACGCAACTGGAGTTTCTTGGCTTCGGGAGCAGCCTGCAGAAGATCGAGCACCTCGGGCTCAGCCACCAGCAGGGTGCTCGTACGGCTTACCTCCAGGCGGCCATGACGGCGCTGCTCATCCTCCAGGAGATATTCGAGGGCCTGGGGGAGGGGCGTGCGGGAGGCGTGGCGCAGCAGATCCAGAAGGGCCTGCGGGTCACGACCCGCCCCCAGCGCCCGGCGCACCGAAGCGGAGGTGAAACGCACCGTCACCCCGCCCCCGCGGGAGACGGGTTCGGTCCAGTCGCGCAGGACGAGAAGCTCTTCGGCAGGGCGCCCGGGGATTACGCAGGTCCCATCCGCATCCAGCAGCACCTCGGAGGCCGGCGGCGGAGAGTTCTCCGCCAGCGCGCTCGCCAAACGCTCATCGGCCGCAGTCACCTGCTCTTCGAGCGCCGCAACCAGTTCAATGCCCAGCACGGTGAGCGCGCCCTCGTCGATCAACCCCAGCGCTTCACCCTCGGCGTAGAGCGCCTCGGTTTCCTCCACCAGAATCGCGGCCGGGACGAGAGGAAAAGCCCAGGCCAGGGCCCGGACGAGAGAGTCGGGGGTGACACTGAGGGTGGGGGTTTCGCGCAGGATCTCCAGCAGACGTCGCCGCCTGCTACGCACCCCATCGCGGAAGGTCGCATCCGAGAGCAGCGCCCGCGGCGCGCCGGTTGCGTCTGGAGTGCCGACGACGGCCGCCACGTGATGCCCCTGCGCCCAGGCCAGGGTGAGCTCCGCCCACCGCTGTTCCTGGCTGCGCTCACGGAACACATCCCAGTCCCGGGTGGGATGCCATTCCTGACCGTCGTGCCCAATCAAACCCGCCTGCCAGGCGGCCTGCAGAATCGTCGCGAGAACCACGGGCTCCACTCCGGCCCGTGCCGCCATACGTTTCAGATCGCGTTGCGGAAGACCACCCTTGTGGAGAACCGAGGGGGGATCGTCATCGAAATCCCGCACCGTGCGCAGCACCCGGAGGGCATCGTGGGCACGTTCCGTGGCCTGCGCGGTGCGCGCCCCCGGGATGCGTTCTTGCAGTGCGTCACCGTCCACCGCGGGGCGCTGGGCGAGGAAACGGCGCCGCACCCGACCTCCGCGCAGTGCCAGGTGCACACTGCGAGGGATCAGCAGGGCGTCATCCTCCGTGCGGCGCGCGGCCCCCATCTGCACCAAACGCTGGGCAAGAGCGCCCTGCCCGGTGATCTTCGCAGGTCCCCAGGCCACCGCCTCAGCGGCATCCTCAAGGAGCTCACGGGCCTGCTCGGCAATGCTCTCGGCCTGCTCCGGTGACGGGTCACTGCCGCGCTCAGGGGCGAGGCCGGCCGGGGTGCGCAGACCCTCGCGCAGAGGCCGCAGCAGATGCAGCTCATCCTCGCCCCACACGAGGGCCAGGGTCTCGATGCGTTCGAGGGAGGCGGCGATCTGTGCCGGTACGGCGCCCACGGCCGCGGCAAGTTCGGCGGGGGAGGCACCATCCTCGAGCACCGCAAGCGCTTCGACCAGGTGCAGCTGCCCCAGGGTCAGCGCTTCCAGGGCGCGGCGGGCCGATCCCGCCGAGGCGGCCCGCGCCGCCAGGGGCGCGATGCCGCGGGGAACGGGCGAGGCGAGATCCGGTCGGGCGATGAGAAGGGCCTCCAGGCGTGCATCGCCAAACCGTCGCAGAGAGTCCGCGAGGGACCGGATCACAGCGGTCATAGTCTCTCCAGCATAAACTTGTGCTTCCCAGCCCCCATGGCCCAATTGGCAGAGGCATCCGACTTAAAATCGGTCACGGTGTGGGTTCGAGTCCCACTGGGGGCACTGATGTGCGAGGAACCGCTGGCAATGCTGCTGGCTACTCCCGCTCTGTTTCATCTATCCCGGGGGGCGACCGGCGAGCACCTCGTCCCACTCGACGTCCTCCTCAACGCCACGGTCTCGCGTACTCCAGCCCCGCGATGGCCCGTCGGCTGCCACAATGGCCCCCATGAGCACGACCCACGCGACCACCCCGCCCGCTCCCGACGCTGAGCCCGCCGTTGACCGAGGCCTGCTGGAACAGCGCGTGGACGAGGTGCTCGGGCGGCTCGACTTGGCAGCAGTCCGGGCCGGGCGCGACCCGCACGAGATTCTGGTGCTGCTCGCCACCAAAACCCGCACCCCGGCGCAGATCGCCGCCGTCGTCGAGATGATGCAGGACCGCGGCCGACGGATCGCGGTGGGGGAGAACCGCGCCCAGGAGATCGCCAAGCACTCCGATCCGCTGCTCGCCCACAATGGCGTGCCCCGCCACTTCATCGGGCGCCTGCAGACCAACAAAGCCCGCGACGTGATCGACTTTGCGCAGATGATCCACAGCGTGGACCGCGAAGCAATCGCGGAGGCCCTCGAGCGTCGCGCAGAACGCGCCGGGGTGACCCGCGAGGTGCTCGTGCAGGTCAACACCTCCGGGGAGGAATCCAAGGGTGGCTTCGCCCCATCCGCCGAGGTTCTGGCCCCGGTGGTTCAGTCGCTGCAGGCCTGTGCGCATCTGCGGCCCGTCGGACTCATGACGATCGGTGCGAACACCACGGATGAACCGACGGTGCGCGCCTCCCTGCGCAGCCTGCGTGAACTGCGCGATGACCTGGCCGTGCCGGGCCTGGTGGAACTGTCGATGGGTATGAGCGGCGACCTGGAGATCGCGGTGGAGGAAGGCGCAACGATCGTGCGCGTCGGCTCCGCAGTCTTCGGGGCGCGTCCCGTCTGATCCCTCCCGTCGCGCTCCATAGCCCGGCCGACGACGGCGCCTCGCAGCTCTGACAGCCCCACACTGTGACGCGGTTCGCGCTGCGAGCGCCCCCATCTGCCCTGGTCGCGGACCCCTCCTCAGGAATATCGTGAAGACGGCGCCGCAGCGGGGCGAGAAGCCGACCTCCTGCAGCGTCGGCAGCTCCCGTGGCGCCATTGCTCGTCCCGCCCCGCCTGAACAGGAGCGCCATGGCATCCCTTGCCGCCGCACCCACCGCCCCGCCGCGCACCCGCCGCACCCTGGCCCTGTTCGCGCTGGCCCTGGGCAGTTTCGGGATCGGCGCCTCCGAGTTCTCCACCATGGGCCTGCTCCCGCAGATCGCCGACGGCCTGCTCACCGATCTGATGCACGCCAATCCCGATCAGGGACTTGCCCGCGCCGGTTGGCTCATTAGCGCCTACGCCGTGGGTGTGGTCGTCGGCGCGCCGGTGCTATCCCTCCTCGCCGTGCGTTTGAGCCGTCGCGGGCTCATCCTTGCCCTCACCGCGGCGCTCGCCGTGGCCATCGCCGCCTCCGCGCTCATGCCCTCCTTCGGCGGCACCATGGTGGCTCGCTTCGCGGCGGGCCTCCCGCATGGCGCCTATCTGGGGGTGGCCTCTCTCATCGCCTCCTCACTGATGGGGCCGGGTAGCGAGGGGCGCGGTGCGGCGCTTGCTCTGTCGGGGCTGACTGTCGCGAACCTGATCGGCGTTCCGGCCCTGACCGCCATCGGACAGGCCGCCGGCTGGCGCTGGGCCTACCTGCTGATCGCCGCGCTCATGGTGCTGACCGTGGTCCTTCTGCTGATGAGCATCCCGGCCGATGACAAACCCGTCGGGCGCCGCATCCTCGACGAACTGCATGCCCTACGCCGCACCCAGCTCTGGGCGGTGCTGCTGATCGCTTCGATCGGCATGGCGGGCTCCTTCACCGTCTTCAGCTACATCGCCGACATCGTCGAGCAACTCACCACCGCCGGAGCCGGGTACGTGCCGTGGCTGCTTGCCGCCGCCGGCGCCGGGATGACCATCGGGAATGTGCTCGGTGGTCTGCTTGCCGACCGAGGCCTCTTCGCAACCCTCCTGGGTGCGTTCCCGCTGTACATCGCCTCGATGGTCGGGCTCGCGCTCACCGTGCACAGCGCTGTGGGGCTCACCGTCTTCTTCGTGCTGGTCAACCTGGTGCACTCGGTCATCAGCCCCGCGATGCAGGCCTGGCTGATGCGCATCTCGGGGCGTTCCGAAGTGCTCGGCGCCTCCCTCCATCACGCCGCCTTCAACGTGGCCAATGCGATCGGTGCTCTGTTGGGTGGAGCCGTGATTTCCTCCGGCTGGGGGCTCGGCGCAACCACCGTCGTAGGTGCGCTCGTGGCCAGCACCGGCTACGCGCTCCTTATTGGAGCGGTGGTTCTCTTGCGTGTTCGGGCCCGACGCCGCCTCGCCCAGCTGCGCGAGGCAGCCCTGCCGTTCACCGCTGAGGATGCCGTCGAGGCCGTCGATCCTCACAGTGAATCCCCAGCTCGCTGACAGACTTACGCGCCCTGAAGCCGGTACAGTGTCCCTGACGTTCGACCCGACCCCGGATCGATCCCAGACAAGGAGCACCATGGCACGCCACAACATTGTCTTTGGCCGCGATGAGGCCGTTCAGCGCGGCTCCGCAGCCCCGCAGTACGGGATGCCGGCTGCTGACACACAGTGGTCCGGATCTTTCGATGCTTCGCAGGGGCAGCGACCCCAGTACGGCCAGAGCCAGTGGGGCCAGGGCCAGTACAGCCAGCCCTTTGCCGGCCAGGGCCACACGGACAACCTCGAGGCGATGTACGCCCGCCCTGCCGCCACCAGCCACGACACCGGCATGATGACCATGCGGGATGCGCTCAACGCGATCACCGCCACCATGGCCGTGATCATCGTGGTGGGCTCCGCGGTGGCCTTTGCCCCCGCTGCCCTCGGCCTCGTGGCCGGTGAGGATGGGGCGAACATCGGCTACTTCCTTGCTATGTGCGCCATGGGTATCGGCCTGATCGGCGGCCTGGTCTTTGCCCTCATCAACACCTTCAAGCGTCAGCCCTCGATGATCCTCACCCTGCTGTACGCCGTCTTTGAGGGCCTTGCACTCGGTGGCATGAGCGGTCTGATGGAGGCGGTGTACCCGGGTATCGCGCTGCAGGCCGTGCTTGCCACCTTCAGCGTTGCCGCCGTGGTCTTCGGCCTCACCCAGCTGGGCGTGCTGCGCACCTCCCCGGTGCTGAACAAGATCTTCGTGTTCGCCATGCTCGCCTACCTGCTCTTCGGCCTCGTCAACATCGGCTTCCTGCTCATCACCGGTACCTCCCTGCGCGATGGCCTGATCGGCCTGGCGATTGGTGGTATCGCCGTGTGCATGGCCTCCTACTCCCTGGTCATGGACATTGAGGACGTCAAGCGTGCCGCGAGCGGCTACACCCCGCGTAAGTACGCCTGGCGCTGCGCCTTCGGTGTGGCCGTGACCCTGGTCTGGATGTACATCGAGATCCTGCGTATCCTCGCGATCCTGCGCGGTAACGACTAATCCCGGCAGACATGAGATTCTGACGGCGGGCCCCATGCCGGGGCCCGCCGTCAGCCATTGGTGGGGGAGCATGGGAACCGTCGGCCCATCACGGGGGTAGCACGCAGAACACCGACGCTCACCACCACGCACAGCAGCACAATCCCCAGCAGCACGGTACGAATGCCCGCAGGAAGGAGGCCCCGATGACACAGCTTGCCCAGCTATGGCAGTGGATTCAGGAGCACTGGCTTGCGGTCTCCACCTCGGCCTACTGGATGGTGGACATCATCCTGCGCATCGTTGCCGTCATCGTGGTTCCCCGTAACCGTCGCCCCGGCTCTGCTCTGGCCTGGCTGGTAGCGATCATGGTGCTGCCGCTGCTGGTCTTCCCGCTGTATCTCATGCTCGGAAAAGCAGAGCTCCCGCGGAAACGTCGGCGCAAACAGGTGGTGCTCAACCGCCTCATGCATGTGCGCGCCCAGTCGATCCCCGACTCCGAGCTGGACCCCGACACCCCCTCCTGGCTGCAGTCCGCCGTGCAGCTCAACCGCAAACTCGGCGCCTTCCCGTTGACCGGTAACAACCAGGCGGAACTGGAGATCGACTACGCCGCCTCGATCGCCCGCATGACCGCCGATGTGCGCGAGGCTAAGCGCGAAGTGCACGCGCTCTTCTACACGATGGTGCTCGACGATGCGACGCGGGACTTCTTCGACGCCCTCGCCGAAGCGGCAGACCGCGGCGTGACTGTACGCGTGCTGTACGACCACTGGGGATCGCTCAGCCACTACCGCCACTACCGGCGGATGCGGCGCCTGCTCGATGCGCACGGGATCGCGCACTACCCGATGATGCCGATCATGCCCTTCCGTGACGGGGCCTTCCAACGCCCCGACCTGCGCAACCATCGCAAACTCCTGCTGGTGGATGGCGAAGTGGGCTGGATGGGAAGCCAGAACATGATCGCCGCGCACTACAACAAGCGCGCGAACCGCCGCCGGGGGCTGCACTGGCAGGAAACGATGGTGCGGCTGCGCGGGCCGATCGTCTCGGAGATGAACCTGCTCTTCGCCACCGACTGGTACTACGAGTCGGGGCAAACCCTGTCGATGGACACCGTGGTGCGCCCCTCCCCGGACACCTCCGGAGACTATGAGTGCCAGCTCGTACCGAGCGGCCCCGGCTACGTTTTCGAGAACAATCTGCTGCTGTTCAACCAGCTGTTCTACTCCGCGACCCGTCGGATCGTGGCGGTGAGCCCCTACTTCGTGCCCGATGAGTCGCTGCTGGCAGCCCTGACCACTGCGGCACGTCGCGGAGTGGAAGTGGAACTGTTCGTCTCCGAGGTGGGGGACCAGTTCCTGGTCTTCCACGCGCAGCGTTCCTACTACACGCAGCTGCTGGAAGCGGGGGTGCGGATCCACTTGCACCGGGCCCCGACGATCCTGCACGCCAAGCACATTACGATCGACGACTCCGTGACCGTGATCGGCTCCTCCAATATGGATATCCGCTCGTTCCTGCTGGATATGGAGAGTTCGATGATGATTGGCGGGCGTGATTTCGCCGAGCAGATGCACCGGGTGGAGGACGTCTACCGCTCGCGTAGCCGGGAGCTGAGCCTGGAGGAATGGGAGGGCAGGCCGCGGCTGATGGTCCTGCTCGACAACACCTGCCGGCTCGCGTCCTCAGTGGTCTGAGCCCGGCAGCGCGGGTGCGCAGGCCGCGGAGGTGCAGGCGAGATCGCGGGGGTTAGCCGATCCGCGTTGCTGAAGACACCGTGTCCTCGAAGGCCTTGAGATGTTGGGGGTGATCGCCAGCGATTTCACCGGCGATCACAGTCGGATTAGCCGGGGTGTCCACCACGTACACAATCAGCAGGTAGTGGTCAGTGCTCTCGAGCGGATCCTGCTCAAAACGCAGCGTTGCTTCTGCCCGCATCGCGCTCATCCCCGCCA
>JAEWEZ010000108.1 GCA_023389045.1 Actinomycetes bacterium
ACGCAGAGGGGGACGGGGCAGCGGTGTTCATCAGCACCTCCGGTAGAAGGCAGGGTGGTGGCCAGGGCCAGTGCCACGATCGTAGCGAGCGGCGCCGGTAGACTCCCTCGTCGTGACCGATCAGCCGACCGCGTGGACCTCGCCCCGCTCCGATGTTGCGGCCGCCCGCAAGGAGGCCTACGAGGAGCTGCGCCGCCTTTCAACCTGGCGCCTGCTGGCAGCCACCAAGGCGCCCGCCGTCCTCGCCATCCTGCAGTCGGTCTTTCCGGCGGGGGACCGTCGGCTCCCGCGCAGTGAACTGATCGCCCGCGTCACCACCCACCTGCCGCTCCTGCACGATGACGAGCAGGTGGCGCGCACCGCCACCGACTACGTTGAAGGCTGGGTGCGAGAAGGCTTCCTGACCAGGCGTGATGACCCGCAGCGTCTGGAGACCACCTTCGAGCCCTCGCCTGCGACGATCGACGCGATCCAGTTCATCGTCTCCCTCGAGGAGCATCGCCCGACCACCACCGAGTCGCGCCTCCAACTGGTGATCCAGCAGTTCGAACGCCTCGCCCAGGAAACCGAGGCCGACCGCGACCTGCGTCTGGCAGACCTGCAGCGGCGCCGCGAACAGATCGAACGAGAGATCCGAGACCTCGCCGAAGGCGAACTCATGCTCCCCGATGCGGAAACCTCCCTGGACCGTCTGCGCGACATCATGCAGATCGCCGCAGAGCTCTCCGGTGACTTCCTGCAGTACCGCGAGGACCTGCGTGCCGTGGACCTGCACCTGCGTGAACAGATCCTCTCGCCGGAAGGGTCACGCGGCGAAATCCTTGAACAGCTCTTGGCCGGGGATGACCTGCTCGGGCAGTCCTCCGTCGGACGCACCTTCACCGCCTTTTTCCGGATGCTGAACGATCCGCGGCAAACCCGCGCCGTGCAGGACATCGTCGACCGTCTGCTCGGGCGCGATTTCGCCCGCTCCCTCAGCCGCGAGGAACGCGACAAACTCGCCAATGTCTTCAGCGACCTGTATGAACCAGCCCAGGAAGTGCTCGACGTCAAAACCGAGCTCTACCGCTCCCTCGCCCGCTTCGTGCGCTCCCAGGATTTCCGCGAACATCGGGTTCTCCTGGAGGCACTGCAGGAAGCGCAGGGTGTGGCCCTCGCGCAAAAAGACGAGGTCTCCAGTCGTGCCCCCTTCCCGCTGGACCTGGACCTCTCACGGGTGCGGCTGGCATCGGTATCCCAGCACCGCCTGAAAGACCCCACCGAACCGGGAGTGCCCACCGAAGCCGAGGTGCATGACGCGGCCACACTCTCGGTCGAAGTGCTCGAAGACCTGGTGCGCACCAATGACATCGACCTGATGGGTTTGAGCGCCGATATCAACGCCGTGCGCGGCCGCGCCGGGCAGGCAAGCATCGCCGATGTGCTGCGCGAATCCCCCGCCCGGCAGGGGCTCGCCAGCGTGATCGGGCTGATGCTGCTGGCCACCCAGCATGCGCAGCGCCGTGAAGGATCCACCGAGCTGGTGCAGTGGCAAGAGCTGGATGGCCGCCACTATGCGGCACGGGTGCCCGCCTTCTTCTTCCTTGATGACGTGCCGGCCGACTGACGCTGGGCGCCTGCGTCTGCCGCGGGCTCGGTAGGGTATGACCTCGTGACCAGTTCAGCGCCTCATCGCTTCGAGAACCACGCCCCGGAGGACAGCACCCGGGAGGGCGAGGCCGCATCCTCGGCCTCCACGGAATCCTCTGCCCCGCTGGGGCTGCTCGTGGATGAATCCCGCCGGGTTCTCGTCGCGCTTTTGCAGGGCCCCTACCTCGACGGGCGCCGCGACACCGACCGCTACGCGCAGCTTCTGCGCGACCGCAGCGCGATCGAAGCACGGCTCGCGGATATGTTCCTCGAACTCATCGTGGACGATGACGCCCAGGTGGCTTTCGTGCGTCAGAGCGAAGACGACCCCGACGCCCCGAAGCTGCTGCGCCGCCTCACGGGCCTGAACCGCCTGGACTCCGTGCTCCTGCTGGTGCTGCGCCAAATGCTGCTCACGCAGTCCTCCCGCGGCCAGCGCACCGTCGTCTCCGAAGCGGAAATCCAGCAGGCCCTTGCCGCCTACCGCCGCACCGCTTCCACCGATGAGGCCGGCTTCGCCAAGGAAGTGCGCGCCTCGATCGCCAAGGTGCAGCGGGCCGGCCTGCTCGATGAGCAGGGAGACGACTACGAAGTCTCCCCGGTGCTCCGCCTCATGATCGGCCCGGATACGGCCCGCGAGTTTGCGGCCCTCTACCGCCAGGCCGGCGTGGCAGACCTCGCCGAACCCGCTGACGCTGCGGGCGAGGATGAGGGCGAGGATGAGGAGAACGACGGGGTCTGAGGCGGCGCGAGCTTCGCCTCAGGGCTGACAGCGATACCAGGGATCCACGGGAATGATGTGGTCCGAACGCCCTTCAGCATCCAGCACATGCCCGTAGATCTTCGCCATCCGAGTCACGATGCGGCGGTCTAGGACCTCGACCTCCGGGTGCTCCTCCTGCAGGCGATCCAAGGTGCGGTCCGCATCGAGCAGATCGTGAAGCCCCACGATGTGAATGATGTTCGTCGCCCCGATCATGGCGGCGCAGAAGCGAGTGGATCGCCATTTCCCGAGCATGCCGGCGACATGCTGGGCGATGGCGGGAGGAGCTTTGAGGCCGATGACCATCCCCAGGGGGAGGTCGAAAAATGGTCGGGCCACATCGGTGCGGAAGATGATCTGTCGTTCGCGCGTGAGTACCTCGAGGCGTTTTCTTCCTGGTCTACGCAACGTACGTCAGCCCGCCGTTCACGTCATGGCGATCGCCTACTTCAGCATTATGTGCGGCATCTATGCGATGAGCTTCTGGCTGCCCACGATCCTGCGGGACAGTTGGATTCCCCGGCTGCGCAGGATGTGTTGAGAAGGAAGCGGATCGCCGTCGGCTCGACGGGGAATCTGGGGCTGTCCATCGGTTTGCTCGCGGCTGCCTTCGGACTCGGGGCCACCGTGCACATGTCGGTGGATGCTCGAGCGTGGAAGAAGGAGTTGTTGCGCAGCCGGGGTGTCGAGGTCATCGAACACCCGGGAGACTTCACCGCGGCAGTGGCGGCCGGTCGGCAGTCTGCGCAAGAACAGCCCAATACCCACTTCGTGGACGATGAATCCTCTCTCAGTCTCTTTGCGGGGTATGCGGTGGCTGCTCGGCGTCTGGCCGGTCAGCTCGCCGCCATGGACATCACGGTCGATGATGATTCCCCGTTGATCGTCTATCTCCCGTGTGGCGTGGGTGGTGGTCCCGGCGGCGTGACGTATGGGCTGAAACAGGTTTTCGGTGACCGTGTGCGCTGCATTCTCGTCGAGCCCACCGGGGCGCCGGCAATGACCCTCGGTGTGCGTTCCGGTCTACACAGCCAGGTGAGCGTCCAGGACATTGGGCTGAATGGCAAGACCACTGCGGATGGCCTTGCCGTGGGCCGTCCCTCGCATCTCGTGGGGGAGCAGGTGGGCGATCTGTTCGACGGGTTTATGACCGTCTCAGATACGCGCATGCATGCCATGGTGGCCGCGGTGTGGCGCGCGCAGGGCTGGCGAGTCGAACCCTCTGCTGCGGCCGGTGTGATCGGGCCGTGGTGGCTTTCGCGGGCTGCCGGATTCGCGAACTCCGACCTTCGTGAGGCATGGAGCATCCGGCAAGCGCATCACGTGGTGTGGTCGACCGGAGGAAGCATGGTTCCCGAGGAAGAAGCGGACCGCACGGTCACAGCGGGGAGCGTTGCCATGAGGGCCTCCCTCAATGCCCCTGGGCCTGTCTTGTTCTGCTGAAACAGTCTGCGAACCGGGCATTCCCGGCATTGCGCTGTGGTTCTCACGCGTTTTTTGTCCGACGAGTAATGTCACCCCTGGTCTTCAGGCGCGAGTGCAGCAAGGTGAACCTTGCTCAAATACGCAAATATTTCTGTTTGCGTTCTGCGCCCTCGAACCAAGGAGCTTCATGTCCATCTCGCGCCGCGCCTTTGCCCTGTCCGCCCTCGCTCTGCCCGCTCTTGCCGCCTGCGGCAGCAGCGGATCCGACGAGAAGAAGAACGGTGGCGCTGACTCCGGGTCGGGCGCCTCCGACGGTGGCGGCGAGAAGGGTGCCGCCGCCTACCCCGTGACCATCGAGCACATCTACGGCAAGACCGAGATCCCCGCCGAGCCCAAGCGCATCGCCACCGTCTCCTGGGTGAACGCCGATAGCGTGCTCGCCCTCGGCATCGTCCCCGTCGGCATGCCCGATATCGAATGGGGCGGCAATGCCAACAAGTCCACCGACTGGATCGACGCGAAGCTGAAGGAACTGGGCGCCGAGAAGGGCAGCGACAAGGCCCCCACCACCTACTCCGAGGCGAACGGCGTGGCCTTCGACCAGATCGCCGCCCTCACCCCCGACCTCATCATCGGTGCCTACTCGGGCCTGACCAAGGACGATTACGACAAGCTCAGCCGTATCGCCCCCACCATCGGCCCCCTCGCCCCGAACTACACCACCGCCTGGCCCGACACCATGGCTGCCGTCGGCAAGGCCACCGGCCGTGAGGACGAGGCCAAGAAGATCGTCGACGAGGTGACCGCCGCCCTCGCCGAGGTGGGCGAGAAGAACCCCGAGGTGAAGGAATCCACCTTCATCGCCGGCAACCTCGACCCGGCCAAGAACACCATCGCCGTCTACACCGCCGGCGATACCCGCCCCCGCTTCTTCACGGCCCTCGGCATGACCCAGGCCGATGTGGTCACCAAGAACACCAAGGACAAGAACACCTTCCTGCTGGAGTGGTCCTCGGAGCGTGCCGACGAACTCGAGGGCGACATCTTCTACACCTGGGCTGCCAAGGGCACCACAATCCCCGATATCCAGGCGAACCCGCTGTTCAACCAGGTGCCGGCGATCAAGAAGGGCGCCGTCGTGCTGACCGCCGACGACCACCTGACCCTGTCCATCTCCGCGGCCAGCGCGCTGAGCCTGCCCTGGGCGATCGAGAACGTCGTTCCGTCCGTGGTCGATGCCGTCCGCGTCGCCAAGAAGGGCTGAGCGCAGGGCTCTGCCGCTCGCGCTGATCGCAGGAACACTCCTGCTGGTGCTCACGGTCGCGCTCTCCCTCCTGCTGGGGGCGCGCACCGTGAGCCTCAGTGCGATCTGGCAGGCCCTGACCGCTTTTGACCCGGCCAGTGCCGATCACGTGGTGATCCGTACCCGTGTGGACCGCACCGCCGCCGGAGTGGTGGTCGGCGCCGCCCTCGCGCTCGCCGGAACCGCCATGCAGGGCCTCACCCGCAACCCGCTCGCAGATCCCGGGATCCTCGGGTTGAACGCGGGCGCTGCCACCGCGGTCGTGATTGGCGTCTACGCCTTCTCCATCACCGCGATCCCCGAGCTCATGGCCTGTGCCTTCCTCGGCGCTGCCCTCGGCACCGTCGCTGTTTACGCCCTCGCCTCCCGCGGCCGCGAAGGGGCCACCCCGGTCAAACTCGCCCTCTGCGGTGCAGCCATCACCGCCGGGCTCGGCTCGGTGGTCAACGCCCTGGTTCTGCTGGACCAGAGCGCCCTGGACCGTCTGCGCTTTTGGCAGATCGGTACCCTCGGCGCCCGCACCCTCGCCGACGTCACCCCCGCCGCGATCGCCGTGATCATCGGCATCATCATCGTGCTCGGCTTCGGCCCCACCCTGAACGCACTCGCCCTCGGTGACGACGCCGCCGTCGGGCTCGGTGTGCGCCTCACCCGCGCACGCATCGTGCTCGGCGCCGCCATTGTTCTGCTGTGCGGGGCCGCCGTCGCGCTCGCCGGCCCGATTGGCTTCCTCGGCCTCGTCGTTCCCCACGCGGTGCGCATCGTGGTGGGAGCCGATCACCGTCGGACCATCCCGGTGGCGCTTTTCGCGGGCCCCATCCTGATCCTGCTGGCCGACGTGGCCGGGCGCCTCATCGCCCCACCGGCGGAAGTGCAGGTCGGCGTGATGACCGCCCTCATCGGCGTTCCCGTCTTCATCCTGCTGATCCGTACCGGAAAGCGGGTGAGCGCATGAGCACCCCCGACTCGCACACCGCACCGGCTCAGCGCACACCCCGCCGTCACCGGCGCCTCCTGCCCATAGCCCTGATCCTGCTGCTGATCGCCTTAGCGGCCTCCACCGGGCGGGTGCTGCTTGGCACCCCCATGGTGGCTCCCGCCGATGCGCTCGCCGTGCTGCGTGGAGAACTCGTACCGGGCATTTCCTTCATCGTGATGGACTCCCGTCTGCCGGCTGTGGCGGTGGGTGCCCTCGCCGGGATTTCCTTCGGGGTCTCCGGCACCGTCTTCCAAACCCTGCTGCGCAACCCCCTGGCAAGCCCGGATGTGCTGGGTGTGACCCTCGGCGCCTCCGCCGGCACGGTCGTCGCCATGACCGTCTTCACCGTGACCGATTCGGGGCTGTTCTGGGCCGCCCTCTTCGGTGGGATCGGCACCGCTGTGTTGGTTTTGCTGGTCGCATCCTCCCGACGGGGTCGCGATGCGGGGCGCGTGGATGATCGTTTCGTGCTGGTGGGTATCGGTGTTGCGGCTGCTTTGAGCGCCCTCATCACCTTCCTGCTCACCCGTATCGACCCGCGTTCGGCCGGGGACCTCATGCGCTGGCTGATTGGCTCCCTCAACGCCTCCACCTGGGATTGCGCCGTGGTTCTCGCCGGGGCGGTTGTGGTGCTGGCGCCGGTCGTCGCGCTCCTCGCCTCCCGCCTGCGGATTCTGGAACTCGGCGATGATCTCGCCACCGCCCTCGGTCTTCCGGTGCCGCTCACCCGCACCGCCCTGATCCTGGTGGCAGTGGTGTTGGCCGCGCTCCCGGTGGCTGTGACCGGCCCACTCGCCTTCATCGCCTTCCTCGCCGGGCCGATCGCGCGGGCGCTCCTCGGACGCCCGAGCCTCTTCCTCTCGGCCCTCACCGGCGCCGTGCTCGTGCTCTGCGCGGATCTGATCGGCCAGAATGCCTTCGGCAGCACCCCGATGCCGGTCGGCGTCATTACCGGTGCTTTCGGCGCCCCCTTCCTGCTCTGGATGATGACCCGGGGCGGCGGCCCCGGGCAGGACAAGTAAGAGAGACCCGTATGGCCCTCCTCACCGCCCAAGACCTGCACCTTTCCTATGACGGCCGCGACATCGTGCACGGCGTGGATCTTGCCCTGCCCGAAGGGAAGATCACCGTGATCGTCGGCGCGAATGGCTCGGGTAAATCCACCCTGCTGCGCGGCCTCTCCCGTCTCATGGCACCCCGTCAGGGCCGCGTCGAACTCGACGGGCAGGACATCCACCGCATGGGCGGCAAGGAACTCTCTCGCCGCCTCGGCCTGCTCCCGCAAAGCCCCACCGCCCCCGACGGGGTGCGGGTGCGAGACCTCGTCGCGCGCGGCCGCTTCCCGCATCAGGGCCTGTTCCAGCAGTGGACCCCGCAGGATGAGGAGGCGGTGCAGGAAGCGCTGGATGCGACCCGCACCGCGGATCTCGCCGAGGAATACGTCGGGGAACTCTCGGGCGGGCAGCGCCAGCGGGTCTGGATCGCGATGGTCCTCGCACAGCGCACGGAAGTTTTGCTCCTGGATGAGCCGACGACCTTCCTCGACGTCACCCATCAGCTTGAGGTGCTCGACGTGGTTCGGCAGATCAACCGCACGCAGGGCACGACGGTCGCGATCGTCCTGCACGACCTGGGCCTCGCCGCTCGCGTCGCCGACCACATGATCGCCGTGCGCGACGGGAAGATTCACGCTCAGGGCACCCCGCAGGAGGTGGTGACCGAGCAGATCGTGCGGGAAGTCTTCGCCCTCGAATCACGGGTCATTCCCGATCCGGTCACGGGCACCCCGCTCGTCGTGCCCCTCCAGGGTGGTGAGGCAGAAAAGCCCGCCCTCGTGCCCACCCTCGAATCCAGCCCCACTCTCCTGTTCAACCTCGAGGTGGTGCAGCGTCGCGCCGTCGGCAAGAACCTGGTGCGTCTGACCCTCGCCTCCCCGGAACTCGCCCACATGGGGACCGGCGGGCACCTGCTGGATGTGCGCATCAAGCTCATCATTCCCGGCCCCCAGCAGAGCGCCGACCA
>JAEWEZ010000145.1 GCA_023389045.1 Actinomycetes bacterium
GCCTCGGTCCGTCAGGGCAAGCGCTTCGAGCTCGAGATCGAGCAAGAGATCACCGACGAGGTTCTCGCCTCCGTGCGCGAGGCCGCCATCACGCTGCTGTCGAACCCGGTGATCGAGGATGTCGTCGCCGTCGAGGTGGAGCCGGAGGGGCAGGCGTGACCCGCATCGGCGTCGTCACCTTCCCCGGCACGCTGGATGACCGGGACGCCCTGCGCGCCGTCCGGCTGGCCGGTGGGGAGCCCGTCGCCCTGTGGCACGCCGACGATGACCTCATGGACGTCGAGGCCGTGGTCCTGCCCGGCGGCTTCTCCTACGGGGATTACCTGCGTGCCGGTGCGATCTCCCGTTTCGCCCCGGTGATGGAGAAGGTCGTGGATGCCGCGCACGGCGGGATGCCGGTGCTGGGCATCTGCAACGGTTTCCAGATCCTGTGCGAGACCCATCTGCTGCCCGGCGCGATGATCAAGAACGCACACCGGTCCTTCATCTGCCGTGACCAGCCGCTGCGGGTGGAGAACACCCGCACCGCCTGGACCACCGGCTACGAGCAGGACCAGGTGATCCGCATCCCGCTGAAGAACCAGGACGGCCAGTACGTGGCCGATCAGCGCACGCTGGACGAGCTGGAGGCCGAGGGCCGCGTCGTCTTCCGCTACGTGGCGGGCGCCACCCACGGCCCGGCGGGCTTCGAGGTCAACCCCAATGGTTCGCGGCATGACATCGCCGGCATCACTAACGAGTACGGCAATGTGGTGGGCCTGATGCCGCATCCCGAGCATGCGGTCGAGCCCGGTTTCGGTCCCGATGAGCCGGGGCAGGGCACCCGTACCGGCACCGACGGCCTGGGCGTCTTCACCTCGGTACTGGGCGCACTCGTGCGCTGAGTACCCGGGGCATGAGTGTTGGGGCGCCGCGCCAGTGCGCCAGCCCGAGCAGGTCATCGAGCAGAACCGCGCACGCTACGTCGAGACCTACGAGCGCCCGACCGGCACCCGCCCGCCCGACGAGGTCCCGCACAGCAGGAGAGGCATATCCACCTCGACGGACGCCGGCTCCAGCCGATACATCGCCACGGCCGACCCCTCGGCGAGCGCACGGCTGACTACCACTACCGTATGCGGACCCCCAAGGTGTAATGTGACGCACACCACTCGAGTTGCAACGTCATCACGCAGCGAATAAGTCCACATGATCATAAGGAGAGATCATGCACGCATCGTCGCGGCGGCGCCTCTACGCCATTAGAGCCTCGCTCTCGATCCTTACCCCCTCACAGTTTCTGCACTTCAGAACAGCGCGAATATAAATTCCTTTCCGAGCACCTGCAGCATTGCAGCGGGCGATCCGACGGAAGGCCCGCCACTCCTCGCCTGCGGCGCCCCTCCGCGTTGGATGATGGCAGGCAACAAGGTCAATCTGGACCTCTTCAAGAACGCCCAAGGGAAACCTACGGGATCCCCGCGCTACGCGTCGAAGAATGGGGCGGAGTACATACTGTCCCGCGATAAAGCTGGCCACGCCGACTCCCACTGGAAGCTCGGCCCCGCGAAGAAGGGGAAAATTGACGGCTGGTCTGTCCGCAAGGACGGGACGATCAGAGGTGCGAAGAAAAACTTCTCGATCTTGAGTACTCCGGGAGGCGTTGATGTCTAGGCCATCGCAGGGAGAATTCACTCATGGTGACGGCACCACGACAGGGACCGGAGACCGGGAGGAACTCTACGACTGGCTGGGGGAGGACCCCGATCACCGGGCACTCACATCTGCCAGCGGCAGGATGCTCCATGCCTCTGCGCTGCTCCCCCAGGCGAACGCTGTCGCACTGACGATCACCGCACAGGCTGACCTTGTCCGCCTGCTCGAGGACGCCGAGCACGCCGGGGTCGAGATCACAGCATGGCAGGATGACGCGCCCCGGGATGCTCTCCTGATCGATGGCACGTGGACAGTGCAGCGCCGTGTGGACGGCGCCGTCCCGACAGGTCCCTCACCGTCCACGCTGCGGGACCGCACGGCCGCTGTGGCGCCGGAGGGCCGTGTGCTCGCCTGGGCGCGCCGCGAGACTGTGGGTGCCGACGCTCCCGACGAGCTTCGTGCCCGACTGTTCCCGCTCAGTGTCGCGGACCTCGCCGACCAGCTGATCACTGTGATCGAGCACGACAGTGTCGGGGTGGAAGCTTCGTGGGCCGCGTCCTTGTCGGCCCAGTGGCAGAGCTTTCCGGTGCGTGCGACACGTAGCGCCCCCGGTCTGTTCGCCCCCGAACCGTTGGATGCCGGGGGTCGGCTCTCCGCATGGCGCGCAGGCAAGGCTGTGGCCGCCGCCCAGGACGCGCTGGAGGACTGCGCCGTGGTGCTCGCCGAACGGTGGGGAACACGTCTGCTGATCAGCGATGAGCGCCACGCCATGACGGGTGACGCCCACGAGCTCGGAGCTGCCGCACTGGGGCACCCGGATGCTCATCAGCTCGGCGACTGGCTGGAGGTCACCACCGGTGAGCTCGTCGCAGGTGCGGGTCAGCTCGTCATCCTCGGCTACCGTCCCGAGGAATCCCACCCGTGGAGGCTGATCACCGCGCAGCGCGGGGCGGTGGAGATCGTCGACATCGCCATCACCCCGTCGTCGGTACCCCGCACCCCCGCACCAGGGACCGAGGCTCCGACGACGGGCTCCGGCGCCTGAGGTCGCGGCTCCCCTCAGCGGATCTCGACGACTCGGCTCTCGGGCCAGTCACGCAGCTCGGTGCCCTCAGGCGCATACGCGGTGGCCTGTTTGATGTAGATGGCGCGGCCCTGGGGGCTCGCCACCGCATCGTGCACCGGCAGTGCGACCTGCGGCGCCACCGCACGCAGGAAATCGATGGTCTCGCTCATCTTCGACCAGGGGGCGACGATCGCGAAGGCCAGAGCGTCGATCCCCCGGAAGTCCTCGATCTGCTCGAGGCTGTCCCCGGTTACGCCGAGGCGCGGGCCACCGGCCGTCGCCTGCAGCACGAGGCCCGTGTTCTGGACGCGCGGGATGTCCGGGTGGATGACGGCGTGCAGGCCGCCGACGCCCCGGATCGTGACACCGCCGAGCGTGATCTCATCGCCGGGACGCAGGTCGTGCAGGCGGTCCGCGAGCTGGGCGGTCGCCTCGTCCTCGCGTAGCACCTGCAGGGCCTGGGGCTCGCCGTGCAGCGGAGCCTGCGGGTTCGCGGCGAGCACCGCGGCGACGAGTTCCGGATCGGCGTGGTCGGGATGCTGGTGGGTGATGAGCACGGCATCAAGGCCGGTCAGGGTGCGGATGGTGTCGCCGTCGGCGAAGTTGCCCGGGTCGATGAGCAGCCTGGTGCCGGCCTCCTCGACGAGCAGGGCGGCATGGCCCAGGTGGGTGATCTTCATGGGGAACCTCCTGGCGGTGGATCGCTAGGGATCGCGTCTGCCCCAGCATGCCACCGTCGGTTGCCACGTTCCCCGCAGATCGCGTCCGAGCCGGGTTGCGCACATCCGTTCGCCATGTGAGGGTGCTCTCACGCCTCGACAACCGGTCGCCCCGCGGAACGGAGCTCTCGTGACGTCATCGCCGCCCCCCACGACTCGCCAGGCGTGAGGCCGGCCGACGACGTCCGCCGGGCCATCCATCACCTCATCCTCAGCCGTCTCGTCGTAGGGTTCGCCTCCGGGCTGTCCACGCTCGGATTCACGGTGATCGCGATCCACGATCTGGGCGGTGTGCACGCTGGCGTCATCGTCGCCGCAGCGCTCGCGATCGGCGGGCTTCTCGGGAATATCGTCGGCTCTCTCGCTGATTTCTGGTCCCCTGTCCGCGTCATGCTGGCCCTCGCCGGGACGGCGGCCGCCGCCGCGGCGCTCCCGTTCGTCACTGTACTGCTGGGTGTGACGACGCTTCCGCTCTTCGCGGCGAGCAGTGGTGTCCTCGCACTCTGCGCGACGGGCATCTCGCGCGCCGACACCACCGCCTTCGTCCAGATGCTTCCTGAGGACGAGCTCCCCCATGTGTTCGGGCTGATCGCCGCTCGCAGCCAGATCGCCTCGTCGCTGGCGGGTCTCTGCGCGGGTGCCCTGCTCATCGCGTGGGCGCCACTGCCCTTCCTGATCGAGACCCTCGCCTGGCTCTCCTTCCTCCCCGTCACGCTCGCCTTCGGGCGAACCTACACACGCGTGGTGGACGTCCAGATCACCAGGCCTGCCCTGGGGCTCGCTCCGCTCCTGGCCGGTTTCACCTTCGCGCTCAGCCATGGAGAGATCGCAGCGGTCCTGCTGATCAGCTCCGCGTCGAACCTCTTCCTCGGAGGATTCGGGGCTGTGATCGAGATCGACCTGGTCGCCGCGGGGACCAGCCCGGTCCTGATCGGACTCCTGGAGACGTTCACGAGCCTCGCGGCGCTCCTCGGCAGCATCGTCAGCGGACCGATCAGCGCCCGCCTGTCGGTGCGGGCGCTCTTCATCCTCGTCAACTCCGTCATGGGCACGGCGATCATCGCGTGTTCCCTGACGCAGGACTACGCCGTGGTCGCGGCGAGCCTGAGTGTCGCCGTCTTCTTCATCCCCTCTCTCGGCGTCGCTGCCGCGTCCTCGATTGCCCGGATGACGCCGATGAGCATGCAGGCGCGAGTGTCGGGCGCGTCGTCAATCATCTCGTTGGGCCTGGCCGCAGCCTCCCCCGGCCTCTACGGCATCGCGTACGTGCGGATGTCCCGTCTGGTGCTCTTCGCCGGGACCGGGGCGGCGATCCTCGCTCTCGCGGTCGTCTCACGGTTCACGGTCCCCATGCTTCGTACGACGGCCGCGCGCGCAGAGCGCTCGCCAGAGGTCTCGGGCACCTAGAATGAGGTTCCGTCCGAGACCCTCCCTGTCGCCAGGAGTCCCCCATGCCACGTGTCGTGGTCCACGTCATGCCCAAGCCCGAAATCCTCGACCCGCAGGGGAAGGCTGTCGCCGCTGCCCTCCCGCGCCTGGGTTTCGAGAACATCGCCTCGGTCCGTCAGGGCAAGCGCTTCGAGCTCGAGATCGAGCAAGAGATCACCGACGAGGTTCTCGCCTCCGTGCGCGAGGCCGCCATCACGCTGCTGTCGA
>JAEWEZ010000150.1 GCA_023389045.1 Actinomycetes bacterium
TCGACAGCAGCGTGATGGCGGCCTCGCGCACGGAGGCGAGAACCTCGTCGGTGATCTCTTGCTCGATCTCGAGCTCGAAGCGCTTGCCCTGACGGACCGAGGCGATGTTCTCGAAACCCAGGCGCGGCAGCGCGGCGGCGACGGCTTTCCCCTGCGGGTCGAGGATTTCGGGCTTGGGCATGACGTGGACCACGACACGTGGCATGGGGGACTCCTGGCGACAGGGAGGGTCTCGGACGGAACCTCATTCTAGGGACGTCTGGGGCCGACGGTGGCATTCTGGAGGGGACGCGACCGAGAACCAGGAGGTTCCCCCGTGAAGATCACTCATCTGGGACATTCCGCCCTGCTCGTGGAGGAGGCGGGGACCCGCCTGCTGGTGGACCCGGGAAACTTCTCCGACGCCCCGGCGATTCGAGCGCTCGCCGATCTCGACGGCGTGCTCATCACCCATCAGCATCCCGATCACGCTGACCCGTCGCTGCTGGCAGCGGTACTTACTGCAAACCCGCAGGCTGTGGTGTACGGCGAACCGCAGGCGCTGCACGTGTTGAAGGAAGACCAGGCGAGCGCCGCCTTCACTGACCGTCTCCACGATTTTCGGCCCGGTGATGAGGTGACGCTCGCAGGGGTGCAGGTGCGTGGAGTGGGAGGTCTGCACGCCGTGATCCACCCGGATATTCCGCGCGTGCACAACACCGGCCTCGTGTTGCAGGCAGCGGGCGGCGGCCCGCGGCTTGGCGTGACCGGGGATAGCCTCGAGGTGATCGAGGAGTTCCGGGGGATCGACGCGCTGGCCTTCGCGATCGTCGCCCCCTGGTCGAAGATGCGCGAGACCATCGACTTCCTGCGCGCCGTGGCGCCGAAGGTCGCCTTGCCGGTGCACGATGCCGTGGCAAGTTCGCAAGGTCGCGCGATCTACATGAAGCAAGCCACCGCGCATGCTCCGGAGGGCACCGAACTACGTGACTGGCCAGAGGGTGAGCGGGCGGTCACCCTGAGCTAAGACTGAGCCCAGGGTCGGGGAGGAAACGCCTGCTCAGTTCATGGCAACGTCGTAGATCTCGACTGCCCCGCGCTGAACGGTGATGAGCCGCCAGGCAGAGAGGCGTCCACCGGCATCCAGTGGTTCGGGGGAGAACAGGCCCGGGGCGCTGCGGCTGCAGCGCACGGGGAAGGCTCGGTGCTCAGCGGTGCATAAGGCAGCGCTGGAATCTTCCTGCGTCCAAGAATGCTCGATCATGATAATCATCTGGTCTGCAAGATCCGCGACACTCAGCGCGAAAAGACGCGGACGCAGCTCGTCCTGCAGTTCAGGGGCCAACGCAGCGGCGCCCATGATCTGGGCCCGGGCATTGCGGAGCACCCGGTCCACCTCGGTGTGTGCTCTAGTGGGCTCCTGTGCCGCCTCGGATGCGGGTGCCTCGACGCTGCCTGCGGTCCCGTGCACAGTCCATGTTCTGTCCTCATGAGAGATGGCATAGGCAACGTCCTTCGACCATGCTGTCACTGCATTCCCGCTGAACTCGGCATCCTCCAGTAGGCGCACCAGGTCGGCCTGCGCGGTGATCGTGAGGGCAGCGACGTTCGCCTGAGGGAGTAGCCCGCTTGCGTGAACCACCCTGCCATTGGCCGCTCCACCAGCAAGCCCGGCCCCGACCCCCGATACCCGCTAAAACTCCTGCCCTGTGAGCCGCTCGTAGGCCTCCACATACCGTGCACGGGTTTGCTCCACCACGGCCTGCGGCAACTGCGGCGGCGGCCCGTCGGCCTTCCGATCCCACCCCGACTCGGCGCTGGTGAGCCAGTTGCGCACGAACTGCTTATCCAAACTGGGCTGCACCTGGCCCTCTCGGTAACCATCCAGGAACCAGAAACGGGAGGAATCCGGGGTGAGTACTTCATCGCCCAGGGTGAGCGTGCCATCGCTGCGGGAGTGACCGAACTCGAGCTTGGTATCCGCCAGGATTAGGCCGCGTTCACGCGCAATGCCGAGTGCTCTCTCATACACCGCCAGGGTGATCCGTTCCAGATCATCCACGAGTGCAGCACCGAGCCGATCGCGGGCCTGCTCCACGGTGATGTTCTCGTCGTGATCGCCCTGCTCGGCCTTCGTGGCAGGAGTAAAAATCGGCTGCGGCAGGGGAGAGGCTTCTACAAGACCCGTCGGCAGCTCATGCCCACCCACGCTGCCGCAGCTCTGATAGTCCGCGAGGCCCGAACCGGTGAGGTACCCGCGGGCCACGCATTCCAGCGGCACCATGTCCAAGCCGCGGCAGCGCAGCGCCCGGCCCGCCACCTCGTCGGGAACATCCGTCGAGCTCAGCACATGATGGGGAACGAGATCGGCGAGCTGCTCGAACCAGAACAGGCTGATGCCCGTGAGCAGCCGCCCTTTATCGGGAATACCGGGGGAGAGCGCGTGATCGTAGGCACTGATGCGGTCGGTGGCGACCATCAGCACCTCCTCGGCGCTCCCCAGCTCCGTGCCGGCAGGCACGTACATTTCGCGCACTTTCCCGCTGAGCACATGGTCCCAGCCGGGCAGCTCCGGGGCGGTCAGAAGGGGCTCGCTCATGCCTGCACCTGCCCGCTTGCAGCCTTCTGGGCGATATCCCGACGGTGGTGGGAGCCCTCTAGCCCGATCGCGTCGGCGCCCGCGAGCGCCCGACGGCGCGCCTGCTCCAGATCCTCTCCACGCGCGACCACGGCAAGTACGCGCCCGCCGGCGCTCACCAGCTGCCCCTCCTCATTCACGGCGGTGCCGGCGTGGATCACATGGCAGCCTTCCTGCTCGGCCGCGTCGATCCCCTCGATCACATCGCCGCTGCGGGACGTAGCGGGGTAACCCTCTGAGGCAACGACGACGGTGACAGCCGCTTCCGGCGTCCACTCCAGATCCGCCACAGCGCTGAGGTCTCCGCGGGCGGCAGCCAGGAGAAGAGGCGCGAGGGGCGAGGCCAGACGTTCCAGGACCACCTGGGTTTCCGGGTCGCCAAAACGCGCATTGAACTCGACCACCCGCACACCTCGCGAGGTGAGGGCAAGGCCGCAGTAAAGCAGCCCGATGAAAGGGGCTCCACGGCGGGCCAGCTCGGCGAGGGTGGGCCGGGCCACGGTCTCCAGCACCTCATCCACGAGGGCATCGGGCGCCCAGGGGAGTGGCGAATAGGCGCCCATCCCGCCGGTGTTCGGCCCCTCGTCACCGTCGTAGGCGCGTTTGAAGTCCTGGGCGGGGGCGAGAGCCACGGCGCGCTCGCCGTCGCAAATGCAGAACAGCGAGACTTCGGGGCCGTCGAGGTATTCCTCCAAAACAACCTGCCCACCGGCTTCGATCACGCTCACGCCATGCTCGAGCGCCGCGGCACGATCAGCGGCGACAACCACTCCCTTACCGGCCGCGAGCCCATCAGCTTTGACGACGTAGGGAACGTCCCCGAGTGGGTTTGTGCGATCCAGCCCCGCCTCGAGCTCTTCGGTGGTGGTTGCGGTGACGGCGGCCGCGGTGGGAACACCGGCGGCCATCATGACCTCTTTGGCCCAGGACTTGGAGCCCTCGAGGCGGGCAGCGGCAGCATCGGGACCGAAGACGGCGATCCCGGCTTCGCGCAGCCGGTCGGCGCAACCAGCCACGAGCGGCGCTTCCGGGCCGACGACGACCAGGTCCACGCCGATCTCCTGGGCGAGGGCGACCTGCCCCTCCAGGTCGGTGACTGCGACGGGATGGCAGGTGGCATGCGCGGCGATGCCAGGGTTACCGGGGGCTGCATACAGTTCAGGGGCGGGGGAATCTGCGGCCAGGCGGCGGATGATCGCGTGTTCGCGTCCGCCGGCGCCGATGACGAGGATCTTCACTCGACCAGGGTAACGAGCCGGCGGCGCAGGCGCGCGGTCTACGATCCACATCATGCCCTCCGCCTCCACTTCCTCGGATCCCGCCGACCCGCCTGTGCCGGCTCAGCCGTCCGGGGCCGCTGTGCGGTCTAGGCCCGCTGTGAATGCTAGGCCCGCAGACTCTCCTGAGCCCTCGGAGCCGAAAGCCGCCTGGCAGCGCTTGCGCCTCGACCTCTCCTATGACGGTTCGGCCTTCCACGGATGGGCCGCGCAGCCGGGCCTGCGCACGGTTGAAGGGGAACTCACCGCAGCGCTCGAGCGCATCTGCCGCCTTCCCGTGCCGGTCACGGTCGCGGGCCGCACCGATACCGGGGTCCATGCGCGCGGGCAGGTCGTGCATCTGGATCTGCCACCCGAGGTGCTCGAACGCCTGCCGGGGCGTTCCGATCGCAGCGCGGCCGACTCCCTGGTCACGCGCCTCTCCGGGGTGCTTCCGGAGGATGTAGTGGTGCACCGCGCGCTTGAGGTGCCCCCCGAGTTCGATGCCCGCTTCGGGGCGCTCTGGCGCCGCTATCGCTACCGAATCTCCGACGGGCCCCTCGCGCACGATCCGCTGCGCCGGGACGTGCTACGGCACCGTCGGCCCCTGGACGTTGAGGCTCTGAACCGGGCGAGCGCCGCCCTTCTCGGTGAGCATGACTTCCTCTCCTTCTGTCGGCCCCGGAAGGGCGCCAGCACCGTGCGCACGCTGCGGGAACTGAGCTGGGAGCGTCCCGGGTCGGGGCGTGCCGACGAAGGGCTTGTGGTTGCCACCGTCGTGGCCGACGCCTTCTGTCACCACATGGTGCGTTCCCTCGTGGGGGCGCTTGTGCAGGTGGGTGAGGGCCGACGCGGGCAGGACTGGCCCGCCCAGGTGCTCGCTGCCCGTACCCGCGAGGCCGCCGTCCGCGGGGGAGTGGGGGCTGCCCCCATGGTTCCGCCGCAGGGGCTCACCCTGGAGCATGTGGAGTTTCCGCCGCCGGAGGAGCTGGCCGGGCAGGCGCAGCGGGCGCGGGTCGTGCGGAGCCTGGGCTCGGAGTCGCCAACTGGAGAGGCACACGCCGCACCGGAGCCAGTTCGGAAACAAGCTCCTGCACCAGACCCCGAAGCATGAGTGCCCGGCGGGTCGGCGAGATCACACAGATCACACCCCCGTCGGGCCCCTGAGCGCATTGACCCTGCGCGCCCGCGGCGCCTATCCTTGGACGTCGTTGTGTCTTGATGCGAGCCCGACTCCGCAGCCGAAATCTCACGCCGGCGCGAGTGCCCGAGCACCTCACACGCATCCAGGACCGCCCCCGCACTGTTTGCGGGAGCGGGCCGGGCGCAGCAACACGGTCATGCTTTAACCGAAGGAAGCGTGTCCACGGTCCATCGAACCGTGCCCGAGCGGCGCCCCTGCCGTGCGGGCACTCACGACGAGAGAAGAAGGCACGAGTGCGTACGTTTACCCCGAAGCCCGGCGATGTCGAGCGTTCCTGGTACGTCATCGACGCAACGGATGTCGTCCTCGGCCGGCTCGCTTCCCAGGCTGCTCAGCTGCTGCGGGGCAAGCACAAGCCGGTCTTCGCACCCCACGTGGATGCAGGCGACTTCGTGATCATCATCAACGCTGACAAGGTCGCCCTGACCGGCAACAAGCGCGAGACCAAGCTGGCTTACCGCCACTCCGGTTACCCGGGTGGTCTGCGCGGCATCCCCTACTCCGAGCTGCTCGAGAAGAACCCCGAGAAGGCGGTCGTCAAGGCGATCAAGGGCATGCTCCCGAAGAACAAGCTGGCCACCCAGCAGCTGAAGAAGCTGAAGGTGTACAGCGGCCCGGTGCACCCGCACGCCGCCCAGCAGCCCGTCCCCTTCACCTTCGAGCAGGTGGCGCAGTAAGCGGGCGCGTCCCCCGCGCCTGCCCTGCCGCACGGAATAACCAAGGAGAACCGTGACCGAGACCACCCAGAACCTCGACTCCGTGACTGAGGAGTCGGCTCCCTCGAGCTACACCACCGAGTCCGTCGACGAAGCCCCCGTCGGCCGCGGCCAGTCCGCCACCGGCCCGGGCTACGGCACCGGCCGCCGCAAGGAGGCTGTTGCCCGCGTCCGTCTGGTCCCCGGCTCCGGCCAGTGGACCGTCAACGGCCGCACCCTCGAGGACTACTTCCCGAACAAGGTGCACCAGCAGGAAGTCAACGAGCCTTTCAAGGTGACTGACCTGCAGGGCCGCTTCGACGTGATCGCCCGTATCCACGGCGGTGGCGCTTCCGGCCAGGCCGGTGCGCTGCGCCTGGGCGTGGCCCGCGCGCTGAACGAGATCGACCGTGAGGCGAACCGCCCGGCCCTGAAGAAGGCTGGCTTCCTCACCCGCGATGCTCGCGTCATCGAGCGCAAGAAGGCCGGCCTCAAGAAGGCCCGCAAGGCTCCGCAGTACTCCAAGCGCTGATCCCCGGCGGCTTCGCCGCCTACATCAGTCGTACTGCTCAGCCGTGCGTCACGGCCAGTACCGTACGAAGCCCCGACGTTTTCGCGTCGGGGCTTCGTGCTGTTGTGCTGAGGTTTCGTGCGGAAGTTTCGTGCTGAGGCTCGCGCTGACGGGGTAAGGCCTCGCACGGAGATTTCCTGCGGGTCGGTTTAGCCGTCGTGCGTGATCGACGGCAACTACTCGGCAAACAGTTCGCGCACATCCTGCGCGGTCATCGCCCGCTGGAAGGCGGCGCCGTCTTGCGTGAGCGCGGCAAAGAGTTCCGCCTTGCGCTGCTGCAGGGCGAGCACTTTCTCCTCGATCGTGTCCTCGGCGATCATCCGGTACACGGTCACATGCCGTTCCTGGCCAATACGGTGCGCGCGGTCCACGGCCTGTGCTTCTGCGGCGGGGTTCCACCAGGGATCCAGCAGGAACACATAGTCCGCTTCGGTCAGCGTGAGCCCGAAGCCGCCGGCTTTCAGCGAGATGAGGAAGACGGAAGCCTCCCCGCTGCGGAACAGGTCAATGGCACCTGCGCGGTCGCGGGTGGACCCGTCGAGCAGGCTGTGCGGGATCCCGCGTGCCTCAAGGCGCTGCGCAACCCGGGCCAGAGCACTGGTGAACTGGCTAAACAGCAGCACACGGTGCCCATCGGAGAGCACTTCCTCGAGCCGGTCAAAGAGGGCGTCGAGCTTGGAGGAGGGCACTTCCGCATGCGCCTCGGAATCCACGATCGCAGGGTCGAGGGCCAGCATGCGCAGCAGCGTGAGTGAGCGGAACACAATGAAACGCTGCCGGTCGAAATCCTCCTCGATCAGCCCGAGCACCTTCTTGCGTTCCCGCTGCAACACCGCGTCATAGAGGGCGCGATGCTCGGGATTGAGCTGCACCGTCAGCACCTGCTCATCCTTGGGGGGAAGCTCGGTGGCAACCTGCTCTTTCGTGCGGCGCAACAGGAAGGGCCGGATACGCCGGCGCAGAGCGTCGAGCCGCTCGGGATGCTCCCCGCTCCGCACGGGGAGGGTGTAGCGCTGGCGGAAGGCGGTGGCGGTGCCAAACAGGCCCGGGGTGGCGAGCGCAAAGATTGACCACAGGTCATCCAGGGAGTTCTCCATCGGCGTGCCGGTGATGGCGAAGCAGGAGCGGGTACGTAGACGCGCAGCCGCCTGGTGGGCGCGGGAGGAGCGGTTCTTCACGAACTGTGCTTCATCCAAGATGAGCAGGGAGTAGTCCAGGCACGCGAATTCGTCCTCATTGAGGCGGAGCACGGCGTAGCTCGTGAGCAGAAGGTCCGCCCCCGCGGCGGCCTCGCGCAGGCTGCGGCCGCGGGCACGGGTGGTGGAGCCAAGCATCGCCACCCGCAGATGCGGGGTAAACCGTTCGGCTTCGCGCCGCCACACGTCGAGAACAGAGGTGGGTGCGATGACGAGCGCGGGTGGTGCGGTGGGGTCCTGTTCCCGGGCATGCTGGATCAGGGTGAGTACCTGGAGGGTTTTGCCAAGCCCCATATCGTCGGCGAGCACGCCACCGAGGCGATGCTGGTGGAGCAGGGCGAGCCAGGCGAAACCCTCCCACTGATAGTCGCGCAGCGTGGCGCGTAGACCCTGGGGAAGATCGGGGGTCGTGAGGGCGCCGTCGCGCAGGTTCCGCAGCGCCCTCGTCTGCTCTTCGAAGGCAGCGCAGGTGCGGGCACTCGCCGCGATCGACGCGAGGTCTTCCCAGAGCCCGAGATGGTGGCGGCCGAGGCCCACACGGTCCGGCTCCCATTCGGCCAGCGCTGTGCCCTCGTCGATCAGGCGGCGCAGCACATCGAAGGCGGGATTCTCGAGGGAGAACCAGGTCCGGTCAGGAAGGAGCAGACGGGTGCGACCCTGGGCGAGGGCGGTGAACAGGGTAGGGAAGGGGATTTCGCGGTCGTCGATGGTGATGCTGAAACCGAGGTCGAACCAGTCGTTCCGACCCGGATGCGAGGTCTGCGTGATCCGGATGTGCGGGGCGCCATCGAGTTCGCGGTAGGCGTGCCGGGTGCCGGTGATGCGCACATCCACGTGGTCGAGTTCGCGCAGGGCATCCAGGGCGATGCTGCTGAACTGCGCGGTGTCTTCTCCGCTGAGATTCTCGGGGGTGAAGGAACCAGCGGTGGGCCAGACGGTGCGGGCGCGTGCCAGCACCTCGTCTTCATGCTCGAGGGTGCGGCGTTCCCCTTCGCGACGCTGCACCGGCAGCACGCGCGTGGGGTCGTGGTAAATCCACTGCCAGCTCAGACGCAGGCGATCCCCCTCCGCATAGGCGGCATCCACGCGCAGGGTGGCCGGAGGAGTGGCAGGCAGTTCCACCGAAGAGTCACTGGAAGTCACAGCCAGTGCGTCCCGCAGGCGCGGATACGCCACCTGCAGGAACTCCTCTTCTTCCGCGGGGTCGATCCGCAGCGGCTCGGGGTGCTGCAGGAGTCGCTGGAGATGGCGCGGCAGGGGAGTGCCGAGCGGGGCAAGCAGCACATGGCCCGAGGTGCTGATCTGGCAGATCCCGCTGGTTCCGAGCACCTGCGCCCCCGGGGCGGGCACGCCCTCGCACAGAATCTGCGGGCGCAGCACCAGGGTGCCGTCCTCCCGTACGAGGTCAAGGCGCACCTCTGCGGTCTCGCCGAGGGCGATCTCGTGCAACGGCGCGGCACCCAGGAACTCCACCCCCACATCGCGGGCATGGGCGAGGGCTTGCCACAGCAGAGGAGAGGCGGCGGTGGTCAGCCAGATTCGTTCGGGGGCACCTCCGGCATGGGAGCGACGGGCAGCGGCTGCCGCATAGACGGCACTCAGGGCCTCGCTGTGGTTTTCCTGCAGGTCACGGCTGGGAAGGCGGTATTCAAAGCTGCGCCAGGACACCCCGGATTTCACCCAGCGTCCCTGAGCGTTGCGACGCAGGGGGCGCAGCGCGAGGTGCCACTGCTGCGCGCTGTAAAGGTCCTCGGCACGGGCCACCGCCCGGCCCCTGCGGCCGGTGAGATCTCCGGGGGCAGAGACTTCCAACTCGAAGCGGAGGCCGAGGGCGCTGGAGGCCGTCGCCCTGTCGGCCCCTGGGATTTCTCCCGTCGTATCCCCGCTGAGGGTTCCCGCGGGGCCCGACGCGTCCGTCAGGAGGGGGCGCAGCACGGTGCGCCAGGGGGAGGGCGGACGCTCACGACGCTGCTGTTCACGGGCGCGATCCAGGGCGTGCAGGAGAGCGGCCGCATGCACGCAGCACTCCTGTTCCTCACAGCGGCATTCGGAGCTGATCGGTTTCCACACTCCACCGGGCTCATCGGGCCAGAAGCGACGGGAGACGGCGGTCGCGGGCAGTTCCGCGAGCTGGATGCGGCAGGGGATGGGGCCGGGGGAGATCTCTCCGGTCAGCGTGCCGGTGTCGGGGTCCCAGCGGAGGGAGTGGAGGTGACCGTTCTCGGCAAGGGCGAGGGCCCGGCCGCTCGCGGGGTCGCCCACATGCGCGGCGATCATGGCCGGCGGGATGCGCGGCAGGGGCGGCACTATGCCGACGGTCTCGTCCTGACCCTGCTGCCCGGGGACCGAGACACTGACCGGGACGTGATCTGCCATGCGTTCCAGGGTAGTCGCGTCACCGCGACGGAACTTCGCTTCATAGTTCGACCTTTACTGTTGTGTCTGCCGCAGGGTGCGGGATGATCGCCCTGCCGCACCGCCCCGGGACCCAGTTCCCTGATTTGGTCACCTCGACATGATGCGGTGGTGGCTGCCGATCAGGGGCAACCAGCCCCACGGTGTTCGTCCTTTTCCCTCCGAGTGGCGGAGCGCGATCCGCTCCGCGAAGGAGACCTCATGTTCGACCAACCCATGACGGTCAAACTCTTCCTTGACCGCATCCTCAACGGCGCTGCCATCGGCATCGTCGTCGGCCTCATCCCCAACGCCATCACCGGCGAGCTGTTCAAGTTCCTCGCCCGCCTGATGCCCTCGATCGAACTGTTCACCACCCTGCACCAGGTGGTGGTTGGTATTCAGTTCACCGTCCCGGTGATCGTCGGCATCCTCATCGGCATGCAGTTCGGCATGTCCGCCGTGCAGACCGTCATCATCGGCACCGCCAGCTTCGTGGGCTCCGGCGCCATGAAGTTTGACGCCAATGGCGTGATGCTCGTCGGCATCGGCGACCTCATCAACACCATGCTCACCGCCTCGGTGGCCGTGCTGGTGCTCGCCTGGGTTGGCAATAAGCTCGGCAGCCTGACCGTGCTCTTCCTGCCGATCATCGGTGGTGGTGTCTCCGGCCTCGTCGGCATTCTCACCCTGCCCTACGTTTCCTACATCACCCAGGCCGTGGGCTCCGCCGTCAACGCCATTGCCGCGAGCCACGGGCTCGGCGTCTTCGCCTCGGTGCTGATCGCCGTCATCTTCGCGATCATGATCGTCTCCCCGATTTCCACCGTGGGCGTGGCCCTCGCGATCGGTATCAACGGTGCAGCCTCGGGTGCCGCGAACCTCGGCATCGCCGCAGCCGCCGCCGTGCTGATGGTCGGCAGCTTCCGCGTCAACAATGCGGGGGTGACCTGGTCGGTCTTCCTTGGCGCCATGAAGATGATGATGGGCAACCTCTTCAAGAACCCGATCATGATCCTGCCGCTCTCGCTGGTCGCCGCCGTCACCGGCCTGCTCGGCGCGTTCTTCGGCATCACCGGGACGCCCGCCTCCGCCGGCTTCGGCCACTCCGGTCTGGTGGGCCCGATCGCGGCCGCCGCCGGTATGCAGGGCAACACCGCGGTCATCATCGGCACCCTCGCCCTGGTCTACCTGGTGGTGCCGATCGGCCTGGCCATCGCCCTGCACTGGCTGCTGGCTGTGAAGCTGCACGTCTACAGCCCGCAGATCTACGCCTTCACCCCGCAGGGTGCGCCCGTGACCAAGGGCGCGGCCGATAAGGACCTGCACGCTGACGCATCCGCCACCGATTCCGATTCCGATATCCCCGCTGAGAACGACACCCACCTGGAGGAAGCACGATGAAGATCATGGTTCTCGGATCCCGTGACGATGAGCTGCCCGCCGTTGATGAATGGCGCGCCGCTCACCCCGAGCACGAGGTGACCGTCACCACCGACGTTCTGGACGAGACCACCGTGGAGTCCCTCAAGGGCTTCGACGCGGTCACCCTGCAGCAGGTGGTTCCGCCGCCGGCTTCCGTCTACCCGCGCCTGAAGGAACTGGGCATCACCCAGCTCTCCAGCCGCACCGCCGGGGTGGATATGTTCGACGGGGCCCTGGCCCGCGAGAACGGCATCACCATCACGAACGTTCCGGTGTACTCGCCCAATGCGATCGCCGAGTTCGTGATCGCCTCCACCCTGTACCTCACCCGCCGTTTCCCCGGCATCGAGGAGAAGTGCGAGAACCGCGACTTCCGCTTCGCCGGCCTCATCGGCCGTGAGATCGCCACCATGAAGGTGGCCGTGATCGGCACCGGTGCGATCGGCCGCGTCACCGCCCAGCACTTCAAGAGCCTCGGCGCCGAGGTGGTCGGCTTCGACCTGTTCCCGCGTGAGGATTTCACGGAGATCGGCACCTACGCCGCCACCGCCGCGGAGGCCATCGAGGGCGCTGACATCGTCACCCTGCACGTGCCGGCCACCCCCGAGAACCACCACATGATGAACGCCGAGATGATCGCGAAGATGGCGCCCGGCGCTGTGCTCGTGAACGCCGGCCGTGGCGCTCTGGTGGACACCGAGGCTCTGCTCGCGGCGCTCGATTCCGGGCACCTCTCCGGGGCCGCCCTGGACACCTACGAGAACGAGGCAAAGTACTTCCGTTACGACTGGAGCGGCAAGGACCTCGGCGATCCGATCCTCGAGCAGCTCCTGGAGCGCAAGGACGTTCTCATCACCCCGCACGTGGCCTTCTACACCACCACCGCGGTGCAGAACCTGGTCCACGGCGGTCTGGACAATGCCGTGGAGGTCGTCGAGACCGGCACCTCCCGCTTCGTGACCAACAAGGCCTGATCTGCTCGCGAGAGCCTGATCCGCTCGAGAGAGCGGGCAGTCACGGAAGGGGCCGACGGGGCATTCGCTCCGTCGGCCCCTTTCCGCACATCCGGCTCCCGCCCGCGCCCGTCGGCCTGTTCCCACCCCCGCACCACGCCCCCGCCCGCCCCCGCACCGAGCCCCGGAACCGTGGGAGTTGCCACGGCGCGCCCAGCGGCACAGCGCAGGTACAGTCGCGGCGCAGCCTCGGGCCGCTAGGCTCGGGCTGATTCAACCCTTGCGGAAGGAAACTCAGATGGCTCGTCTTTTCGGCACCGACGGCGTGCGCGGCACCGCCAACCAGGACATCACCGCGGAACTCGCCGTGGAACTGTCCGTTGCCGCCGCCCATGTGCTCAGCTCGCTCGGCGCCTTCGATGGCCCCCGCCCCACCGCGGTCATTGCCCGCGACACGCGCCCCTCGGGTGACTTCCTCGGCGCCGCCGTGGCCGCCGGTATGGCCTCGGCGGGTGTGGATGTGCTCGATGCCGGCGTGCTGCCCACCCCGGGCCTCGCCTACCTCGTCAACAAGAGCGGCGCCGACCTGGGCGTCATGATCTCTGCCTCCCATAATCCGCATCCCGATAACGGCATCAAGTTCTTTGCCCGCGGCGGCACCAAGCTGCCCGATGAGGTTGAGGATGCGATCGAGGCGCGTATGCATGAGGAGTGGGAGCGCCCGCAGGGCACCGCCGTCGGCTCCATCCGCCCCTACCCGGATGCCATCGAGGAGTACGTGACCCACCTGGTGGGCACCCTCGATTCCTCTCTGGAGGGGCTGACGGTGGTTGCCGACTGCGCCAATGGCGCTGCGGCTGTGACCGGCCCGGAGGCGCTGCGCCGCGCCGGCGCCACCGTGCACGTGATCGGTGACTGCACCGACGGGAAGCAGATCAATGAGGACTGCGGCTCCACGCATCTGGAGCAGCTGCAGGCGGCTGTGCGTGAGCACGGTGCGCATATCGGTGTTGCCTTCGACGGTGACGCTGACCGCTGCCTGGCCGTGGACGCCGAGGGTGAGCCCGTGGATGGCGACCAGATCATGGCGATCCTCGCCCTGGATCTGAAGGAACGCGGCGCCCTGCATGACGACACCCTGGTCGTCACCGTGATGAGCAACCTCGGCCTGAAACTCGCCATGCGCGAGAACGGCATCATGCTCGCGCAGACGAATGTGGGCGACCGCTACGTTCTCGAAGAGATGACCTTCGGCGGCTACTCCCTGGGCGGTGAGCAGTCCGGGCATGTCATCCTCGCCGCGCACGCCACCACCGGCGATGGTGAACTGACCGCCCTGCATCTCCTGCAGCGGATGGCCACCACCGGCAAGAGCGTGCGTGAGCTCGCCTCCGTGATGACCCGCCTCCCGCAGGCCCTCATCAATGTGAAGGGCGTGGATAAGACCCGCGCCTCGATCGACCACGAGGTGCGCGCCGCGGTGGCTGCCGTCGAGAAGGAACTGGGTGAGACGGGCCGTGTGCTCCTGCGCCCCTCCGGCACGGAGCCGGTGGTTCGCGTGATGGTCGAGGCGGAAAGCGACGAGACGGCCAATGCTGCCGCCGAGCGCCTGGCCACGGTGGTCCGGGAGCGGCTCGCGCTGTGACGTCCTGGCGTGGGGAGGGTGCTCCTGCAGCGCCCTCCCCGCGCTGGGCTCAGATTCCCTACGCCGTGCTCAGACGCGGCGCAGCAGCACCGTCGCCACCTGGTGGTCGGCGCCTTTGCGCAGGATGAGGTCGGCCCGCCCCCGGGTGGGGAGCACGTTCTGGGTGAGGTTCGGGCCGTTGATCGTGTCCCAAATGCGCTGCGCGGTGCGCATCGCGTCCTCATCGCTCAGTTCCGCATAGCGGCGGAAGTAGGAGCGCGGATCTGAGAAGGCGGTTTCGCGCAGCGAGGAGAAACGCTCCATGTACCAGCGGCGCACATCCTCGGCCTTGGCATCCACGTAGACGGAGAAGTCGAAGAAGTCCGAGACGGCCACCCCGAGCTTCCCGTCGCGTCGGGGCCGTGCAGGCTGCAGCACGTTCAGCCCCTCCAGGATCAGCACATCGGGGCGTTCCACCACGACCTTCTCCTCGGGCACGATGTCGTACACCAGATGGGAGTAGACGGGCGCTTCCACCCGGTCCACACCGCTTTTCACATCCGCCACGAAACGCAGCAGGGCGCGCCGGTCGTAGGACTCGGGGAAGCCTTTGCGGTGCATGATGCCGCGGCGTTCCAGTTCCGCATTGGGGTAGAGGAACCCGTCGGTCGTGACGAGTTGGACGCGCGGGGTGTCGGGCCAGCGGGCGAGCAGCTCACGCAGCAGACGGGCCGTGGTGGATTTCCCGACGGCCACCGAACCGGCCACCCCGATGACGTAGGGGGTGCGGGGGAGCTTTTCATGCAGGAACTCCCCGCGGGCTCGACGCAGCGCCTGCGCCCCGGCAACCTGCAGGTTCAACAGCCGTGAGATCGGGCGGTAGACGTCGTCCACCTCGCGCAGATCCACGCGGTCCCCGAGGCCTCGCAGACGCTCCACATCGCGTGCCGAGAGCGGCAGCGGGGTTTCGTTCGAGAGCCGCGCCCAGTTCTCACGGGAGATCTCATCAAACGGGGTGGTGGACGTGCGTTGCACGGGGGCATTCATGACTGCTGATTCTTGCAGGCTTGGGGGTGTGGTCGGTGGTGCTGCGCGGCAGATTGGCGCGGGGATCACGTCCGACGGGGATTCCGACGAGCCACCGCCCTCGAGGAGGAGCGGCTGTGAACGATCGTGACCGCTCGCGCGCCGGAGTGACCACGTGCGCGCAGGCGCCTGCCAGAACGTGATGCAGTCCTCGGGAAACCTTCGCGAGGAGCGAGGCGGCGGCCCCGCGCGCGGATACCGTGAGGGGCATGTGTGGAATCGTCGGATACGCAGGGCCTGCAGCACAGGCCCCTTCCTCTCGCCCTATTGATGTGATCCTGCAGGGCCTCGCCCGGCTCGAGTACCGCGGCTACGACTCGGCAGGCCTCGCCCTGGTCGAGGGGGACCACGTCAGCATCACCAAACGCGCCGGCCGACTGCAGAACCTGCGCGATGCCATCGCCGAGGGCACCGTCACCGATAGCCCGGTTGCGATCGGCCATACCCGCTGGGCCACCCACGGCGGCCCCACCGATGCCAACACCCACCCCCACCACGGCGGCAAGCAGCAGGAACTCGCCCTCGTGCACAACGGCATCATCGAAAACTTTGCGCCGCTGCGCGCCGAACTGGAGGAGCAGGGCTACGTCTTCGCCTCCGAAACCGATTCGGAAGCCGCCGCCCACCTGGTGGCCCGCGAAATGGAAGCCTGCGGCGACCTCACCGAGGCGATGCGCCGCAGCGTGAGCCTCCTCGAGGGAGCGTTCACGCTCCTGGCGATCCACCGCGATGCCCCCGGCACCGTCGTCGCCGCCCGCCGCAACTCCCCGCTCGTCGTCGGGCTCGGGGAGGGTGAAAACTTCCTCGGCTCCGATGTGGCCGCCTTCGTGGACTCCACCAAGGAAGCCCTCGAAATCGACCAGGACCAGATCGTCACCGTCACCGCCGATGCCGTCACCGTGATCGACGCCGAGGGCAATGAGGTCACGAGCCCCAAGCGCTACCGCGTCGAATGGGATGCCACCGCTGCCCAAAAGGGTGGGCACCCCTCCTTCATGGCGAAGGAAATCCAGGAGCAGGCCGATGCCGTGCGCGCCACGCTCATGGGCCGTATCGACAACGGCTACCTGCACCTGGATGAGATGGACATCGACGAGGCAGTGCTGCGCACGATCGACAAGATCGTCGTGATTGCCTGCGGCACCGCCGCCAACGCCGGCAACGTGGCCAAGTACGCGATCGAGCACTGGTGCCGGATCCCGGTCGAGGTCGAACTCGCCCACGAGTTCCGCTACCGCGACCCGGTGGTCACCGAGAAGACCCTCGTGGTGGCGATCTCGCAGTCCGGCGAAACCATGGACACCCTGATGGCCGTACGCCACGCCCGCGAACAGGGCGCCAAGGTGATCGCCATCTGCAACACCCGCGGCTCGACCATCCCGCGTGAAGCCGATGCGGCTCTCTACCTGCACGTTGGCCCCGAAATCGCGGTGGCTTCGACCAAGGCCTACCTCGGGCAGATCGCTGCCTGCTACCTGCTGGGTCTCTTCCTTGCGCAGGTGCGCCACAACTTCTTCCCCGACGAGATCGAGGCGCTCATGTACGACCTCGAACAGCTCCCGGAGAAGATCCAGGAGGTGCTCGACCGCACTGAGGAAGTCACCGCTCTGGCCCAGTCCATGAAGGACGCCACGAGCGTTCTCTTCCTGGGCCGCCACGTCGGCTACCCGACCGCCATGGAGGGCGCCCTCAAACTCAAGGAGATCGCCTACATCCACGCCGAGGGCTTCGCCGCCGGAGAACTCAAGCACGGCCCGATTGCCCTGGTGGATGAGGGCCAGCCGGTCTTCGTGATCGTCCCCTCGCCGCACGGCCGCGACTCCCTGCACTCCAAGGTCGTCTCCAATATCCAGGAGGTGCGCGCCCGCGGCGCCCGCACCCTGGTGATCGCTGAAGAGGGCGATGAGGATGTGCTCCCGTACGCCGATCACGTGATTCGCTACCCGCGCACCCGTGTCCTGTTCGCACCCCTGCTGACGGTGATCCCGCTGCAGATCTTCGCCTGCGAACTGGCCACCGCGAAGGGGCTGGATGTGGATCAGCCGCGGAACCTTGCCAAGTCTGTGACGGTGGAGTGAGTTTGTGGGGCCGACGGGATCGCGTCGGCCCCGAGAACTCACCCCCGCAAGGGGCCGAATCCCATCGGAGGGCTCCCGGTCAGTGATGTGATACTGCCGTCATGAACGGCAGGCAGAGCATCCCGCCCGGGAGCCCTCGGGCATTTCCCCCACGTCAGGACGGCACCGTGATCGGCGTCGGGATCGACGTGGTGGATGTGCTGCGGCTTGACGCCATGCTGGAGCGCACCCCGGCGTTGCGGGACCGTCTGCTGGCCCCGAGCGAACGCTCTCTTTCCCCGGCCTCCCAGGCGGCTCGCGTGGCCGCCAAGGAAGCCCTCGGTAAAGCTCTCGGTGCCCCGGGCGACTGCTCCTGGCAGGACGTCACCGTGGAACGCACCGCCACGCGCCGCCCCTATCTGGTGCTGAGCGGGAACACGCTGCGGATCGCCCAGAGCCTGTGCGTGAGCCACCTGCACCTGAGCCTTTCGCACGACGGTGACCTGGCCACCGCGATCGTGATTGCCGAACGTTCCGGTGCCGCTGGGGTGTCGTCGTCGGAACCCTCATCGGACGAGGAGAGGCAGCCATGATCCGCGCCTATGACGCAGCCACGGTGCGCGCCGCCGAAGAACCGCTCCTCAGCGCCGGGGAACCCCTGATGCTGCGCGCCGCCGCCGCGCTCGCCGATGAAGCCGCGGCCTTCCTGTCCCGGCTGGGCGCCGACCCCGCCCACGGGGAGCACCCGCGGGTGCTGGTCCTGGCTGGGCCGGGAGCAAATGGTGGGGACGGTTTGCACGCGGCCGCTCTGCTTCGCCGACGGGGGATCGCTGCGGATGCGCTGGCCGTGATGGGGTCGGTGCATGAGGGCGGTGCTGAAGCACTCCGCCGCGCCGACGGCACCATCTGGGATATTGATGCGCTCCCGGCTGAGCGCACCCTCCGTCTGATTCGTGAAACAGACCTGGTGCTCGATGCGATCCTCGGCATCGGTGGCCGGGCTGAGGCTCCGGAGCGTCTGCACACGCTGCTCGACGCCGTGCGCAGCGCCCGCCGCTCCGTGATCGCCGTGGATGCCCCGAGCTTTATCGACACGAGCAGCGGGGATGCCGACCCGCAGGCCCTCGCCGCCGATCTGACCGTTACCTTCGGTGCGATGAAAAGCGGGCTCCTGCTTCCACCCGCCGCCCACCTCTGCGGGACGGTGCAGCTCGTGGATATTGGGCTCGGCCCGCACCTTCCAGCGGAACCCGCCGTGGAACGTCTCGAGGATGCCGAGGTGCGTGCCCTGTGGCGCCACCCGTGCCATGAGGACTCCAAATACACCCGCGGGGTGGTCGCCCTGATCGCCGGCAGTGAGGAGTACCCGGGCGCCGCCGTCCTCTCCTGTAGTGCCGCCGCCCGCACCGGTGCCGGCATGGTCCGGTGTCTCGCCCCGCGTCGCGTCCTGGATCTGGTGCTCCATGCGCGCCCGGAAATCGTCGGGCATCTCCTCGAGGCGTCCGACGGGGATGGAGCGCCGGATCTTCCCCTGCCCGAGCGCGCCGACGCTCTCGTCGTCGGCCCCGGACTGCCGCCCACCGCGGTCCGCGCCCGTGAGGGCGTGGCCCTGCTCACCCGTGGCGGACGCCTCATCCGCGGGGTGATCGACGCCGGCGCCATTGACGCGATCACCCCCGAGGATCGCTTCACCCCGGACGTGGTGCTCACCCCGCACCGCGGCGAAGCCGACCGTCTCGCCGCCCGCCTGGGCATTGCGCAGGCACCGTCTGATCGTGACGACACGGGGGATGCACAGCCCCTGGCCCCGGCCGCACTGGCCCGTGCCCTCGCCGCCGCAACTGGCGCAACAGTGCTGCTCAAAGGCTCGATCACGCTGATCGCCCCCGGTGATGGGGGCGCGCTTCTCAGCCAGGATGACGCCACACCGCAGCTCGCCACCGCCGGCACCGGCGATGTGCTTTCCGGGGTGATCGGAACGCTCCTTGCCGCGGGGCTCCCCGGCCCTCAGGCGGCTGCGCTCGGAGCGCTCTTGCACGGGCGAGCGGGCCGTGCCGCCGCCGGAAACGGTGCCCGACCCGTTCTCGCCGGAGACCTCCCCTCCCGGCTCCCCGAGGTGATCGGGACTATCCTGGGCCCGACCGTGCCCCAGCAGCGAGGAGGACGATGAGCATCGCGATTCCGGCGGAAGACCCGCGGCAGATGCCGAACCGGGTCGTCGTCGATCCCAGCACCATCACTGACAACGTTCGTGCGATCCGCAGCCACCTCGGCGAGCAGACCGCACTGATGGCTGTGGTCAAAGCCGATGGGTACGCGCACGGAATGCTCGAGTCTGCTCGCGCCGCCCTCGAGGGTGGCGCCACCTGGCTCGGTGTTGCTCACCCGGCAAGTGCGCTTGCGCTGTCCCGTGCCGGGATTGAAGCGTCGATCCTGACCTGGCTCTGGGATCCGCACACCGCCCCCGAAATCCTCACCGACCTGGTCAGCGCCGGTATCGACGTCTCCGTCGGCTCCGCGCAGATGCTCCGTCTGCTCTCCCAAGCCGCCAAGAGCGTGGATGCCCGCGCCCGTGTGCACGTCAAGATTGACACCGGGATGGGCCGCGGCGGAGTGGGACCGGCGAGCCTCGACACCGTCGCGCAGTCCCTGCTGGAAGACGAATCGGTGAACCTCGTGGGCGCCTGGACGCACCTCTCCAGTGCCGATGATTCGACGGACCCGGCCACCGATCAGCAGGTGGAACTCTTCGACCGCTGCGTGGCGCAGATGGAAGAGATCACCGGCCCCGTGCCGCTGCAGCACATTGCCAATACGGCCGCCACCCTCGCCCGCCGCGACCTGCACCGCGACATTGTGCGCGTGGGAATCGGTATCTACGGCTACCCGCCGGTGCCCACCGAGCTGGACCTGCGCCCCGCCATGAGCCTCACCAGCCGTCTCGCCATGGTGAAATCCGTGCCGGCCGGCCAGACCATTGGCTACGGGCACACCATGTCGACCGCCGAACCGACCAAGCTGGGCCTCGTCCCCGTGGGCTACGCCGACGGCCTGCTGCGTGCCGCGAGCGGCCGCTGCCGCGTGCTCATCAACACCCGCGATGGCTACCGCAGCGCCCCACAGGTGGGACGGATCAGCATGGACCAGATCGTGGTGGACCTCGGCGCAGATACCGATGCCGCCCCCGGAGATGAAGTGATCATCTTTGGCCCCTCCTATGGGGCGCCCACTGCAGCGGACTGGGCCGAGGCAGCCGGAACGATCCCCTACGAGATCCTGACCTCCGTGGCCGGGCTGGTGCCGCGCGAGGTGCTCTCGTGAACCAGATCGCGGTGCGCACCCGCACCTCGGAGGCGACCCGCGCGGTCGCCGAAACCCTCGCAAGCCACCTGCGTGCCGGGGACCTGCTGGTGATGGATGGCCCCCTCGGTGCCGGAAAAACCACCTTCACCCAGGGGCTCGGCGCGGGCCTCGGGGTGCGCGGCCCCGTCGCTTCCCCCACCTTCGTGATTGCCCGTGTGCATCCGAACCTGGGCGACGGGCTCCCGCTCGTGCATGTGGATGCGTACCGTCTGGGGGAGGGCGGCGAGATCGACGACCTCGACCTCGAAGCCGACCTCGATGCGGCCGTGACGGTTACCGAGTGGGGCCGCGGACGCGTCGAGCACCTGTCGGACTCCCATCTGCTGATCCAGCTCGAACGCCCCGAGGAACCCCTCGAGGGCGACGACCCCGAAGAGCCGCGCACCCTGCGCCTGATCCCGGCGGGACCGCGCTGGGATGCCCCTGCCTGCGCCGCGCTCGCCGCGGCCATGCAGGACCTTGCTGCACGCGGTGCGGTTGAATCGGTGGAGGTAGAAGAGCCCGCGGCCGATGGGCAGTCGATGGCGGCTGATGATCAGACGGGCCAGGAAAAGGCGGGCCAGAACGGACAGGAGACCGAGTGATGCTGCTGGGGATCGACACCTCGGGGGCGGTGAGCATCGCCGTCGCCCGCACAGACCTCATGGCGGGAACCGCCGAGGTCCTCGCGGTCTGCTCCGATGAACGAGCCCGCCACCACGATGAGGTGCTGCTGGATCTCATCGACCGCGCCCTGCACGAGGCCGGTGCGAGCCGCAGTGACCTCACGGGGGTCGTGGCCGGCCGCGGCCCCGGCCCCTTCACCGGCCTGCGCGTGGGTCTCGTCGCCGCCCGCACCATCGCCGCTGTGCTCGACATCCCCGTCTACGGGCTCTGCTCCCTCGAAGCGCTCGCCGCGCAGGCCCTCGAGAGTGCGCACAAAGAGAACGCGGGGGAGGGGCCTGCCGGTGCGGAACCCGGCGGATCCTCGGGGCCGACGATTGCGGTGGCCCTGGATGCACGCCGCCGAGAGGTGTACTACGCCCGCTACGAGGCCGCGGCTGACGGCGCTTTGACCTGTGTTGATGGCCCGGCCGTGGCGGCCCCGGCCGAGGTGGCCGCCCAGCTCACCGCAAGCGATCACCTGGTCGGCTCCGGTTGCGAGCTGTACCCGGACCTTCTCCCGGCCACGGCGCCGCTGCACCACGCCGATGCCGGTTTCCTGCTGCGCGCCGCTGCCCGCCGCCTCGCCGCCGGGGAAGACCTCAGCGACACCTCGCCGCTGTACCTGCGCGAACCGGATGCCGCTAAACCCACCGCCCGTAAGAGCGCCCTGGGGCTCGGCCCCCGATGAGCACCACCCCCGTCGGCACCTCGGCGCCGCAGGATCCTGAACGACAGGATCCTGAACTACAGGGCGCTGAACCGCAGGATTCCCACGCGCCCAGTTCATGCTCCGGGGGCTCCCTCCCGGAGGGGGTCGCCCTGCGCCCGGCCACCATCGAAGACGTCGAAGAGATCGCCTTCGCGGAACTCGAACTGTTCCCGGATGAAGCCTGGACCGTGTTCCAGCTAGCCGAGGAGATCGAACATCCCGATCGCCGCTATGCGGTGGCCGAGGATGCTGCCGGGCGTCTGCTGGGCTATGCCGGAATCATGCTCGCGGGGGAGACCGCCGACCTGCACACGATTGGCTCCCGGGAGCCCGGCCGAGGGATCGGCCGTGCCCTGCTCGCCTGGTGCGAGCAGCAGGCCTCCCATGGCGGTGCCGAACGGATCCTGCTGGAGGTGCGGGAAGACAACGCCCGCGCCCGCGCCCTCTACACCGCCGCCGGGTGGACCGAACTGGGTGTACGCCGCGGCTACTACCGGATCCGGGGACGACGGATCGACGCGATCGTGATGGAGAAAGCGCTCACCGCCGCCCCCTGAACTGCAGGCAGATCGGCTCAGGCGAAGTTGCGCACCCGCGTGAAAATATCCGGGTAGTGGCTGAGCAGACGCTTGATCGCGATCGTCTGCCCCAGCACGAGCACCAGCACGCCCACGACCACGAAGAGAACTCCGCTGATCACCTGCAGCAGGACGCTCGAGGTTGCCACCGCGATGACCGCGAGGGTGATGGCGGGACTCTGCAGCAGGGCAATGCCGCCGAACCCGGCCAGCGAGGAAATGAAAGCAGCTCCACTCGAACCGGACTTGTCCTTCAGAGGATTCACCCCCGGCGGGGAGGTCGGGAAGGCAAGGAACACCGTCAGGACTGCCGAGAGTCCCCACCCCGTCATCAGCAGGGAGACCAGCGCCACCGGGTAGAGCACGATCAGCTGCGGCGCGCCGAGCAGAAGCGGAAGCGCGATACCGGCGACGATGGCGAGCGGCAGATAGAAGACCGCCTGAGCGAGCTGGCGCCCCCGGATATTCGCGGCCGCATCCAGACCCGCGGTGATGTTCACCCAGCCGGCCGGCCCGTCGTACCCCAGCTCATTGAAGAGCGTCATACTGGCCGAGGCGATGATGAAGGCGGAGATCCCGAGGGCTGTCATCGCGAAACTTGGTTGTGTCATGCCCGCTGCTGCCAGTAGCGCTAGCAGCAGCGGAAGGATCCCGAGGCCCGTCAGGTAGCGGCTATCGCGTCGGTAGTACCGCAGGGAACGCCCCATGACCGCGGTCAACGGGGTGGCGGGCAGCCCGAAGGGCACGAGGGTGCCGCCCTTACTGCCGACAGATTCCGCGTCACCGAGCAGCGCCGAGGTCAGGGATTTATCCAGGGAATGCCGCCACCACAGCCACAGCACCGGGACGGTAGCGGCCGCCACGAGCGCGCGGAGCAGCGCGGGAAGCCAGGCCCCGGTCGCCAGGTCCAGGGGCACAGAGAAGGCGGCCCCGAAGGGAGTCCAGGCGATGATCTGGCCGGCAGATTCCAGAAGCTCGGTGTCAAAACGGATGGCTCCGCCCCCACGGCTCATGGCGATACCGCCGCCATAGACGATGGCGAAGCCGAAGAAGAGGGTGAGCACAGCCCCGATTTCACGCCCGCGCCGAGAGGACTGGCGGGAAGCAGAATGCGCGAACCATGCCCGCGGCAGCAGGAGGCAGGTGATGAAGCCGATCAGGTTGAAGGGGAGGATGGAGATGATCCCTGCGATCAACCATCCGGTCCCGGCAGCGCCACCCATGCGCAGCCACAGCAGCTCAGCAGCCGTCACCAGGACCACACCGAGCAGGGTGAAGACGGCTCCCACCTCAATGAGCCCGCCAAGGAACATTCCCGGCTGCAACTCTTTGGCGCGGCGGGGGAAGAGCGCGAAAAGCCGCGCGTCCAGAGTGTCATCCATACTGACGGCAAGGACCGGGATCAGCAGCCACATGAGGGTGGCAAGGGCGCCCAATGCGCGGATCAGCGGGGCAAAGAAATCGATCTCGCCAGCCAGCAGAGCCATCAGAGTGAGGCCCCCGATCATGGGAAGAAAGCTCACCGCATAGATCACCGTGACCACGGTGCCGACCGTCTTGCCGAGATTCTTGTGGAAGGACCGCTTCCAGAGCTTCCACTTCAAACGCACCAGGGTGCGGGCCAGCGCTCCGCGGGAGATTCCCGCTCCGGAACCGGGGGAGGAGGCGGCGACAGTACGGGCATGAGCCTGGTTCAGGACTGCAGCCATGACAGGCTCCCTTCATCCAGATGCGTTCCGCCCACCAGGTCGATGAAGCGCTGCACCAGGCTTCCGCCGGCACGTACTTCGTCGAGGGTGCCCTCGGCACGGATCTGCCCCTCGGCGATGATCGCAACGTGGCTGCAGAGGTCCTCCACCAGTTCCATCACATGGCTAGAGAGGACCACGGTGCCGCCACCGGCCACAAAAGCTCGCAGGATTTGGCGGATCACCTGCCCGGAGACGGGATCGACCGCTTCGAAGGGCTCATCCAGCACAAGCAGACGCGGCGCATGCACAAGAGCGCTGGCCAGCAGGATCTTCTTGGTCATACCGGCGGAATAGTCCACCACGAGTTTGTCGGCGGCATCGGTCAGGTCCAGGGCAGCAAGCAGCGCCTCGGTGCGTTCGGCGACCACATCCCCGGCCATCCCGCGGATCAGACCGTTGTAGGTGAGCAGTTCGCGCCCTGACAGACGATCAAAGGTGCGCAGACCGTCGGCGAGAACACCGAGACGTTCCTTAGCGTGCGCTGGATCGGCCCACATATCGATGCCGAGCACATGCACGCTGCCGCTGTCGGGGCGGAGTAGGCCGGTGGCCATCGAGAGGGAGGTGGTTTTGCCGGCACCGTTCGGGCCGACGACCCCGTAAAAGGAGCCGGCGGGAACGTCGAGGTCGATGCCGTGCACCACTTCCGTCTCCCCGAAGCTCTTGCGCAGGCCGCGCAGGCGCAGGGCGGCCTCACGGGGCGCCTCGGCGGGGGCAGAGGAAGCGGTGGCGGGCGCAGCTTGTTCCGTGGCCGGCACTGACGGCGCCTCAGCAGGCGCTGCGTGTTGAGCGGGCGCTGGTGGCTGCACAGGAGGCTGCGTTGAAGGCTGCACAGGGGGTTGTTCGCTGCTGTGACTCATGCTCCGAGGCTACGACCCCGCGCCCCGGAGGTCTCTCATCGCATGGTTGCCGAAGTGCCTACTTTCGTCGGCCCTGTCACGAACTGTCCACCGAACCTGCGGTGAAGGGGCCGACGGTCGCTAGAGTGTGCACGTCCTATCGCATCAGCAGGAGGAGTGCCCATGGCGAAACTTCAGCCCTCACCCCGGCCGCCGGCCGCCGTCCAGGAAGTCGCGGAAATCCCGATCGGGGTGCGCCGCCTTGCCGCCTGGTCATGGCGCCTGATCATCATCGGGGCTGCTGCTGCCCTGCTGATCTGGGGTATCACCCAGGTCGCCACCATCGCGATCCCCGTTCTGATCGCGGTGCTGCTCGCGGTCATGCTGTCCCCGATCGTGAAGATCCTGACCAAGTACACCTTCCTCGGGCACGCTGCGGCGAGCGGTATCGCCCTGGTCGGTCTGCTCGTGGTCATCTCCGGCATGTTCACCCTCGCCGGGCGTCAGCTCATCTCCCAGTTCGCTGACATCCAGGTCAAGGCCGTGGCGGGTTTCGAAACGCTCACCGATTGGGCAACGAAGACCTTCAACATCAACGCCCCGATGATCGACACCGCGATCAAGGAGGGCACTGCCAAGCTGCAGGAGAACGCCGATCAGCTGCTTTCCGGTGCGATGACCACCGCCGCCGTTCTCGGCAACGTGGCCACCGGCATCGTGGTCTGCCTCTTCTCCCTGTTCTTCTTCCTCTCCAGTGGTCCGCAGATCTGGCGCTGGTGCGTGGGCCTGCTCCCGCCGGATGCGCGCGTCCCCACCCATGAAGCCTTCCGCCGCGGCTGGAAGGCCCTCTCCGCCTACGTGCGCACCCAGATCCTGGTGGCAGCCGTGGACGCGGTGGGTATCGCCCTCGGTATGGTCATCGCGGGCCTCGGCTCCTACGCGGTGCCGATTTGGCTGCTGGTCTTCCTCTTCTCCTTCATCCCGCTGGTTGGTGCGGTCGTCTCCGGCGCCGTTGCCGTTCTCCTCGTGCTGGTTCTGAAGAGCTGGGTCTGGGCGCTGGTCATGCTCGGCATCGTGCTGCTCGTGCAGCAGGTCGAAGGTAATGTGCTCCAGCCCTTCCTCATGGGTAAGGCCGTGGAACTGCATCCCCTCGCCGTCTTTCTCGGCGTGGCTTTGGGTGCGATGGTCGCCGGCATTCCCGGTGCTCTCTTCGCCATCCCCGTCGCCGCCTTCGTCAACGCCACCATCTTGCATTTCGTGGGGCGTGATCCGAGCCCTGAGCTGGGTGAAGATGAAGCCGCTGCCGAGTACTTCGAGAAACTGCGTCGCGGTGTGACGCAGGACGAGAAGAAGGCGGCTGTGGCTGCCGGCTCGGCCCCGGTGGAGCTGGATGAGGAAGCCTCGGGTGTGGCTGCCAAGGGTTCCGCCAAGACCGACTCCTGACATGCATGTGCCGTGCGGGCTGTCATCGGCCCGCACGGCATCGCTTCCTCAGATACAAGAACTGCCCCGCCACACCACTCGGTGCGACGGGGCAGTTCTTGTCTGGTCTTTTCTGGACGTGCTCGTGGCGGGCTCAGGCCTTGTAGGGGGTGGCTGCCTTGATGGTGATCGGCAGGTTCTTCCCGTTCGGAGCGGTGTAGTCGATCTCCTGGCCCACGCTGGAGCCGTTGATCGCTGCGCCTAGCGGGGACTCCGCCGAGTACACCTCGATGTCCTCGTCTTCGGCGATTTCGCGGTTACCCAGCAGGAAGGTGCGTTCCTTCCCGGCCATATCAATGGTCACGACCATGCCGGGTTCAACGATGCCGTCGTCCTTCGGGGACTCGCCGACCACGGCGTTCTTCAGCAGGCGCTGCAGGTCTGCGATGCGGGCTTCCATCTTGCCCTGCTCCTCGCGGGCAGCGTGGTAGCCGCCGTTCTCCTTCAGGTCGCCCTCGTCGCGAGCTGCGGCGATGCGCTCGGCGATCTCGGTGCGACCCGGGCCCTCCAGCTCTGCGAGCTCACGGGCCAGGCGGTCGTAGGCCTCCTGGGTGAGCCAGGCGCCATTCGGCTGGCTGCTCATGGGATCACTCCTGTGATGGTTCGAAGGGACGCGTCGGTGCTTCCGGGGAAGCCCGGGGGAGCGTGTCCGACACGAATCACGGGGCACATGCGTACATGCGCCCCGTGTGCGGGTGATGACGACCGGCACGAAGCCGGTTATCCAACAATCGTACACCGCGCCTTCTGGATTGACCCTGGATACGCAGGAGAATATCCAGGAGCAGTGCCTTTGCGCTGGTCTCAGTGCCGATCCGAGGCCCGTCGGCAGATCCCCAACCCGCCCAGCGTGCCCAGCAGCGAGCACCGCAGGAACCCCGTCGGCCCTTTCGCTCCCTCTCTCAGCGGCGCGTGCAGTGCAGCACTTCGGCAGAGACGGCTTTGCCCTGGGTCGCGATCTCAACGCGGTGCGTGGTCTGCGATTCGCTCTGCGCGCTGATCGGTACTTCCACGAAACCTACCTGGGCAGCGCCCTCATTCATCGCCTGCACGGTGCAGGTTGCTTCTGTGCCCGGGCGCATCGTCACCTGGAAGGAGACGGCAATCCGGTCGGGCGCCAGATGCTCGTAGGCCACCACTTTCGTGCGCACCGGCTGATCGGCATAACGGATGCCAACCATCGCTACCAGCGCCACCATCAGGATCGCCCCGATGACGATCAAGATCCGCGCGGTGCGGGCGCTCACCAGGGGGCCGCCGTAGCGGTCCTGCCGGGTCTGCTGGGCAGTGCTCATGGGCTCAGTGTCCCAGATTCGTCCCGGGGTCCTGCGAGCCAAGGGCCCTGACCTGGTCTTCACGGGGTGTCGCAGGCTTCGGAACGCCCAGGCTGGTGGCGTAGGCTCAGGCGGTGGTCGATGCGCGCGCATCACCTGCCCCACCCGTTAGCACCACCCATTTCGAGGAGAGACGTGAGCGTCCAGTTCCCGTCCCACGACGAGCCCCTGCGGATGATCGCCGTGCATGCGCACCCCGATGATGAATCCAGCAAGGGTGCAGGCTCCACCGCCCGCTACGCCCGGGAGGGCGTGCAGGTCACGGTGATTACCTGCACTGGTGGGGAGCGCGGCGATGTGCTGAACCCGCGTCTGCAGGGCGATCCGGAGATCGCCGCGAACCTCGTGGAGGTGCGTCGGCGCGAGATGGCTGCCGCCCAGGAAATCCTGGGTGTGGACCATGAATGGCTCGGCTTTGAGGATTCGGGGCTTCCCGAGGGGGATCCGCTGCCGGCGCTTCCGGAGGGCTCTTTTGCGACCCTTCCGGTCGAGGAGGCGGCGCGCCCCCTGGTCGAGACGGTGCGGCGCCTGCGCCCGCATGTCATGTCCACCTACGACGAAAACGGTGGCTACCCCCACCCTGATCACATCCAGTGCCACCGCATCAGCATGTTTGCTTTTGAGAAAGCCGCTGATCCGCAGTACGCGCCGGAGCTCGGCCCGGCCTGGACGGTCGCCAAGATCTACTACATCAACGGCTTTAACCGGCAGCGTCTGCACGCCGTGTCTCGGCACCTCCATGAGGAGGGGCGCCCGAATGAGGAGCTGGACCGCTGGCTTGAGCGGTACGACGGACGGACCGACCGTCTGCTGACCTCCCGCGTTGATGTGCGCGACTACCTGGAGGTTCGCGATGCGGCGCTGCGTGCCCACGCCACCCAGGTGGATCCCGACGGTTTCTTCTTCGCTGTTCCGCATGATGTGGAGCGGACCGTCTGGGGCACGGACGATTACGAACTGCGCTGCTCCCGGATCGGAGTGACCCTGCCCGAGGATGACCTCTTCGCCGGGATCCGCCCCGCCGCGCCGCCGCAGGATGCGGACGCTACCGCTGCTGATCACACCGCAGCTGACAAGACTGCGCAGGAGGATGCCCAGTGAACACCCTGATCGCCGGTCTCGTGCTCGCGGAGCCCTCGGATGGCAAGGAACTGAACTCGGTCACGGTCTCGCCGGGCCTGGAGGGTTTCGTGGCGATGGGGATTCTCGCGGTGGTTGTGCTGCTGCTGATCCTCTCGATGACCCGGCACATCCGTCGGATCAACGCGCAGGAGCGCGTGCGCCAGCGGATGGAGCAGGAACAGGCGCGCCAGGACTCCGTCGGTTCGGCTCAGAAGACCCCGACGGAGAGTAAGCCGACGGGGGAGAGCCCGACGGATGAGGGGCCGACGGACGAAGGGCCGACGGACGAAGACCCCACGCCGCAGCGCTAATTCGAGGCGTTCAGCGATGACGCCATACAGGGACTCCGCGCGACAGTGCTGTCACGGCGCCTAGCCCCTCAGCATGCTCAGGAGATAGAGAGGGCAACCGCCACGAAGTGGCAGACGAAACCGGCCACGGTGCAGGTGTGGAAGATTTCATGGAAGCCAAACCAGACCGGTGAGGGGTCGGGCCGCTTGAGGCCGTACACGAGGGCGCCGAGCGTGTAGGCGAGGCCGCCGGCGATCAGGAGCCAGACCACGGCCCAGCCGCCACCGGCCAGAAGCTGCGGCATGTAGAAGACCGCAACCCAGCCGAGCGCCACATAGGCGGGAACGTAGAGCCAGCGGGGAGCGCCGGTCCAGAACAGGCGGAAGGCTACGCCCACGCCGGCGCCGGCCCAGCAGATCGACAGCAGCGTGATGGCATCGCCGCGATCTAGTAGGGCGATCGAGATCGGCGTATAGGTGCCGGCGATGATGAGGAAGATATTGGCGTGGTCGAATCGCCGCAGCATGATCGCGTGCTGCGGTGCCCAGGTGCCGCGATGGTAGGTGGCGCTGATCCCGAAAAGCATTCCGGCGGTCACGATGAAGACCACGCAGGCCAGTCGCGTGGCGAGGTCGTGCCCAAAGGCGACCAGTAGCAGACCGGCCACGAGCACCGTGGGGAAGGCGATCAGGTGGATGACGCCGCGCAGGCGCGGCTTGGGGAGCTGCAGGCCGATAGCGCGTGCCCGACGGGCCATCGCCCGGGTCAGGGTGCGCGGGGCGAAGGGGTGGTCGGCGGCGGTGGGGATGTCCTCGTCGCGGATCCCGCCGGCCTCTTCCACGGCGGCCACGGCTTCACGCAGGGCCGGGTCCTCGCGCAGGGCAGCATCGGCTTCCTGTGCGGTAGCGGGGCTGGTGGGAGCGGCGGCGGTGGCGGTTCCGCAGCGTCCCGAAGTGTGGGGGCCGTTCGTCATGTACGGAAGCGTAACCTACGATCCCGTAGGGTTGAAGGGGTGATCGAAGGACAGACTGTGGCGAAATGGTGAGGATCAGTACCGAGCCTGGTGAACAACGGCTGAACCGGCCCCGGATCGTCGATAATGAGAGAACCGCTGGGGCACAGCGTCACCGAGTACGCGCCCGGCGACCGACGAGACCACGTCGAGACGGCAGGCCCCTGCCGTCGGGACCACCAGGGAGGACCATGACCGCGCAGACCGATCAGGAGCGCGCCCTCACGGGTCCCCACCAGACCACCCCGTCGGACGCACAGCCCGCGCTCGCCGCTGAAGAATCCCTGCCCGTCGTGAGCACCGATCCGCAGCTTCACGGCTGCACCCTGCCGCGCCACCTGGGGATCATCGTCGACGGCAACCGCCGCTGGGCGCGCGAAGCCGGAGTCCCCACCATCCAGGGGCATCGAGTGGGTGCAGCCAAAGTTCTCGAAGCGCTCGGCTGGCTCGATGAGCTCGAACTTCCCCTGGTCACCATCTGGCTGCTCTCGCGCGATAACCTGCGCCGCTCGGCCGAAGAGCTCACGCCGCTGATCCAGATCATCACCGACCTGGTGCACGGCGTGGTGGAGGACGGGTACGCGGTGCGCATCACCGGCGATCCCGACGTGCTTCCCGCCGAGGCATGCCGGGAGATCACCGAGACCGTTGCCTCCGCTGATTCCAGCCAGCGCGCTCCGCGTCGGCACCTCGCGGTGAACCTCGCGATCGGCTACGGCGGGCGTGAAGAAATCACCGCCGCCGCCCGCGCTGCCGTACGCGAGGCCCTCAGCGCGAGCGATCAGCACGACGAGCAGCCCGCTGAGCAGCGCGTTCAGCAGCGCGTCGATCAGGCTATCGACGCGCTCACCGTCGATAACATCTCCCGGCACCTGTACACCTCGGGCCAGCCCGACCCGGACCTCATCATCCGCACCTCCGGTGAACAGCGGCTCTCCGGTTTCCTCCTGTGGCAGTCGGTCCACAGCGAGTTTTGGTTCTGCGAGACGAACTGGCCGGCCTTCCAGCGTGAGGATCTCATCCACGCCCTGCAGGACTACTGCGGGCGCGAGCGACGCTTCGGCGCCTGAACGGTCCGACGGGCCCTGTCGGCCCGAACTCTCGATGACACCCGGGTGAACTCCCCGCGCCAGAGCGCGGCGCGCCCACGCGCGGGGTGCTGAGCCACTAGTCTCCGAAACAACCGCGAGATCGGGAGGCTTCTCATGGACGAGACCATCACTGAACGTGCAGCAGGCCGCACCGAGGACAATCAGGCGGTCACACCCGCCCCATTGCCGGCCCCGAGCGGTGGACCCTCCACCCCGGTCGTGCCGTCCCTGCGACCCGACGCGGCACAGCAAGCGCTCGCCGACCTCGACATCGGCACCATCACCTACGTGCTCGACACCTCCGTGCTCCTCTCGGATCCACTCGCGCTGACCCGCTTCGCTGAGCATGATGTGGTGCTCCCGATCGTGGTGGTGACCGAGCTCGAAGCCAAACGCCACCACCCCGACCTCGGCTACTTTGCGCGCCAGGCCCTGCGGATCCTCGATGACCTGCGCGATCGCCACGGAAACCTCGCCCAGCCGCTCCCCATCGGCACCGACGGCGGGCATGTGCACGTGGAACTGAACCATATGAACGCCTCGGTGCTGCCCGATGGTTTCCGCCTCGGAGATAACGACACGCGTATCCTCGCGGTCGCGAAGAACCTGCAGCTCGAAGGCAAACACGTCGTGCTGGTCTCGAAAGACCTGCCGATGCGCATCAAAGCCTCCGCCTCCGGGATCCACGCCGAGGAGTACCGGGCGGAACTCGCGCGAGACCGCGGCTACACCGGCATGGTCAGCGCGAGCGTGGATGAGCAGACCATGAGCGACCTCTACGACGGTCAGGACGTGGAGATTCCCGAGGTGGCGCATCACCCCGTGCACACGGGACTGACGATCACCAGTCCGCGTGGGTCGGCACTCGGGCGCGTCACCCGGGAAAAACTGGTGCGTCTCGTGCCCGGGGATCAGACGGTGTTTGGGGTCTCGGGGCGTTCCGCGGAGCAGCGCATTGCCATCGACCTGCTGCTGGATGAGTCGATCGGCATCGTGTCCCTCGGCGGCCGCGCCGGTACGGGCAAGAGCGCGCTCGCCCTATGTACCGGTCTGGAGGCAGTGCTTGAGCGCCGCACCCAGCGCAAAATCATGGTCTTCCGCCCGCTGTACGCCGTGGGCGGGCAAGAACTCGGCTATCTTCCCGGCGACCAGCAGGAAAAGATGGGGCCGTGGGGGCAGGCTGTGTTCGACACCCTCGGTTCGATGGTCTCCCAGAATGTGATCGACGAGGTGCTTTCGCGCGGGATGCTCGAAGTTCTTCCGCTGACGCACATCCGCGGCCGTTCCCTGCATGACGCCTTCGTCATCGTTGACGAAGCACAGTCGCTGGAACGCAATGTGCTGCTGACCATGCTCTCGCGGATCGGGCAGAACTCCCGTGTGGTGCTTACCCACGACATTGCCCAGCGCGACAACCTGCGGATTGGACGCTACGACGGCATCGCCTCCGTCGTCGAAGCTCTCAAGAGCCACGACCTGTTCGCTCATGTCACCTTGCAGCGTTCGGAACGCTCCAAGGTGGCCGAGCTCGTCACGCACGTGCGGGATGAGCCGGTGCTTTGAGGCGGGGTGAGCGGGGCTTGGAGTCCTGCGGCGTGGCGGCTTGGCCGTTGGGTACTTCTTCGAGGCCAGGTAGGTGTGGACCATTGCCGGGGAGGAAAGCCTCGTCAGGGAGGCTGCTTTCCGGGGCGGCGACGCCGGGGTACAGGGCGTATGCGGGGGCCGGATCACCCAGGATCGGATCCTGGATATCCCTCGGCGGAAGATCCTCGTTGCGCCGCCACGCCTCATGGGTCGCGCTATAGGCGCTGCTGGAGCCTGCTGCGTTGTCTGATTCCCCCGTCGGTTTCAATTTTCCCCCTCGTAAATCACCGTGTTGGCGCGGGCGCGTCGGACTCCTCTCGGATCAGCGGCACAGGGTGTCCCGTCGATCCCGAAGAGAACCGATGCCCGCGTTGATCCCGAAGAGCCCCCGCCCGCGTCGATACCCCCGTCGTTCCAGAGCGCTCAATCCACCTCAAGCACGCTGTACGGGGCACGCACCCACTGCCCGTCGGCCCCACACCATGACTCCTCGAGGGTGCAGCGCACCCCGACCCCGCGGCTGAACAGACGCTGCTCGGCCTCCTGCAGGCTGAGCTTCGCCGAGGAGAGACCGTCCTCACCGCCTGAGTAGATCGACAGCTGAATCTGCTCGCCCGCATCCAGGAGGATCAGCGCACCGCCATCGCGGTGCCACCCGTCGTGATCGCTGGCAGGTAGCGAATCCACCCACTCGCGCAGGGACTTGGCGATCTTCTCGGTGTCCGCGGCGCGCCAGCCACTGACGGCGACGCGGATCTGAACCTGCGCATCCTGCGACCAGATCGAATCCTCGGAGTCGTCGGGAACAGAGTCTTCAAGCGGGGCAGGGGCGGGGAACTGAGTGTGTGACATGCGGTGAGCCTACGGCGCGGGCCCGCCGGTCAGAACCGACGGGCCCGCAGAACAGTCGAGAGAATCAGGCTTTCGGAGCAGTCATCGAGAGCACATCGAGAGCCTCGTCGAGCTGCTGCTCGGTCAGTTCCCCGCGCTCCACGAAACCGAGAGCGATCGTCGCCTCACGCACCGAGATGCGCTCGGCCACCGCATGCTTGGCGATCTTGGCCGCGTTCTCGTAGCCGATCAGCTTGTTCAGCGGGGTGACGATCGAGGGCGAGGCCTCCGCGTAGAAGCGCGCCTTCTCCTCATTGGCGGTCAGGCCATCCACGGTCTTGTCTGCGAGCACGCGCGAGGCGTTCGCGAGCAGACGCACCGACTCCAGCAGGCTCGTACCCATCAGCGGGATCTGCACATTCAGCTCGAACGCGCCCTGCGCGCCGCCCCAGGCGATAGCAGCGTCGTTACCGACGATCTTGGCGCAGACCATGAGCACAGCCTCCGGAACCACAGGGTTCACCTTGCCCGGCATGATCGAGGAGCCCGGCTGCAGATCTGGGATGGCGATCTCACCGAGACCCGTGTTCGGGCCGGAGCCCATCCAGCGCAGGTCATTGCAGATCTTGGTCAGGGACACCGCGATGGTGCGCAGCGCACCGGACATCTCCACCAGGCCGTCACGGGCAGACTGCGCCTCGAAGTGGTTGCGCGCTTCGGTCAGCGGCAGATCCGTCTGCTCGGCGAGGTTCGCGATCACCTTCTGCGGGAAGCCGATCGGGGTGTTGATCCCGGTGCCCACGGCAGTACCGCCCTGCGGCACCTCCGCGGTGCGCGGCAGCGCCGCCTCGACCCGCTCAATGCCGTAACGGATGGCCGCCGCGTAGCCGCCGAACTCCTGGCCGAGGGTCACCGGGGTGGCATCCATCAGGTGGGTGCGGCCGGACTTCACCACGTCCTTCCACGCCTCTTCCTTCACCTCGAGCGCTGCAGCCAGGTGATCCAGGGCGGGGAGCAGGGTCTTCACCACCGAATCGGTGACGGCCACATGCACCGAGGTGGGGAACACGTCATTGGAGGACTGCGAGCAGTTCACGTGATCGTTCGGGTGAACCTCCAGGCCAGAGGCGCGCGAGGCGATCGTGGCGAGCACCTCGTTCATGTTCATATTCGAGCTGGTCCCCGAACCGGTCTGGTAGGTGTCCACCGGGAACTGGTCATCATGCGCCCCGGAAATCACCTCATCGGCAGCGGCGACGATCGCATCTGCGAGCGCCTGGTCCAGCACGCCCAGCTCAGCATTCGCACGCGCGGCAGCCTTCTTCACCTGGGCCAGGGCGTGGATATGAGCGGGCTCGAGCCCCTGGCCGGAGATCGGGAAGTTCTCGACGGCGCGCTGGGTCTGGGCGCGGTACAGGGCTGCGGCCGGCACGCGCACCTCTCCCATCGTGTCGTGCTCGATGCGGTATTCGCCCTGGGGCGCGGCAGTCTCGGACATTCAAATACTCCCTCGTTCTGGTGATCGGGTGGCGACGCGCGGGACATCGGTGTCCGCGCGGGGATGGTGTGGTGTGCGATCGGATGGTCGGGTGGCTGGGGCGGTTCGGGCTGGTGAGTGGGCCGACGGGTGTTGCTGGTGGTGCGGGCCGACGGGCCTGCTGGCTGGTGCGGGAAGGGTTGTGCCGACGGGGCTCAGCCCTCCAGTTCGTGGCTCCACGGGGGGTTCGCCCCCGAACGGGACACCGTGACTGCGGCCAGGCGCGCTGCACGCTGCAGCACAGTGGCGGTGTCTTCCGCGGTGATCGCCCGGAGCTGCTCGCGCTTATCCGCACCGAGCAGCTGAAGCCCGGCCAGGGCATCCAGGATCCCAGCGGAGAAGGTGTCACCGGCACCGACGGTGTCGGCAACCTCCACGCGCACCGGCTCGACGGGCACGCGGCCAGCGGCGGTGAAACCGACGGCGCCTTCCCCGCCACGGGTGAGCACGGCCAGGCTGACGCCGTGGCGAAGCCAGGAGGCAACCACGTCTTCCACGTCCTCGGTGTCATACAGCCAGGCGACATCCTCATCGGAGGACTTGACCACATCGGCCCGGGCAATGATCGTGTCGACCTGCTCGCGGGTGCGGACCGGATCGCCCATCAGATCGGGGCGGGCATTGGGGTCGTAGCTGATGGTGGCGGTGCTTGCGCACTGCTCGAGCACCGTGGCGACGGTCTGCGCGCCGGGGGCCAGCGCGGCGGCGATCGAGGAGGTGTGCACCGCGTCGATCGCTTCGGGAAGGCCACTCGGGTCCGGATCCCAATCCAGGTCGAAGACGTAGCTTGCGGCGCCGGTCGAATCCAGGGTGGCTTCTGCCGTCGAGGTGCGCTGCGCGGTCCCGGAGCCGGGGGTCAGCAGCACATGCGAGGCATCGAGGTGCTCGCGGATTCGGTCTCCGCGCTCGTCCTGGCCGATCTGGGTGAGTAGGTGGGAGGTGTGGCCGAGGCGTCCGAGCGCCACGGCGACGTTCATGGGGGATCCACCCGGGTATTCGTGACGGTCGCCGTCGGCAGAGACGACGATGTCGGTGAGGGCTTCTCCAACGGTGAGGAATCTCGCGGTCACCCCGTGATCATTGCAGGTTTTGTGCCTCGCGGCGAATGCACGGCGACAATGGGGGCATGAGCACGAAGCCTGCCCCCGCCGCACCCGCCACAAAGAAGCGGATGCTCGCCGGCCCCCTGCGCAATGTCATCTGGGGGCTCCTGATCACCGTGGGTGTCGTGGTCATCGTCGGGGTGGCTTTCTTTGATGTGGGGAGCCAGAAGGGCCTTGAACGCGAACCGCTCGCGAACTCCACGGTGGACGTGCAGGCCAGCGCCGAGCGTGCGCAGGGCAGCCTGCCGTTCCCGGTGGCGGCCCCGCAGATGGGGGAGGAGTGGCAGGCGCGGCTCGCTCGTCTGCACGGTGGGGCTGCACTCCGCTGGGAGGTACGGGTCACGAGCCCGAGCGGTGCGCTTGTCACGATGACGCAGGCTGCGGATCAGGCAACCGCCACGCAGGGCGGGGCTGTGATGCCCGGTGCCCGCGTGGTGGAGGAGCGCACGGTGCAGGGAGCCTCCTGCCAGGTGCTCGAAAGGACCGACGAGAAGGGCGAGGCTCGACACGGCATGACCTGCCAGACCGAGAAGTTTGCCCTGGTGGTGCGCAGCGCCGGATCAGCCGCCGAGGTTGAACAGTTCATGGACGCCGCACTGACGGACGCCGCTGCCCGCTCCGCGCAGCAGTAGCCGCTCAGGCGTTCTGGCCGTTCCCATCCTCGGGGCCGCGGCGAGAGTTCACGGCCGCGTCCAAACGTTCCCGGGCACCGTCGAGCCACTGCTGGCAACGACGCGCCAGCATCTCCCCGCGCTCCCACAGCGCGATCGACTCTTCCAGGCCGCCCTGCCCAGACTCCAGACGCCGCACGGTTTCCACGAGCTGATCGCGGGCAGCCTCATAGGACAGCCCCGCGATATCAGCGGGAAGCTCCTGGGTTCCGGTTGCGGTGTCGGCAGCGCCAGCGGGTGAAGCAGGGCCGGATGCTGCGCTCGCTCCGGTACTCGAATCAGCCATCGGATCGGTGGTCGGTTCCATGCTGGTCATCGTGGTCTCCTTCAAAAGTCTTGTGAGAAGTCGTGTTACGGGTCTGGAGTTCTTTGTTCAGGTCTGGTCTCGAACGCTCTGGCACAAGGGTCTGGCCGGATGTTTTCTTAGCTCGGTGGTGTGTATGGGTCCTCCGCAATGCGTTCGACGCCGAAACGCCCAGCGGCAACCCGCACGGAGAGGGCATCACCGATGGCGGTCTCGGCGGGATCGCGAATGATCTCCCCGCTGCTGCTGTGCACCACGGCGTAACCGCGTTCGAGGGTTGCCAGGGGGCTGAGCGCACGCACCTGCTGACGCAGATGTTCAACGCCATCACGGGCACGGCTGATGTCGTAGTCGATCCGAGAACGCATGATCGCCAGCTGCGAGCGGATCTCCTCCGCCGGCGCACGCAGGATTGTCATCGGGTCCTGCAGCACCGGACGCGAACGCATCGCATCCAGAGCCGCCTGCTCCCGCTCCAACCGCTGCCGCACCCCGGTGCGCAGCCGCATCCGCGCCATCTCCACCTGCTCGATTTCCGCGGTGATGTCGGGCACCACCTGCTTGGCCGCATCGGTCGGGGTAGAAGCGCGCAGGTCAGCGGCAAGATCGATGAGGGGAGTATCGACCTCGTGGCCGATTGCCGAGACGATCGGGGTGTGGGCCTGGGCCACCAAACGCACCAGCGATTCATCCGAGAAGGGCAGGAGATCCTCGAGGGAACCACCCCCGCGCGAAATGATGATGACGTCCACCTCGGGGTCGGCGTCGAGTTCCTGTAGTGCGGCGCTCACCTCGGCCACAGCCTTGGCACCCTGCACCGCCACTTCACGGATCGCGAACCGCACAGC
>JAEWEZ010000005.1 GCA_023389045.1 Actinomycetes bacterium
TGCCCATTCGTGAAGGCCAAAACACCCAAACTCTGCTGTGCGGCGCTGCAGGGAGGAGGAGCGCAGCAGACGGGTGATGAAGGCGAGGGCGTCGGCCCGTTCACTGAGGAACCGTGCGACATCGGCACGGCGCATCAGGGGTGCCGAGGCTTCGGGGCTATGAGCCACATCGACGTACCACGAGCGTGTGCCGTCTTCCGCGACATCCCCACCGCGTCCGCGCCCGTCAGGACCCAGATCCGCCTGGACCGGATATGCCACCTGCCACCCCGGATGCCACCGCCGCAACCGTGCCGGTGAAAAGGGGTAGTAGGTGAAGAGGAAGTCCTCCACCGGATGTTTCTCGCCGGTCTGTTTGCGTTCACGATGCCCTGCCGTGAGGGCATCGGCGCGGGCCTCATGCTCGACACGCGCAACGCGCGCCTGCTCGAGATCGAGCAGGCGCGCGGGCGATGGAAATGCGGGCGACGGTACTGCGGTCACCTACACCACGGTACGGCCTGTGAACAGGCCGATCGAGGGTTAGTTGAAGTTATATTCGGTGAGGATCGGCTCACGGCCCATCCGCTTGTCGTCGAAGTACTGTTCCATCGAGATGCCCAGGTACGAACCGGAGATGTTCACCGCGTTCGGGCGGCCCAGCTGACCCAGTGCACGCACCTGGTTGTAGGAGCGCTGCGAGGAACGGCAGTGGATGTACACCGGGCGGTCCTCGGGGATCTCATCCAGACGGTCACGGAACTGAGAGAGCGGAATGTTCACCGCGGTGGTAATGTGACCGGCCTCGAACTCGCCGGGCTCGCGGGCGTCGATGATGAACGCGCCGTCTTCGACGAGCTGACGCACCTGGGTGACGGGAACCTGCTCGAACTCCTTGTTCAGGATGTTCATACCCACCAGCGCGGCGTGGTTGACCACATCCTTCGCGGTCGAGTAGCTCGGGGAGTAGGGCAGCTCCAGATCCGCCAGATCCTCGAGGGTGCCATCCATCATGATCATCGCGGCGATCACGTCGATGCGCTTATCGGCGGCGCCCTGGCCCACGGCCTGCGCACCGAGGATGCGGCCCGAGGGCTTCTCGAAGACCAGCTTGAAGAACAGCGGCTTGGAACCCGGCATCAGGCCGACGGTGTCCGCGGGGATCACGTACACGTAGTCGTAGTCCACGCCGTGCGCCTTCGCGTAGCGCTCGTTCATGCCGGTGGTTGCGGCCGTGTAATCAAAGACCTGCACCACGGAGGAACCGATCACGCCACGGTTGCGGGTCTTGCGCCCGTAAATGTGGTCGGCGGCGGTGCGGGCCTGACGCTGGGCGGGGCCAGCCAGGGGCAGCAGGAAGGGCACATCCGAGATGTGGTGACGCACCTCGATCACGTCACCCACCGCGTAGATGCTCGGGTCGGAGGTCTGGAAGAACTCGTTGACCTTGATACCGCCGGTCTCGCCGATCTCCAGGCCCGCGTTCTTGGCCAGGTCGTTCTCCGGGCGCACACCGATCGCGGTGATCACGCAGCCGGCCTCGATGACGGTGCCGTCGGCAAGCTCGACCTCCTTCTCGGAGATCCGGGTGACGGCGGAGCCCAGGTGCAGGTCCACGCCCTTATCGTCGAGTTCCTTGTGCAGGATGGCGGCGAGTTCCGGATCCAGCGGAGCGAGCACCTGATCCAGGGCCTCCACCAGAGCCACCTCGCGGCCGGCGCGCACCAGGTTCTCGGTGACTTCCAGGCCGATGAAGCCGGCACCGACCACGACCACGCGGTGCACATCATTCTCGGTCAGGTAACGCTGGATCGAGTCGATGTCGGGCACATTGCGCACATGGAAGACATGCGGCATGTCGATCCCCTTGATCGGGGGCTTCACCGGGGCGGCACCGGGGGAGAGGGTCAGGGTGTCGTACTTTTCGACGGTTTCCTCGCCGGTCGCCACGTCCTTCACGGTGATGGTCTTCGCGGCCGGGTCGATGGAGGTGACCTCCTGGCCGGTGCGGGCCTGGATGCGGTACTGGGCCCAGAACTGCTCAGGGCTCATCAGCACCAGCTGCTCAGCCTTCGGAATGTCACCGGAGAGGTGCCACGGCAGGCAGCAGTTGGAGAACGACACGTAGGGGCCGCGCTCGAACATGATGACCTCGGCGTGTTCGTCGAGGCGACGCAGGCGGGCCGCAGTGGAGGCGCCGCCGGCGACGCCGCCGACGATCAGATGGCGCTTGGTCTCGGTCATGACACGGAGTCCTTCCTCGGGGTGTCGGCGGGTGCCGACGGGTCGGCGTCAGATGTGGTCAGAGTGGATAGATGGGGTGGGGGATCAGCGGTCGGTGATCATGTGCGCCGGGATGCCGTTGTGCTCGATGCTCTTCTTGAGGTCGATGTGACGGCTCGGCGGGATGATGTTCAGACGGCCCTCGAAGAGCTTCAGGCCGACGGTCGCACCGGCCACCAGGAAGACGCCGAACACCCAGCCGCTCAGGGAGCCCACCGAGAGGCCCGAGAAGAGGGCGCCGATATTGCAGCCATCGGCCATGCGGGCGCCGAAGCCCATCAGGGCGCCGCCCAAGGCGTAGATCGCGGCGTCGCGGGCATTGAACTTCAGGTCGAAGCGGAAGCGACCGGCCAGCAGCAGGGCGTAGGCAGCGCCGATGATCAGGGCCAGGTTCCGCACGGTGCCACCGTGGTTCAGCAGGCCGCCCTCGATGGCCTTATTGGCGCTGGAGGCCCAGTCGGCATCGAAGTGAATGCCGAACAGGTTGGCGAGAGCCACATCCCAGGTGGTGAAGGTAGAGGTCACGCCCCAGGCCTTGTGTGTGGTCACCAGGATGAAGATCCACAGGAAGGCGAGCATCATGGCGGAGGTCATGAAGGTCCACCGGGTGCAGAACAGGTTGTGCCACAGGCGGTAGCTGAAGAAACGGTCGGTGTGGCCGTCGTTATCGCCGGGGATCGGCATCAGCTCCGGCGGGGTCTGCACCCGCTCCACGGTGCCCTCGCGCTTCCGCTTGCGCTCGTAGCCCCACACCATCATGTAGATGATGAAGAAGCCGATGAGGCTGGCGATGATGGCGCCGGCGTAGCCGAACCACTGCGGCAGATGCACGGTGAGGTTCATACCGAGCAGAGCATGATCGTCCATGGCGGCGCGGGTCATTTCCCCGGGAACCGAGAAGATGATGAAGGTGACAAGGGCGATCATGGCGCGCACGTAGCCCTCGCCCGCGTCACTGAGGCAGCCGGAGGCGCAGGCGCCGGCCATGATCGCGCCCATGCCGAAGAGGAAGGCACCGATCATCATGGCGAGGCTGACCGGCGCAATATTCGCGGCGCCGATGAGCTCGTTGTTCTTGTCCATCGGGAGCACGCCCGCGGACTGTGCCCACTGCCAGGAGAGGGTGAACAGCGTGGTCACGGTGAACATGGTCAGCAGCGCGGTGGAGAGCGAACCCTCACCCACGATGTAAGCGCGCTTGATGCCGCCGGCGAAACCGAAGGCGCCGCGCACCAGCACGTAGCCGAGGCAGAGGCCAGCAATACCATACAGGTAGAACTTCACGGTGTTTTCCACCGCGAACAGGCCGATCAGAATGCACACCACCAAAATCGCGAGCGCGATCAACGGCTGGTGTTTGGGGAAGGACGACGCCAGCCGGTTCAGCATGGCGTCGTCACGTTCCAGAGCCGGGGAGGTCATGAGCGGGGGTCCTTCCACCACGACAGGGATGCGGGTCGGAGGCCGCGGCCGCGACCTCCCGGGGGTTCGGAAACCGGGCTCCCGCGAGGGAGTCGGCTCCGAGGTCAGAACCGGCGCGACAACGGTGTTCGCGCAGGTCGTGGGCTGTGTACGTCCTGACACTATGCGAGGAGGGGCACGGGCGAAAGGACAACCGTCCCCTTCTGATCAGTAATGTCCGACATTTTCTTTGTGTGACCTGGACATTTGAGAAACATTTCCATTTTCGTCCCGCGCGATAGCGATGCGCGTTGCTACGGTGACCAGCATGAGCACGAGCCCGGCCACGGCCCCTGGACCCGGAGCGCGCAGTCCCGGACTGCGCCGCCTTCTGCAACGACCCGGCGGCCGGCTCGCGATCCAAATCGCTGCGCTGCTCCTGCTGATCCTGATCTGGGCCGCCGTGGCAGCGGCCCGCCTCGTCGATCCGCTGTACCTCCCCGGACCGATCGCGGTCTGGGAGGCCTTCTGGAAAGCAAACAGCTGTTACCCCGTCGCCGAGGGCTCCGCCCGGCATATCTGCGGGGAATCCAACTACTACTTGTGGGAACACCTCGTCGTCTCACTGCAGCGCATCGGTGTCGGAGTGGGCGCAGGCACCGTAGCCGGTCTCCTCATCGGCTACCTCATGGGTGCCTCGCGACTGCTCATGGCGATCGTTGGACCCGCCCTCAACTTCCTGCGCGCCCTGCCGCCGCTCGGCTACATCGGCCTGCTCGTGGTCTGGGTGGGCATCGGAGAAGCCTCGAAATACTGGCTGCTTTTCCTCGCGGCCTTCCCGCCCGTCGTGATCGCGACCATCCAGGGGGTTGCCGCGGTGCGGGAAGACCAGCTCCTGGCCGCCTCCTCCCTGGGAGCCAGTCGCCTCCAACGCATCCGCACCGTCGTGCTCCCCTCCTCCCTTCCCTTCGTGGTGCAGGGCGTGCGACTGGCCACCGGCTTCGCCTGGACCACCGTGGTCGCCGCAGAACTGAACAACGGCATCCCCGGCATCGGCGGCCTTGCCTTCCAAGCCGGTGTGCAACTCCAAACAGCCCTGACCATCGCCTGCATCATCGTGATCGGCCTGGTCGCGGTGGCCCTCGACCAGGCCATCGTCCGCATCGGGCGCCTCCTGGTTCCCTGGCAGGGGAAGGACGCGTAACAGCATCATGAGCACCGCACTGCCGACACAGCCCACACAGTCCAGACAGTCCACACCGTCCCGCCACACCGCAGCGCTCGCCGCACTTGTCGCGCTGCTTCTCGCCGTGGTTCTCAGCGGATGCATCCAACCCGGGCGCACCGCCCACCCGCACTCGGACCCGGTCGAAGGGGCCGTCTGTCCCGTCGCCCCCGACCCGTCGATCACCACCCACGCACGCATCGCCTGGCAGGGCATCGCCAACGGCGACCTCGTGGTCAAAGACCTCGGCCTGCTCGAAGCGTGCATGCCCAATGCGCGTATCGAATGGGCGCGCTTCAACGGCGGCAATGACGTGATCCAGGCCTTCGGCTCGACGTCGATCGACATCGGCATCTACGGCTCCTCCGCCGGGGTCAAGGCTATGAGCCCGCCCCTGGACCTGCCGATCTCGCTGGTCTGGGTGCCCGATGTGATCGGCACCTCGGAGGCGCTGGTGGCCTTCGACCCGGCGATCAAGCGCGTGGAGGATCTGCGCGGACGCACCGTCGCGGTCACCTTCGGGGCAACCCCGCACTATGCGCTCCTGTCCATGCTGGATCTCGCGGGGATCCGCGATCAGGTGGAGGTCATCAACCTGACCAACGACAAGATGGTGGCGGCCGCGCGGGCAGGCCAGATTGACGCCGCCTGGACCTGGGAGCCGACTCTCACACAGCTCGAAGAAAACGGTGGGCATGTGGTGGTCGACAGCGCGCAGGCCGCTCAGCAGGGCGTGGTCACCTTCGATATGCACACGGCGCGCGATGAGTTCATTGCCGCGGAACCGGAGTTCATGCTGATGTGGACGCGCGCCCAGGACGCCGCGGCCCGTCGGATCCACGACGACCCCGATGCTGCCGCCGAATCCATCGCCGCCCAGCTCGGGGTGCCTACCGCAACCGCCCGCGAGCAGATGCATGGCTACACCTACCCGACGGCGAAGGACCTCGCGGGTACGGAGTGGTTCGGTGGCGAAAAACCCGAGGAGATCGGCGCGGCGGAGCAGATCACCTCCACGGCCCGCTTCCTCGCCCAGGTGCGCATGACCTCCGGGGCGCATCCAGTGCAGGAGTACGCCACGCGCGTGCATTCCGAGGCAGTGAAAGAGGTGGCGAAGTGAGCACCCACACCGAGCAGGCCGCGGAGAGCCCGAGCGGTGGCGGCGCGATTAGCCTGCGCGGCATTGTGCACCGCTACCGCACCGATGCCGGCGCTGTGGTCACCGCGCTGGAGAACGTGGATCTGGAGATCGAGGCGGGGTCCTTCGTGACTGTTGTGGGCCCCTCCGGCTGCGGAAAAACCACGCTGCTGCGCCTGATCGCCGGCTTTCATCATCCGAGCGAGGGGGAGGTTCTCGTCGACGGGGAGATCGTTGCTGGGCCCTCCCCGGAACGTGGCGTGGTTTTCCAGCAGCCCACGCTTTTCCCCTGGTGGACGGTGCGCCGCAATGTCGAGGCCGGTCCGCGCTATGCGGGGATGAGCAGGGCGGAGTCCGCCCGGATCGCCGAACAGTACCTGCACCTGGTGGGCCTGGCTGACTTCGGGGATGCCCGCCCCTATGAACTCTCCGGCGGTATGAAACAGCGCTGCCAGATCGCTCGCGTGCTCGCGAACCGGCCCCGCACCGTGCTGATGGATGAGCCCTTCGGTGCCCTGGATGCCCTCACCCGCAGGCGTCTGCAGGGGGATTTGCTCGCGCTGCACCGTCTGCGCGGAGACACCATCTTCTTTATCACGCACAGCGTGGAAGAAGCCGTGTACCTGGGCGACAGGGTGATCGTCATGTCCCCGCGTCCCGGACGCATCGTGCACGAGGAGAAACTGCCCTCCTGGTCGGGCCGCGGTGATGAAACCGCGCAGGCCCTACGCACCGACCCCGGGGTCGCGGCTGCCGTCCGTCGGATCACCGAGATCATCGAAGCGGAAGATCCGAGCGCCGAGGAAGGGCGCCCCGAACTGGATGCGCTGCTCGGTGATACTCCGAGGGAAGGGGCCGACGGGGCAGCGCTGTAGCGCGCTTTAGCGGCGCTTGCCGAGCAGCCCCGCGAGGGAGCGTCGGCGCGGCCGACGATGCCCCGTTACCCGGAATAGCCAGGCAAAAGGCCCCGGGATCGCGCGGGCAATCGGCGCGAAGAAAGTCCAGCGCCAGGGCACATGCGTGTCGCGTCCCGGACGCCGCGTGAGGGCAGAGGCGACCGACTCGGCGACCTCCGTCGGCGTCATCGTGCCGACGATGCCCTCCACCCGCGGCACCCGCGAGACCGAATCGGGGTTCGCCTCGAAGTAATCCGAATGCACCCGGGTGGGGGTCAGCGAGCCGACCTTCACCCCCGTGCCGTGCAGGTCCTGACGCAGCGCCTCGGTGAAGCCGCGCAGAGCAAACCGTGCCGCCGCATAGCCCACGGCGCCCGGCCAGGGGATGACCGCTACCGGCGAGTTGATCTGGAAAACGATGCCGCTGCCCCGATCCAGCATTGCGTCGATAAAGCCACGGGTCACGTGGAAGGCCGCGAAATACGGCAGAGCCATCTGCTGATGTGCTTCCTCGCAGCTGGTCTCTTCGATCGTGAGGAAACGCCCGGCCCCGGCGTTATTGATGATGATGTCGGGCACCCCGATCTCTTCCAGGATGCGCGCACAGACTGCCGCGGTGGCCTCCGCATCGGCGAGGTCCACGCTAAAAGCCTCCGCACCGATCTCCTCGGCGAGGGCCTGCAGGCGATCGGCCCGTCGGGCCAGAAGCACCAGATGCGCCCCATCGGCAGCGAGCCGACGGGAGATCGCCTCCCCGATACCGGCCGACGCACCGGTGACCACAATCAGGGAAACGCGAGGAGACCGGGCCGAGGACCGGGGAGAAGACGAGGCAGAGGACTGAGCACGCGAAGCCATGGCGCGAGGATAACGCCGCGCGATCCTGCCCGACACAGCGAGCGGGCCGAGAGCAGACCTAGACTGGCCCGTATGCGCATAGCCCGATTCACCACCGGCTCAGATCCCATGTACGGCATCGTCCAGGAGAAAGACGGCCGGGACATGGTTATCGGTATCACCGGCGACCCCCTCTACGCCCCCGAGATCCGCCCCAGTGGCACGATCCTGCCGCTGGAAGATGTCCGGCTGCTCGCCCCGGTGATCCCACGCTCCAAGATCGTGTGTGTGGGCAAGAACTACGCCGAGCATGCCCGCGAAATGGGCGGCGATGTGCCGGACCAGGCGCTGTACTTCCTCAAGCCCAACACCACCGTGATCGGGCCCGGCGAGCCGATCGTGCTTCCCGCCTACAGTCAGGAAGTCTCGCTTGAGGCGGAACTGGCCGTGGTGATCAAGCGCATGGCCAAGAACATCGACCCCTCCCAGGCTGACGAGGTGATCCTCGGCTACACCTGCGCGAATGATCTGACCGCCCGTGATCAGCAGCGCGCGGAAAGCCAGTGGTTCCGCGCCAAGGCCTTCGACACGTCCTGCCCGCTCGGCCCCTGGATCGAAACCGAACTGGACCCGCATGCGGTGCGCATCGGATCCAGCGTGGACGGCGAGACCGCCCAGGACGGCACCACCGCGGACATGGTCCGTCGGATCCCCGAGCTTCTCGCCGAGATCAGCACCGTGGTGACCCTGCTGCCCGGTGACGTGGTGCTGACCGGAACGCCCGCCGGTGTGCGCAGCGTCGACGCCGGCAGCAGCGTGACCATCACGATCGAGGGGATCGGTGAGCTCACGAACCCCGTCGTGCGCCGCTAACCCCGGCGCCAGAGACCTCGACCCACCCTCTCGACCAGGAGAAAAGACACCGTGACCAGTACCGTCACACCCTCCCCGCAGGCCACCGGCGCCGATGTGCGCGTGCGCTTCTGCCCCAGCCCGACCGGCACCCCGCACGTCGGTATGGTCCGCACCGCCCTGTTCAACTGGGCCTACGCCCGCCACCACGGCGGCACCCTCGTCTTCCGCATCGAAGACACCGACCAGGCCCGCGACAGCGAAGAGTCCTACCACCAGCTGCTGGATGCCATGCGCTGGCTCGGCATCGACTGGGATGAGGGCGTGGAAACCGGCGGCCCGCACGGCCCCTACCGTCAGTCCCAGCGCAGCGAGATCTACGCCGAAGTCATCGAGAAACTCAAGGCAGCCGGACACATTTACGAGTCCTACTCAACCGCTGAGGAGATCGCGGAACGTCACCGCGCCGCCGGCCGAGACCCGCAGCTCGGCTACGACGGCTGCGACCGCGACCTGACCGAGGAGCAGAAGGCCGCCTACCGCGCCGAGGGCCGCGAACCCGTGTGGCGCCTGCGCATGCCCGATGAGGACATCGCCTTCCACGACCTGGTGCGCGGCGAGGTGACCTTCAAGGCCGGTTCGACCCCCGACTTCGTGGTGGTGCGCGCCAATGGCCAGCCGCTGTACACCCTCGTGAACCCCGTCGATGACGCCCTCATGCGCATTACGCATGTGCTGCGCGGCGAGGACCTGCTCTCCTCGACGCCCCGCCAGATCGCCCTGTACCGGGCTCTCATGGACATCGGTGTGGCCGAGCGCATCCCCGTCTTCGGGCATCTCCCGTACGTGATGGGGGAGGGCAATAAGAAACTCTCCAAGCGGGATCCGGAATCCAACCTGTTCCTCTACCGCGAGCAGGGCTTCCTGCCCGAGGGCATGGTCAACTACCTGGCCCTGCTCGGCTGGGGTTTCAGCGCCGACCAGGACGTCTTCACCCGCGAAGCCTTCGTGGAGCGTTTCGATGTGGCCGATGTGAACCCGAACCCGGCGCGCGTGGACATCAAGAAGGCAACCGCCATCAACGCCGACCACATGCGCATGCTGGAGCCGGCCGACTTCACCGAGCGGATGGTTCCCTACCTGCAGGCCGCGAAGGTGGTCTCCGATCCGATCACCGAGGCTGAGCATGAGCTGCTGGTTGCCGCGACCCCGCTCGTGCAGCCGCGCATGAACCTGCTGGGGGAGGCCCCCGATCTGCTCCGCTTCCTGTTCGTGGCCGACGAGGACCTGGTCATCGAGGAAGACGCTCTGAAGAAACTCGGCGATGATCCGGCGGCGGTGATCGACCGGGCCATCGCGGACCTCACCGAGGTGTCCGAGGAGGAGTTCCGCACCGAGCATCTGGAGCAGGTGCTCCGCTCCGCGATCGTCGAGGACATGGGGATCAAGCCGCGTCTGGCGTTCGGGCCGTTGCGCAGCGCTGTTTCCGGGCGCCGGATTTCCCCGCCGCTCTTTGAGTCGATGGAACTGCTGGGCAAGGAATCGACCCTCGCCCGTCTGCGTGCCTTCCGGGAGCGCCTGAGCGCCTGAGCGTGCGCGCCTCTTCATCCGACGGGCGGCGCCCATCATCGCAGCGATGGTGGGCGCCGCCGCGTGAGTGCGCGGGTACGTCGGCCCGCCGGGCACGAACCGTGTGGATGCTCACAGGCGAAAAGACCCCTTTCACTTTGCGCCGGGGCCGTACAGCCGCTAGAGTCTTTCCCCGTACGGTTCGGGGCAACCGATCCGGATCGCCTCTCGCACAGCGGGAAGCACACCGGCAAGGAACCCTTGAAAACGTGCTCTCACCATGGGGTATGGTGTAATTGGCAACACGGCTGATTCTGGTTCAGTTGTTCTTGGTTCGAGTCCAGGTACCCCAGCGCTGATCACTCCGATCTAGTTTTCGGAGCGAGATGCTCAAGCCCCGTTCGTCTAGCGGCCTAGGACGTCGCCCTCTCACGGCGGTAACACCGGTTCAAATCCGGTACGGGGTACGAGCAGGAGCCGGTGCCAAAGGCACCGGCTCCTTTCGCATGTGTGGCGTAGAATTCGCACATGGAGACCAACGACGTTCCCCGCATCACAGTGGGCGTGATGGACGCCCCCGAATCCGAACTGGCCGTGCGCTGGGGTGCACAGCATGCGCAGCGTGTCGGCGGAACTCTGCATCTGATCCACGCCATGGTGTGGAGCGAGATGGGAGTGGATGTTGATCCCGTCCCCGGGATCACCGACTCCGGTATGGGCGCAGCCGCGAAGGGTCTGCTCGACCATGCCGCCGGTATCGCCCATGAGGTTGCCCCCAATCTGAAAGTCACCACCGAGGTTGTCTCCGGCAATGCAACCGCGGTGCTGGTAGGTGCCAGTCACGATGCCGACGTGATCGCCGTGGGCGGGCGTGGCCTCGGCCGTCTGATGAGCCTCGTGGTCGGCTCCAAGAGCCTCGCCCTGGCTGCCCGTGCCCACTGCCCGGTGGTTATCGTGCGCGGCGATATCGACATCGACGGCCCCATCGGCCTGGTGCACGCCGACAATGACGCTGTGATTGCCCGCGCCGGTGAACTTGCCCACGCCTACGGGGTGGGGGTCGACGTGATCGCCGCCTCCACCACTGACCGTTCGCGTCTGGGAGAGCTGCTCGGGCATGTGCGCCAGGTGCTCCGTGAGCATCACGAGGATGTGCAGATCGGCGAGATCACCGCTCCCTATGGGCGCTCTGCCCGGGAGTTGATTCGCGCCTCGGAGGGCACCAGCATGATCGTGGCGGCCGCACCGGATGCGCCGACCGCCGAGGGCAAGGTGCCGGTGCCGCTGGAACTCTCGGCGGTGCTGCGCTTCGCGCACACCCCGGTGTGGATCGAACGCTGAGCGCTCAGAAAGACCCAGTAGAGCCGCAGTAGAGACTCAGCAGAGACAGAGAGCGGGCCCGTCGGAGAGGAGGAACCTCCGACGGGCCCGCTGCTGTGCGCGCTGCCAGGTCAGGAACCGGCGCGGCGCAGAACCTCGGTGAGATTGTTCGCGGAACTCATCACGGAGGCGGCATGCAGGCGCCCGGGCTGGCGGGTGAGCCGCTCAATCGGCCCGGAGACGCTGAGGGCGGCCACGACACGGCCGTTCGGGCCACGCACAGGGGCAGACACGGAGCCCACGCCGGGCTCGCGCTCACCGATGGACTGGGCCCAGCCGCGTCGACGCACGGCCGAGAGCTGGGTGGCGGTGAAACGCGCGCCCATCAGACCGCGGTGCAGACGGTCGGGTTCTTCCCAGGCCAGCAGGATCTGCGCGGCGCTGCCGGCGCGCATGGTGAGGGTGGAGCCGAGCGGAACGGAGTCGCGCAGGCCGATGGGGCGTTCGGCCGCGGCCACGCAAATGCGGTGATCGCCCTGGCGGCGGTACAGCTGCGCGGATTCGCCGGTGTGGTCGCGCAGGGCGGCCAGGACGGGGCCGGCAGCGGCGAGGAGTCGGTCCTCTCCGGCGGCGGCGGCAAGTTCGCCCAGGCGCGGGCCGAGCACGAAGCGGCCCTGCATATCGCGGGAGACCAGGTGGTGGTACTCGAGGGCGACGGCGAGTCGGTGGGCGGTGGGGCGGGCGAGTCCCGTGGACTGCACGAGTTGGGCGAGGGTGGCGGGGCCGGCTTCCAGTGCTCCGAGCACGGCGGCGGCTTTATCCAGCACGCCGACGCCCGAGCCGGAGTCCTCCATTGCAGTGGTGTCCATGCCCTGATATTGCCGTCTTGATTCGTGAGACGCAAGTGTGCGAGGGCGTGGTCCTCGCCATGCTTAGTCACGCCGTCGGTGCGATCGCCCCGCTCCGACGTGGAACGAGACCGCGCCCCGAGGGCGCAAGGAGGACAACAGCGATGGCGAGAACGCTCGCGGAGAAGGTCTGGGCCGACCATGTCGTGCGCCAGGGAGAGAACGGCGAACCCGATCTGCTCTACATCGACCTTCAGCTCCTCCACGAGGTGACCAGCCCCCAGGCCTTCGACGGACTGCGCCAGGAAGGCCGTAGCCTGCGCCGCGTCGACCAGACCATCGCCACCGAGGACCACAACACCCCCACGGTCGATATCGACAAGCCGATCGCGGACATCACCAGCCGCACCCAGATCGAAACGCTACGCCGAAACGCCGAGGAGTTCGGCGTGCGAATCCACCCCCTGGGGGACCGTGACCAGGGCATCGTGCACGTCGTCGGCCCCCAGCTAGGACTGACCATGCCCGGGATTACCG
>JAEWEZ010000111.1 GCA_023389045.1 Actinomycetes bacterium
GTCTTCGGCAGGGGGGGGATGGGGAGAACTGCCCATGTTCGATCTGCAGGTTCCGCCCTAGCCTGTGCCGAAACCGATGAGCCGTCACCCCTGGGGTGCGGAAACAGGGAGAAGGACACGATATGACTGGGTTCCTTGGCGCCGATACGCAGATGCTGCGAGAGCAAGGATCAGCCTTTACGGCAGGCTCTCGGCAGATTGAAGACGTCACGCAGGCCATGAGCCTGATCATCGACTCGGTGACCTGGGTTGGCGCCGACGCTATGGACTTCAAAGCCCGGTGGCATTCTGCGATCAAGCCGCGTCTACTCTCGGACGCCGCAGAGATTCACGCCAAAGGCCTTGAACTAGAGGAACAGGCAGCAGAGCAGGACGCGACCTCTAGCGTACGGGGTATTGGCGAAGTCCTGCATGAATTCTTCGAAAAGGTCCTCGGTACACCCTATGCCGCTGGGGCTCCCCTTGGCGCACCCGGGGTTGCAAGCGAGGTGGATCGCAAAGCCCATGGAGATTCCGGGGGGCCAGTCAATAACGCGGGTGGAGTCGGTCGCCAGGAATTTTTTGGGGGAAACGGGTACGGGGGTAAAGGGAAAACCATTGATGACACCCGCCCAATCGGCGTAGATAATGGATTTCGGGATAGTGTCTGGGATGGCCGTGAAATAAATAGGGAAAACGGCTATATGGATTTTTACGGGGTGCATCAAAAGAGTTCGGGTCATAACAGCACGACAGACTCCTATGGGAGTACCACAAATACCTGGGGGGCCCGCTATGCGGCCGAGGCTGGCGTAAATAGCAAAGTCGATTTAGGTAATGGGCGGGGCTATGAAACGAGCGCAAACGTTGGTTACGAAATGTACATGGAGGCTGGCGGGACTTACGGTCCTGATGGGTATAGTGCTGGTGCCCGAGCTGGCGCAATGTTATACAGTGAACAGTCGCTAAAGGTCCATGGTGAACACGGTGACTCTTTGGGGGTTACGCAGAGCCTGAATGCGGGAGTAGAGGCGCATGCGCATGCCTATAGCCATGTAACAAGAAATAAAGATGGCGAGATCAATGGTTTTACTTCAGGGTCTGACTTTGGCGCTTCGGCGGCGGCCTCGGCATCTCAAAAATACGATTTTACAGCTCCGGGAGGGTGGTTCAGTGGCGACGTCTCTGTGAGTGAGAAAGTTGGATTCTCGGCTGGACTTGGGGCTACGCAAACTTTCTCGACGGATGAGGTTTCGTTCAGCGTGGGCGGCAACCTCGCTGCAGCGCTAGGCATGAACGGTGTTGGAAAGATAGCCGTGCATCCGAATGCGATTGTTAATAGCTTTACTGAGGGTGATTATGACATCGATGACTATATTGCGAACCGAGGCCTGCAGGATGAAGTAGAAACCGTGAGTAGATGGGGTGCTCATGCTGCTCCGGTATTCAAGCAGATAATGCCTTTCAGTCCCTTCTGAGCCTGCCCGTCGAGCAGTGCCAAAACTCATCGCTTGAGGGAATCGAACCCTAGACAGGTACTCGACACAACAAAGATGGGGCGGACCTCTTTAGGTCCGCCCCATCTTTGGGTTGCTCAGGCCTTTGGTTGCTTAGTAGGCGGCTCGCCGAGGGTCACCGCATCAGCAGTGATCTGCTCAGACTCGGATGCCTCCAGCGTCAGCGCCTCCACGCGCCCCAGAGCCTCCAGGTCATCCTGCGCCTGCTGCACATGCGCGATCACCGCCGCAGGAGCCTGCAGGGTCAGGGAGAGGATCGGGGTCTTCTGCGAGACCTTCGCGTCGGACTTGATGCGTCGCACCACGATGGCGGCTTCGGAGAGCGCCGCCAGGAGCGCCGGATCCTGCCCGGCAGCGGCCTCGCGCAGCGGCTCCGAGGTCGGCCAGGCCTGGGTGTGCACGCTGCCGGAACGCCACCACGACCACACCTCCTCGGTGGCGAAAACAATCGTCGGAGCAAACAGACGCAGCAGTACATCCAGGGCGATCGCGAGGGCAGCCCGCGCCGAATCCATGCCGGCGGCCTCACGGTTGCCATGCGCACGGTCCTTGACCAGCTCGATGTAGTCATCGCAGAAGGTCCAGAAGAAGGGCTCGATGATCTCGAGGGCCCGCGCGTAATCCATGTCGTCCATGGCGACGGTGGCCTGATCCACCACCTGCGCGAGGGAGGCGAGCATCGCGCGGTCCAGCGCAGCGGTCACCGCGGCGGGATCCGCAGCGAGCACACCGGCGGGATCAGCGGGGGCCTCACCGAAGCCGAGGGCGAACTTCGAGGCGTTGAGGATCTTGATCGCCAGGCGGCGACCGATCTTCATCTGGCCCTCATCAAAAGCGGTATCCACGCCCTGACGTGCACGACCCGCCCAGTAGCGCACCCCGTCGGAGCCATGCTGCTGGAGCAGCCCGATGGGCGTGACCACATTGCCCTTGGACTTGGACATCTTCTTACGGTCGGGGTCCAGGATCCAGCCGTTGATCGAGGCGTGCTTCCAGGGTAGGGCGTCCTGCTGCAGATGCGAGCGGACGATGGTGGAGAAAAGCCAGGTGCGGATGATGTCGTGGCCCTGCGGACGCAGATCCATCGGGTAGACGCGGGCGAAGAGGTCATCGTCATGCGCCCATCCACCGGCAAGCTGCGGGGTGAGGGAACTGGTGGCCCAGGTGTCGAGGATGTCCGGATCGGCCACGAAACCGCTAGCCTGCCCGCGCTGGGACTCCTCATACCCCTCGGGAACGTCGATGGTCGGATCCACCGGCAGACGGTCCAGGGACGGGGTGAGCACGGTGCTGTAGTCCGTTTCGCCCTCGGCATCCACGGCGTACCACACCGGGAACGGCACCCCGAAGAAACGCTGGCGGGAGATCAGCCAGTCCCCGGTCAGGCCCTCCACCCAGTTGCGGTAGCGCGATTCCATATGTGCCGGATGCCAGGTGAGTTCACGGCCCCGCTCGATCAGCGCGGCGCGCAGGCCATCCTGCTCATGGTCACGGCCGCCATTGGTCAGATACCACTGGCGGGAGGTGACGTACTCCAGCGGCTTATCGCCGTTCTCGTAGAACTTCACCGGATGCGTGATCTTCTTCGGCTCACCGACCAGATCCCCGCTCTCGGTGACCATCTCAACCACGCGCTTCTGGGCGCTGAACACGGTCAGCCCGGCCAGTTCCGCGTAGCGGGCGGCGCCAGCCTCCGAGGTAATCCACGGGGCGTCGGGCACGAAACGGCCATCGCGTCCGATCACACAGCGGGTGGGAAGCTCCAGTTCACGCCACCAGATCACGTCGGTGGCGTCACCGAAGGTGCAGATCATGGCGATACCGGCGCCCTTATCGGCCTGGGCCAGGGGATGCGGGTGCACCGGCACCTCCACCTCGAACAGGGGAGAGGTCACGGTGGTGCCAAAGAGGTGCTGGTAGCGCTCGTCATCGGGGTGGGCGACGAGGGCCACGCAGGCGGGTAGCAGTTCGGGGCGGGTGGTTTCGATAAACACCTTCTCGCCATCGGGCCGGGTGAAACCGATTCGGTGGTAGGCGCCGTCGCGTTCGCGGTCTTCCTGCTCGGCCTGCGCCACAGCGGTGCGGTAGGTGACATCCCACATCGTCGGGGCCTCGGACTGGTAGGCCTGGCCGGCCTCAAGGTTCTCCAGGAAGGCCCGCTGGGAGACGGCGCGGGAGTGGGCGTCGATCGTCTGGTAGCTGTGGTTCCAGTCCACCGAAAGACCCAGGGTGCGGAACACATCCTCGAAGGACTTCTCGTCGATCGCGGTCAGCTTCTCGCACAGCTCAATGAAGTTCCGACGCGAGATCGGCAGCTGGTTCGCGGCCTTCGCGGACTTGTTATCGCCGCCCTCCTGCGGAGGCGTGAAGTCGGGGTCGTAGGGGAGCGAGGGATCGCAGCGCACCCCGTAGTAGTTCTGCACGCGGCGCTCGGTGGGCAGGCCGTTATCGTCCCATCCCAGCGGGTAGAACACCTTCTTGCCGCGCATACGCTGGTAGCGGGCGATCATATCGGCCTGCGAGTAGCCGAACACGTGGCCGATGTGCAGGGAACCGGAGGCGGTGGGCGGCGGGGTGTCGATGCTGAACACCTGCTCGCGCGTGCTCTCGCGATCGAAGGCGTAGACCTGCGCCTGGCTCCATACGCCGTCCCACTTCTCTTCGAGCCCTTCGAGGCTCGGACGGTCGGGAATGGTGCGGTCAATGCGTTCTGCAGTATCGGTCATGGGGTCATTGTTCCAGGCCGAGGGCGCAGGTGCACGACGGGTCGGTGTCGGTGCGGTCACGCTCGCCGTCAGGGAGCGTTCCGGGGCCGACGGCGCACAGGGTGCTTTTGCCTCTCACAGCGTTCCAGCGCGCTCGCCCCGTCGGGCGCGCTGGCCCCATTGGACGCGCTCGCCCCGTCAGATCCGGGCAGTCTCAGGGAACCCGCGCGGTCCACTCCTCGGTGCCGAACTTCTGTGCGACCAGCTGACGCGCCGCCTCCAGCTCCTCCTCGGTGTACTGCGCGAGAACGCAGTCGTAGCGGGAGCGGAAGAAGGCCAGGAAGCCCTCGATGATGTCCTCACGGGCCATGCCGGTTTGTGAACGCATTGGATCCACGCGCTTATTCGCACTGCGTGTGCCCTTATCGGAGAGTTTCTCGCGGCCGATCCGCAGCACGTCACCCATTTTGTCGGCGTCGATGTCGTAGGCCATCGTCACGTGGTGCAGAAGCACCCCGCCGGCGAAGCGTCGCTGCGCCGCCCCACCGATTTTGCCGTGCTCCGAGGCGATGTCGTTTAGCGGAACGTAGCGGGCTTTGACCCCGATCTCGGCGAGGGCCCCCATCACCCAGTCATCGAGGTAGGCGTAAGCCTGCTCGAAGCTGAGCCCCTCCACCAGGGAGGTGGGGACCACCAGGGAGTAGGTGATGCAGTTGCCGGGCTCCATGAACATGGCGCCACCGCCGGTGATGCGGCGGACCACGCCGATGCCGTGCCGCGAGGCCCCCTCGGGGTCGATCTCATTGCGAAGTGACTGGTAGGAGCCGATCACGACGAGCGGAGAGTCCCAGTCCCAGATACGGAAGATGGGGCGGCGGCGCCCGGCGGCCACCTCGTACGGAAGCACTTCGTCCAGGGCCACGTGCATGACGGGCGGGAGTACCGTCGGCGCGAACACATCGAAGGTGATGTCATCCCAGGTGGAGGCGTGTCCGAGCGCGCGGCGCACGGCGATTGCGACTGCCTGCTCGTCGAAACCGATCATCTGGACCGGCTCGCCGCGCTGATCCAGGCGCTCCCGGATTGCCTGGGAGATCTCCTGTGCGGTGGCGGTCACCGGCTGCCCGCTGATTGCGGCGCAGATGTCCTCGAGGGCGTCATCCGGTTCGAGGAAGAAATCGCCAAAAACGTTGGCACCGGTGATGGTCTGCTCATCGGTGGTC
>JAEWEZ010000032.1 GCA_023389045.1 Actinomycetes bacterium
CGCTGCCCGCGGGTGTACTCGGTGTCGGCGATCTCGCGGCCCATCGGGGCCTCCCATGCTGTCGGGGGCTGGTGCCTTCCCATCATGGCTGAGGGGCGCGTGGGAGGGCAGGTTCAGGGGTCCTTGGTGTCGGGAGCGCCACGTCAGAGCGCGCCGACGGGGCACCCTGCGTGGCGGTGAGCGGGCGGGCGCAGCGGGGCCGACGGTGACTCTGTGGCAGCGCCGCGGGTGGGGCAGGGGCTCGGGTGGGCCGGCAAGGAAGGGGCAGACGGCGGCTCCCCGTCGATCCCATGACGGATAGCCCAGCGCTTGTTTGTCAGAGCCCCGTCCTAAACTGCCAACGTGACCGAAAACAGTCAGCAGCACATCCAGCAGCACCACGACCAGCCCAGCGACCAGCCCAGCGAGCAGGCGAGCCAGCCCTCGGTGGCGACCGCCCCGTCGGGCGCTCCCACGAAGGCCGTGATCCTGGCCCGTGGCTTGGGAACCCGGATGCGTCGGGCCGATGCGAGCGCCCAGCTCGATGAGAAGCAGGCGCAGGTGGCGGCCAGCGGCGTCAAGGCCCTGATCGACGTTGGCCGGCCCTTCCTCGACTACGTGATCTCCGCGCTCGCTGATGTGGGTATCCGTGAGGTCTGCCTGGTGATTGGCCCGGAGCATGATGCGCTGCGTGAGTATGCCGAGCGCACGAGTGGTGGGCGTGTGCAGGTGACCACCGCGGTGCAGGAGGAGCCGCGCGGCACGGCCGATGCGGTGAGCGCGGCTCGCGAGTTCGCGGAAAGTGACCGTGTGCTGGTCTTGAACTCTGATAATCATTACCCGCGCGAGGCGCTTGCCGCCCTGGTGAAAGCGCCGGGCAGTGCCCTGGTCGGCTTTGACCGTGCCGCGCTGGTGGAGCACTCCAATATCCCCAAGGACCGTATCCGTGCCTTCGCGATCATTGCGACGGATGAGTCGGGCGCGCTGCGCGACATCGTGGAAAAACCTGATGAGGAGACTCTGGCCGCCTACGGCGCCGAGGCACCCGTCTCGATGAACGCCTGGCTGTTCACTCCCGCCATCTTCGAGGCGTGCGCCCAGGTGCAGCCGTCGGTGCGCGGGGAACTGGAGGTTATCGACGCGGTCCGCGCGCTCGTGCAGGCCGGTGAACGGTTCACCGTGGTTCCGGCTGCCGTGGGTGTTCTGGACATGTCCTCCCGTGCCGACATCGCGGCCGTGCAGGAAGCGCTCGCCGGGGTGGAGGTGCGCCTGTGAGCGACGCCTTCACCGCTCTCATCGAGGGAGCTAACGCGGAGGGCCGCGAGCGCACCGCCTGGTTCGTTCCCGGTCGCATCGAGGTGCTCGGCAAACACACCGACTATGCCGGTGGCCGCTCGCTTCTGGCCGCCCCAGACCGCGGCCACACGGTGCGGGCCCAGCGTCGCGCCGACGGCATCATCACGGTGCGTTCGCAAGATGCCGAGGGAGAAATCCGCATTGACCTGGACCATCCGGAGGATCGCCAGGATGCGGTTCCCGGTCATTGGGGCGGCTACGTGCATACGGCGGTGGAGCGCCTGGCGGCGAACTTCCCCGGCCGCCTGGTGGGAGCGGATCTGCAGGTCAGTTCCACGCTTCCGCTGGCCTCGGGTATGTCCAGCTCCAGTGCCCTGATCGTGGCGGTGGCGCTCGCCCTCATCGACCTCTCCGGTATTGCGGCAGACCCTGCCTTCACCGGGGAGATCACCTCGGTTGAGCAGCTCGGGGAGTACCTGGGCGCCGTCGAGAACGGGCAGAGCTTCGGCACTCTCGCCGGGCATCGCGGCGTGGGCACTTTCGGTGGCAGCGAGGACCACACCGGCATGCTGTGCGGCCAGGAGGGTGCCCTCGTACAGTACTCCTTCTGCCCGGTGCGGCATGAACGCACGGTGCCGCTGCGCGACGATCTCGCGTTCGTGATCGCCGTCAGTGGCGTCGAGGCCGTGAAAACCGGTGCCGCCCGGGACGCCTACAACCGGGTGTCTTTGGCCGTGAGCGAGATCCTGCAGCGGTGGCGTGAGGCGACCGGCAGGGAAGACGCCACCCTGGTGGAGGCCGTGGCCACGGGCCCGCAGGGGATCGCCCGACTCAAGGAACTCGCCGCCGATGATGCCTACCTGAGTGGCCGCCTCGCCCAGTTCCTGTGCGAATCGGAGCGTCTGGTTCCTGCAGCCGCGGTGGCCCTGGAAGAGGGCGATCTCGAAGAGTTTGGGCATCTGGTGGATGAGTCCCAGTGCGGCGCTGAGAAGGGCCTGCTGAACCAGGTTGAGCAGACGGTTGCCCTGCAGCGTCAGGCTCGTGCACTCGGGGCGCATGCCGCGAGCGCCTTTGGGGCTGGTTTCGGTGGGAGTGTCTGGGCGCTCGTGGGGGCCGACGACGCGGAAGGCTTTGCCACCCGCTGGCTCGAGGGCTACCGCGCCGAGTTCCCGGATCTCCCTTTGTCGTCCACCTTCGTGTGCCGACCGGGTACAGCCGCGCATCGCGTGGGCTATGCCAGCATGAACGCATGAGCATGCCCTCCCGCGCCCTGCCCTGGCCGAGCGATGCCCCGGTGCTTCCGGTGGCGCCGCTGCGCCCCACCATCGACCGTTTCTCCTCTCTTGCTCTGCGTTTCCCGGCCGACCTCGAGGCCATCCCGGGGCTTGCCATGGGTGAAGAGGAAACGGCTGCTGATCTGCCGCCGAGTCTGGAGCAGGTGGCTGATGAGTTCGGCGGCATCCGCCGCCACGGCATCACCGAGCTGAGCCTGCTGCTGGAGGACCGCAGCGATGTCGGGCCATACACGCTGATGGGCAAGGCAACGGCCTTCGTGCCGTTGCAGGAATCCCCCGAAACCGCGATCGTGCTCAGCATTGATCCCGATGGTGCCCCCGGAGCGGTGTACGGCATCGGGGAGGACCTTGCCCTGTACCTCGCAGCACCCGACCTCGCCGGGTGGCTCAGCCGCGTGGCCGATGCGCTCGACGCATCGCTCGCCGCGATCCCCTCAGAGGAAGAAGACGCCGACGTGCGCGCCGAAACCGCAGAGCAGGGGATGGACGAGCGCCTGTACGCCGAGGTGCTGGGTATGCGCGACCTGGAGGCGATGACGACGCTGCCCTTGCAGCGCCCCGACGCGGCCGGCATCGACGATCTGCCTGCCGGCACGGTGGCGGTGGCGGACCTGCGCGAGGCTCCGCTCGGCACGCGGGTTGACCTGGTGGATGCAGATGTGGAGGGCGACCCGCTCGCGCATCACGTGGTCTTCGCCCACGGTGGCCGGGTGGTTTGTCTGGTGGCCGACTGATCATCAGCGAGCAGCCCACGCCCGCCGATCAGCCCATCCGTAGCGATGGGGAGAAGTCCCCATTCACAAGCCCTGACCAGCGCAGATAGCGTTTCGAACAGTCGGTGTGGTGACGGCGGTGTGGTGACGGCCAAATGCGCGAGAGGGTCAGCGGTGACGGGATTTCTGGGTGCAGATACAGATGCTCTGCGCGCGATAGAAGCGGACTTCACCCGCTGCGCATCGCAGATCAACAACCTCGCCACCCGTCTGGCCACCGTCGTGGACAGCGTGGACTGGATCGGCCCGGACGCCGAAGAGTTCCGTGAACGTTGGCGTAGCCAGGTGCACCCTCGGATCGCCGAGGGTGGCAGTGACCTGCGCCGTCGGGGCGCTGAACTGCAGCGTCAGGCCGAAGAGCAGGATCAAACCTCCTCGGGTGACCAGGTGGACGTAGCATCCCTGATCGGTCAGGCCACCACGACCCTCGCCACCGCCGTCATGGGGCCGGCCGGGGCTGCTGCGGGCGCCGCGATCGGCGCGCTCGGCGCGATGGTCGGCAGCGAAACGCCCCCGTCGGACGCCCCCGCAGATGCCCCGTCGGGCGCCCCCGTGCCCGCCCCCGCGATTCAACTCGCCGCCTTTTCCACGCCGCTCGCGACAGTCCGCGCCGCCGAGGTGTCGGAGAAAATCGGCACCGGTGAGCTGAAGTTTGACGACACCGGTATGGTCCTCACCCCGCCCGAAACGGATCACTCCGTGACCGTCGGCGCCGACCACGACCTCGCCCCGCGCTCAGACCGCGCCCCCTTCGGGATGGACGAAAACGGGAAGCAGATCGACCTGGATCCCTCCACCACCTACACGGTGAAGGACCGCGGCACTTTCTACACCGATGCGGAGGGCTGCATCACCTATGTGGAGGCGACCGGCGGCGGCAAGGAGATGAATCCGAACCTGCGCGAGGTGCTGCCCGACGTGACCTACCACGTCAACGAATCCACCTACTACCAGACCGATGAGCTGGGCCGCACCGAGCACATGTATGTGGAGGATGTGCAGTTAGACCGCGATATGAAGCGGAGCCAGTCGATCCAGTCGAAGATCGCGGAACGCTTCGACATGACCACCCCTGAGGGTACCGAGGAGATCTCCTTTAACGCCGGGCATGTTCTCGCCCGCCAGCTCGGCGGTATCCGCGAGGAGATCAACTACACCCGTCAGTGGGACGAAGTGAATCAGGCCCGCGATGGGAAAGACACGATCTACACCTATGAATCCCTGATGGCCGACGGGGTGGGCGAAGGTAAGAACTACTCCTATGAGACCCGCGTGAACTGGGGCGATAAACAGCCGCCGGGTGTGGGCAAGGGCAGTGAGCCCTGGGAGTACGTGCCGGAGTCCTACGACGTGCACATTACGGAGGACGGCCGAGAGATCGTCGATGCACATTTGCCGAACTACCCTGACGATGCGACCTTCGCTCGACGGGAGGAATCCTCGTGAACAGCACCGACCAGCCCACTGAGAACCACGCCGAACCCACGAACGAAAACCACGCCGAACCCACGAACGAGTGTGAAAACCTAGCCCCGATGGAACGCCAGGGGATTCTTACCCAGGAGCTCGCTCGGGCTGTCATCGTCGGCTTGAACCTCAGCGACGATTGGCGCAGCGTCACCGCCGCCTTCATCCCCGATGACAAGAGCTGGGCAGCCAGGATCGTGATCACCCATGCGGACGGGTCCGACCACAGCGGCGACACCCGCTTTGGCTACGACTCGCACTTCACGGTGCTGCTGGTGGCCCTGCAGGAGTCGTATGCGGAGCAGAAGCACGCCTTTGTTTCCATGAAGCTCACGGCATGGCGAAACGAGGACAACCTGGATCGCATCTCGGTCTCGACTGAGGTGAACTACGACCAGGACCCGGGAAGCTTCGACGGTGTCGGCGGGGTGGATCAGCAGACGGCTGCGCATCTGGTGCAGCGCTTCGGTGTGGATCACGTGCCGGACTGGGTGCGCGAGCGCGCCGTGGGCTGAGCCGGGATTCGCGGGACGGGACGGGGAGGAAGCCGACGGAGATTGGCCCGATCACTCCGTGCGCACCGAACATCGGTTGTGGAATCCCATGGGCCCTGGGGATTCCATAGGGAGAAGTACCCATCGACCCCAGAATCGCCCTCACCTAGACTGATTGCGCCCGCATCCTGCGTGGCAGATCAAATATTCACGGCGGCAGAGCACCGATGTCACGGTGCAGGCCCCCCACGACGACACGCAGACCATGGAACGGAGGCGGCATGGCCGGTGGCTTTACCGGTGCAGATACCGATTCTCTGCGCATGTACGCCGAGTCTGTGGTCCGCCGTACCACTGCGATCGAAGAGGTTCTTTCCTCCCTCCGTTTCGCGCTGGACAGCGTGGAATGGGAAGGCGAAGACGCCGATGGTCTGCGTGGCACCTGGCGACGGGAGATCCGCCCCGACTTTGAGGACTGCATTTTTGAACTGCGCCTGATGTCCCGTCGACTGCTTGCCCATGCTGAGGAGCAGGACGCGGCGGCGGCATCGGACGGAGCCGGTGGCTATGGCGGTCTGGGAGGCTTGGCTCTAGGTGGAGCTCTCGGTGATACCGGAGCGTCCAGTGCGCAGGCTATGCAGGCACTTCTCACTGACCTGCTGGGTGCGGCAGAGGACCCGATGCTGGGGATGATCCAGGAACTCACGGGGATTCCGGCAGCGCTGCTGGATGCCCTGATGGATCTGGCAGGCGATGATCCTCTGGCACGCCTCGGACTGCTCAGTGGTTTCCTCTCGGCTCTGTTCGGCCCGCAGCTGGGGGGTCTGATTGGTTCCCTTGCGCTGGGCACGGCGCTCCTGCAGGAGCTCATGGCAGCCATTGGATTGAGTGCGCTGATCGGTGGGGAAATCGGGCTGGAACCGCTTGGCGACTCGGGTCTGGAGAGCGGTACGGGGCGCGGGGATGACGGTGCGACGTCCGATGAGACCGCAGCCGAGCAGCCGCAGCAGAATGCCGCCGGTGGGGGATCCGGTGGCGGTTCGGAGGGTGGTTCCGGCGGCGGCTCCGGCGGGGGAGGCGAGGCCACGGGCGGTGGTGAGCAGGCGGAGCAGCTTGCGCCGGCAGGTCCCTCGACCGCTCACGTCATTGGCGTTGAGGGCGCGCAGGAAGCGGCCGGGTCCCTCTTCCGTGGATCGAGCGCCGGGGTGGACCTCGGTGTGGAAGACCCCAAGACTCTCTTCGAGCAGTTGCTGGAAGCCTTCGGTTTGGACGGCCTAGGCGCCGGCATGGGCGCGCGGATCGGGACTACCCGTCGCTGAGCAAGGATCCATGAGGCGCTCACGCGGCGGCCCGTTCATCGCGGGGCGCATGCGTGTGAAGCTCCTGCGTACAGGGCTTCCGCGTGTGCGGCCGTGAGGCGCGCTTACCCGAACCTCATCGGGATGCGGCAGATCCCCCTTGAGTGTTCGGCCGACGGGTCTAGGCTGTTCCTCACCCTGCCTCGTTCATGTGCTCTGCAGAGTGCCTGCTGACCCGCAAGGAAGCCATCGTGACCGTTGATCCCGTGCTGGTGCTGATTCCGTCCGTCGTCGGACCCACCCACTCCCCGACCCCCGCTGCTACTGAGCTGAACAGCGCCAACCCGTCGGAGCCGGCTTTTCAGCGCGTGGATTCGCATGCGCCGTGGCTTCCGGTCACGGATCTCGGCGTGACCCGCGGGGAAGGGGCCTTCGAGACGATCGGTGTGTTCGACGGGAACCCCGTGAATGTCGGCCCTCATCTGGAGCGTCTGCAGCGCAGCGCCCAGATGCTCGACATGCCGGAACTGAACCTCGAGGTGATCCGGCAGGCCCTCACCTACGCGATCAGTCAGCATCCCGCGGCGCCCGAACTCGCCGTGAAGATCATCGTCACCGCAGGGATCGAAGGGGAGCGGGTGCCTCTGGCCTGGGTGCATGCCCGGGTCAATGACGATTGCACTGCCGCCCGGGAGGGCTTGCGCATGGCGGTGCTGGATCGTGGGGTTCCCTCGACGGTCGCGCAGACCAGTCCGTGGCTGCTCGCGGGGGCGAAGAGCCTCAGCTACGCGGTGAATATGGCCGCGATCCGGGAGGCGAATCGCCGCGGAGCCGATGATGCGCTGTTTGTGTCGTCCGACGGTTTCTGCCTGGAGGGGCCGACCTCGACGCTGCTGGTAAGGCGCGGGCAGGAGTTTGTGACGACGCCGCCGAGCGCGGGCGTGCTGCCCGGCACGACGCTGCTCACCGCCTTCGAATACCTCACCACGCAGGGTTACGAGTGCCGCGAGGAGCTGCTGACGGTGGAGGAAGTGGCGGCCTCCGATGGCGCCTGGATGCTGAGCTCCGTGCGACTGGCCGCGCCGATCACGCACCTGGATGAGCGGGAAATGCCGGTAGATGCGCAGTTCAGCGTTGCTTTGTGTGCGGCGCTCGCCGGGCGGCTCCGCGGCTAGAGCGCGAGAAGCGCCCGCGCCAGGTCATCATCCACGACCAGGGTATGGATGGCCCCGCTGCGCAGCACGCCCGCGACCCCCGGGGCCTTCTCCGGTCCCGAGGCGATGCCGAGCACATGCGGGATACGCAAAAGCTGTGAGAACGTCACCGCCAGCACCCGCTCCTGCGTCGGCGACCCCAGGGGAACCCCCGAACCATCCACGAAACGCCCGCACACATCCCCGACGGGATGCTGCGCGGTGAACGCGGCCTCCTCCTCGGCAGAAAGCCGCATCAAGCGCACCACATGCGGGGAGGAGTGATGCCCCATGGACCCCATGCCGACCAGGGCGAGCTCAACCTCCGCGGCCGCATCCAGAACATCCCCGATGGAGGATTCCTGACGCAGGGTGCGCGCGGCGGTTGCCGATTCGAGCACGGCGGGGGCGTACAGCATCTCGGGTCGCGCCCCGAGCCGGGAGGCGAGAACCCGCAGCACCGACTCCCCGGACTCGTCCTCATCCAGGCTGGAATGCCCGCCGACCAGGGGTAATACTCGCGGGGCGGGGCGAAGTCGCCGCGGCTGCATCTGCTCGACGACGCTGCGCACCGTATGCCCCCAGGAGACGCCGATCGAGGAGACCGTCGGGGCGAGGGTGTCGAGGAGTGCGGCGCCGGCACGCGAGACCGCCTCGAGGCCGCTCGTGCGCGGTGCATGCACCACCTGCACATCACGCAGGGAAAACGTAGAGCGCAGGGCTGCTTCCAGGGAGCTATCCCGCAGCGGCGGACCCTCCGGGTCGTGGATCGTAATCTCGACGATCCCGCGTTCGCGCGCCTGCGTGAGGATCCGGGACACATTGGAGCGAGACAGCCCGAGAGCCTGCGCAACCTCCGCCTGAGAGCAGCCCTGCTCGTAGTAGAGGCGGGCAGCGCGAACCACCTGGGAGGTGTCACGGGGCGCAGGCAAAGGGGCCTCCAGAGGGGCAGGGTCCGACGGGGTGGTGGGGTGGTGGGGCTGTGAGCTGGTGCGGCGGGGTGCGGCGGGGTGGTGCTGTGAGACGACGGTGTAACAGTGCAGCGATGCGGGCGCTCCCCGCGATTCTTGCAGAAGGAAGGCGCGGTGCCGACAATGGCCAGGCCCCATCCGTCGTTCCCGCACCCCTCAGGAGAGCCATGAACACCAGCCCGCGCCTTGGAGTCAAAGCCCTGATCGTGCGTGACGGAATGGTGCTGATGAACCGGATGCGCGACGGTGCCAGCGGCGAGATCTACTACGCCGCCCCCGGTGGCGGGCAGGAACACGGGGAGGATCAGCGCGAGGCACTACGCCGCGAATGCCGTGAAGAAATCGGCGCCGAGGTGGAGGTGTACCAGGTGGCCTGCATCCACGAGTTCATGAGCCGCACTCGCCGCGCCGACGGCACGCCCCGCGAGGACCTGTTCCACCAGGTCAATGTGAACTACTGGTGCGGCCTCGCGCCCGGACAGGAGCCGGGGCAGGTCCCGCCGACCGATCCCGATCCCGGGCAGGACGGCACCGAATGGCTGCCGATCGACCGGCTGGGGGAGTACTGGGTGGTCCCGGAAACGCTTTCGCAGTGGCTGCGCAGCGACCCGAGCGGCCGCGACATCTACCTCGGGGTGACCCAGCGGGAAATGTGAGCGCGGGGGCCGACGCGACTGACGCGGTCAGCAGCAGCGGGCGCCCGGGTTTTCGTCCTGCTCGCGGTACTTCGCCCGCCAGAACTCCCGCTCCGTCATCAGCGGATGCGTGCACCCGGTAATGCGGTGATGATGCACGTACTTGTCGTAGGCATCAGAGCCGAGCACGCCGCGAGCGAAACGTCGGAACTCTTTCCAACTCTCCACGGCGCGCTCGCGCAGGGTCTTGGGAACGCCCGGACGGGCGGCCTGCGCATCGCAGGCCGCCCGTCGCGGATCGGAATCCGGGCTTATCAATGCCCGGTGCCCTCGAGATTTTCCGCGGGATGCTTCGCGTAGAACGCGTCCCATTCCTTCTGGAGGTTCTTCTCGGACTCATTGGCCAGCAGGCCAGTGGGCGCGAACAGACGCGACTTCAGCTCCGGCACCTCGGTGTCGATGATGCCCTTGCCCTGCAGCGCCTGGATCGTCTTGATGCTGGCGACGATCATGACGATCAGCGCGCAGACCACGAACAGGATCGACAGCGAACCCTGCACGGCGGTGTTGAAGACCACCGCGTTCATGTCGGCCACATCCTTGGCCGCACCCAGGGAGGTCTTGCCGGCAGCCAGCGCCTCCTTGTACATGAAGTGGTTCGCCCAGTAGCCGATCTTCGGGTTCGGATCGAAGATCTTCAGGTACGAGCCGTACACCGTGATGATTGCCGTGAACACCATCGGCACCGCGATGATCAGCAGGCTCCACTTCTTCCCCTTGCGGGCGAAGATCACCAGGCAGATCGCGAGGGCGATGGCAGCCAGCAGCTGGTTGGCGATACCGAACAGCGGGAACAGGGTGTTGATGCCGCCGAGCGGGTCATTCACACCCATGACCAGGATCGAGCCCCAGCCGGCGACCATCAGGCCGGTGGTGATCCAGGCGCCCACACGCCAGTTCAGGTCACGGAACTTGGGGTGCAGGTTGCCCAGGGCATCGGAGGCCATGAAGCGAGCCACGCGGGTGCCGGCGTCCACCGAGGTGAGGATGAACAGCGCCTCGAACATAATCGCGAAGTGGTACCAGAAGCTGGCCATCGCCTCGCCACCGATCAGCGAGTGCATGATCTGGGACAGGCCCACCGCGAGGGTGGGGGCGCCGCCGGTACGGGAGACCACAGACTCCTCACCGACCAGCTGGGCCGTGGCCTCAAGCTGCTCGGGGGTGACATTCACGCCGGTCAGACCCAGCGAGGAGACGAAGGCAGCCGCACCCTCGGGGGTGCCGCCGGTGGCGGCAGCAGCCGAGTTCATCGCGTAGTAGATGCCCTGGTCAACGCTGAGCGCAGCCACGAAGGCCATGATCGCCACGAAGGACTCCATGAGCATGCCGCCGTAACCGATCAGACGGGTTTGCTTCTCCTTCTCCACCAGCTTCGGGGTGGTGCCGGAGGAGATCATCGCGTGGAAGCCCGAGAGGGCACCGCAGGCGATCGTCACGAACAGGAACGGGAACAGGGAGCCGCTGAAGACGGGGCCGTCGCCGGTGGTGGCGTACTTGGTCACGTCGGGAACGGTGATCTCCGGGCGCACCAGGACGATCGCCAGCGCGAGCATCGCGATCACACCCACCTTCATGAAGGTGGAGAGGTAGTCACGCGGAGCCAGCAGCAGCCAGACCGGCAGCACCGCAGCGATGAAGCCGTAGGCGATGATCAGGATCGCGATCAGCGGGCGATCCAGGTGGAACAGGGCCTGGCCCCAGTCGGACTCGGAAACCCAGCGGCCCGAGGCGATGGCGAACAGCAGCAGGGCGCAGCCGATGAGGGAGACCTCCATGACCTTGCCCGGGCGGATGTAGCGCAGGTACAGGCCCATGAACAGGGCGATCGGGATGGTCAGGCCCACGCTGTAGACGCCCCAGGCGGATTCGCCCAGCGCGTTGACCACGACCATGGCGAGGATCGCGACGATGATGAGCATGATCGAGAGGGTCGCGATGAAGGCGGCGATACCGCCGAACCAGCCCAGCTCGTCACGAGCCATCTGGCCGAGCGAGCGGCCGCCACGACGCATCGACACGAACAGGACCAGGTAGTCCTGCACCGCGCCGGCGAGGATCACGCCGACGATGATCCAGATCGTGCCGGGCAGGTAACCCATCTGGGCGGCGAGCACGGGACCCACGAGCGGGCCCGCACCGGCGATAGCGGCGAAGTGGTGCCCGTAGAGGATGCGACGGTCGGTGGGGACGTAGTCCTTGCCGTTGTAGTCGTATTCAGCGGGGGTGGCCCGACGGTTATTCGGGTGGACCAGCTTGTTCTCAATGAACTTGGAGTAGAAGCGGTAAGCGATCAGGTAGGAGCTGATCGCGGCGAAAACGAACCAGATGCCGTTGACGGTTTCACCGCGGTAGATGGCGACCATGAACCAGCCGATCGCGCCGATCAGCGCGATGATGGTCCAGACGGCGATCTTGCCGGGGGTCCAACGGGCGTGGTGGCGTTCCTGCTCTTCGGTGATCTCCACCTCGGGCCGTTCGGCGGCCAGGGGATCTTCGTGGTGCAGGGATGCGCGGATGGCTGAGGCGCGGTGCGCCGGGTTTGGGTCGTCCGGCGGGGGTGTCTCGGGGGACGAGGGACGTGTCATCAGGGACTCCGGTGTCGCAGGGATGGGTCCGGTGGGCATCACAGTGGATTAAGTGGATGTCGCCGAGGGCAGATTATTGCGCTTGGTTTATGTCTTAAAGGGACTTTGGGGTTCCTAATGCGGCGCTGATCACGGTTGCTGCGGTCCAGGCGAGTGGAGCGACCTGGGCTGGGGACCCGTCGGCAAGTACTTTTTCGGGCAGGGATCCACCATCGGTTCGGTGTGTGGAGAGCCAATCCAGCAGGTCACGGGCCTGTTCTGGGGATCCGACGTGGGCATGGGCCTGGGCGAGCAATGCTGTTTGGGGCGTCCAAGAAACCCCGTCGCGACGCCACAGAGAACCGGGGCGATACCGCCGGCGGGACGGGCCGAACGTCGCCGCAGGGTATGCATCGTCGCCACGGGCCCAGGGAGGGCGCTGAGGGTATAGGGAGGCAGAAGGAAAAGGACTCCCGCATCCGGCGCATCACGCCCCGCATAGCGCCCGAAGCCGCTGGGGCCGAAAGCCTCGGTGATGGCGGCGTGGACTGTGCTGGCACGGGCCTTGCACTGCTCGGCGAGGCCCGGCACGAGCAGCATGTCGAGCCGTCCTGCCCGTTCGAGCCCCACCGCGACCAGTGCGGCCGTGGCGATGGAGAGGTGCCGCTCGGGCATCTCCCAGTAGTCGGGTGAGGGCGGTGGCAGGGGAGGGTCATCGACGGTGAGACGCAGCAGCAGCTGGGCGCAGTTGTTGGCGGTGTCCCGTACCCCCGCGTCATTGCCGAGATCAGAGGCCGACGGGAGAGTCTGCTCCAGTGCCCAGAGGAACCAGCCTGTGCCGTCGAGCTGATGATGACGGTTGTCGGGAGCTTGGGAGCGGCCAGGAAGGTAGCGTGCCTCGAACCAGCCATCGGATCCGCAGATCCGCGCCAGTTCCCGCACGATGGCGGCGGCACGCTGAGGCATGCCCAGCAGGATCCAGGCACGGGCCACATGCGCGGCATCGCGGGGCCAGACGTACCGCCACGGACCCGAACCGCCAGCGATCGGCGCCCGGAGCCCGGCCCCGAGAACGTGCAGGTCCAGGGCTGCAGTGGCGATCAACTCGCGTGTGTCGGGGCTGAGTTGGGCGGTGGCGCGTTGCACCGTCTCCAGCACGTCCTCCTCGGCCGCCCGCAGATCAGCCTCATCCTCCGCCCCCGTCAGCACGCGAGACCCCGCAGGCAGGGCCGACGGGTTGATCCCGTGCACGCCGCCGACCTGCACGCGTGTGCCCGGACCGGTCAGCGCTACCGTCTGCGAGGCGAGCGGAATCCGTGCCCGCCATGACGAGATGGCGGAGGTGCTGAGCGGCAGGGTGGCTGCTACCAGTGCGGCCGCCATGGCCACACGGCGAGCGGGGAGGTGCGTCGATCCATGCCCTGACGGACGCACTGACGGGCGCACCGACGGGCGCACCGATCCACGCACCCTCCCGGGACGCTCACTCCCCACCGCTCATCTCCTGCGCCCCTCAGCTTTCGGTGACGAACTGCGCGAGGTGCTCGCAGATCGCAAGGCGGCTCTCCTCATGCACGTACATCATGTGCCCGGCCTCGTAGTACTCCACCCGCACCCGCTTCTCGTAGTCCTCGCGTGGGATCTCCAGATGCGCCAGCACATGCTCGCTCGCATGGAAGGGCGTGGCCGCATCGTGGTAACCGTGGGCCACATACACGCGGGTCGAGGGGCTCTTCCGGAGCAGACGCGAGAGGTCGGTGAACACCTCCACGGCGCGACCCTCGAACTCCTTGTAGCTCCAGGGATGCACGCGGCCCGACATGATCTCGTAGACGGTCTCACCGCTGTAGCCGAGCTCCGTGCGCAGGTACTGGTTCAGCGTTGCGGTGTAGGCCGGGGCGATCAGGTCGATCGACGGATCCGTCTCCATCGTCGGCGCATTCAGATCCCCGGCAGGGCCCGAGAAACGTCCGTCGATCCGACCGGCAATCAAACCGCGATCACGAAGCACCTCTGCGAGATACGCCAGATGCTCGACCCGCAGGTTGGCCCGTTCCACCCAGTCGGCATTCACACCGATCAGCGCGCCAATCCGCTCGGCCGCCGCACGCTTCTCCTGCGGGTCCAGACGCAGGCCCTTCGCGAGCAGCGCCGGGTAGTCCCCGTCGGCAAAATCGATAGCCTCCGCGACCACATCCTGCAGAGAACGCTCCCCGTGCAGGCCGTGCGCGTGAGCGATCGCAGCGTACGTAGGCAGGTAGTGGATGTAGGGGCGGTCATTGCCGGCCGTGAAGCGGAGCGTGCCGAAATCGAGCACGGGAGAGATCAGCGAGAGGCCCGCCACCGCCACGTAGTAACGGTCCATCAGACGCGCCGCGACGGCGCTTGCGCGAGTGGTTCCGTAGGACTCACCGGCCAGATGGATCGGGGAAGTCCACCGATCATTCCGGGTGATCCAGTCGATGATGAACGCGGCGATCAGATCCCGGTCCGCCACGAGCCCGTGGTGACGATCCTTCTTCGCCCCCGGCACCGGACGCGAATACCCGGTGGTCATGGCATCGACCACGACCAGATCCGCGTGGCGAAGGATCGTCTCGTGGTTATCGAGCAGGCGATAGGGGGCGCGGCCCACCTCGCCCGCATCGGGCGCATCCACGCGGCGCGGCCCGAGCATCCCCAGATGCAGCCACACCGTGGACGCCCCGGGACCGCCATTGAAGGCAAAGACCACAGGTCGAGCGGCAGAATCCTCCACCCCGGTGGCTACGTAAGAAACCGAGAACATCTCCGCGTAGGCGCTGCCGCGGGCGTAGTCATCGCCCTCCGGCTCCTCCTTGAGAACCACGGTGCCGGTCGTGGCCGTGTAGTGCAGGGGACCCTCAGGCAGGTTCAGAGTGTGCGCGGTGACCGTGAGACGGTCGGCCGGTTCCGTGCTGGAGGTCTCCGCAGCCGAGGCGGCAGTGGCCTCGGTGGTGGTCTCATCGGTGGTCTGCTCGGCGTCGATGCCGGGGGCGGGCGAAACGTTGGGGGAGGTGGTGCTCACCGGTTCTCCTGGGGTCGGTTCTTTGATGACGGCGGGGCGCTGTGAGCGGGCGTGCGCACGAGGCGCGATCACGGGTCCGATCCTACGGGGAGGGTCTGACAAACAAGGGCGCGTGGAGGAACAGAGCAGAGAGTAGGGGAGGGGTAGGTGGGGGAGGGGTGAAAGGAGTGGGGGCGGGTGCGGGGAGACAAAAGGCGGATGGGGGCGGTGCCGAGGAGAACGGGAAAGCGGGTAGGGGATGGCCGCAGAGGGGAACCGTCGGCCAGACTAGGGGCGGCTCGGGGCGCGCCCGCCCCAGCGCCCCAGGGAACGGAGGACGCGCCATGCCCGACACCACCCCCGTCGGCCCCACACCACAGCCGGAAGGCACCGGCATGTCGCATGCAGACCGGGCCTCGACGCCAGCAGAACCAACCGGGCTTACCTGCCCAGGCCGCGCTGAAAACCATGCTGACCAGCCAGAACAGATGGCGATCAAAGAGTCACCCATCGATCCTGCCGCGCTGCTCGCGCCCTTCACCCTGCGCCTGCTCCGCGCCGCTAATCCCACGGCGCCGAACCTCGTCTGCTCGCCGCTCTCCGTGCTTCTCGTGCTGACCATGGCCGCGCACGGCGCCCGCGGGAAGACCCGCCAACAGATCGAAACACTGCTCGGAGCCAGCGTGGACCGCCTCACCGCGCTCGCCGAAACCCTCCCCGCGCTGCTGCGGACCATCGACGCGACCGACACCGGCGGTGCCTCGCCCACGCAGGCGCGACTCGCTGCGGAGCTCTGGATGCAGCAGGGATTCGCGATCGAACCTGCCTTCCAGGAGGCGGTGACCAGCCGATTCGGCGCCACGATCCGCGAAGCCAACTTCACCACTGCCCCGGGACGCGAACAAGCCTGCGAGCATATGAACGCCTCCATCTCCAACGCCACCCGCGGCACAATCACCAACCTGGTCGATCCCAGCGCGCTCGATGAGAACACCCGCCTGACCCTGCTGAGCGCCCTGTATGCAGCGGCTGCCTGGACCGACCGGCTGGCGCCCGCCGGGGAGCAGACCTTCACGTGTGACGAGGGCGAGCAGATCACGGCGCCGATGTTCATGCGCCGCACCACCGGCTGGTTCGAGGACGCCGACGCCCACGCGACCATGCTTCACACCGCCGGTGGCGCCCTCGGCCTTGTGCTGATTCGGCCCACCCGTGACGTGCCCGCGCTTCTGGAGGCCTGGGATGCGGCGGTGGAAAAGAGCGGCGCGAACGGTGCCGGTGATGAGGATGGGAAAGGCCAGGGTGTGGGGCTGCACGGCATGCTGCATGCCCTCGCCGCGGATGACGCACCCGTTGACCTCACCCTGCCGCTGCTCGAGGCCACCTCGAAGCTGCAGTTGGAGGGCGTGCTGGCCGGGCTTGGCCTGCCGGTTAGGCCCGAGGCTGACTATTCCGGGATCAGCCAGGCGGCGGATATCGACGTGACCGGTGTGCTGCACCAGGCGCTGCTGCGGGTGGATGAGGCAGGGATGGAGGCGGCTGCGGCCACCGCGCTCGTCTTCGGAACCCGCTCGGTGCCGGCGCCGCAGGAGGTACGTGAACTGGTGCTTGACCGGCCGTTCCTGGCGATGGTTGTGGCGACGGAGGGCATGATCCCGCTGGTCGTGGCGCGGATCGGGAAGCCGGAGGCGCCGGACGCCTGAGCGGCCGGCCGCCGTGCCAGCCGCATCCGCATCCGCCGGCCCGGCCCGGTACGGCACGCCGGAGTCCAGCTCCGTCCATCAACCCCACCCGGTCACGGGTGAGAAAACGGGACGCTAGCGGTTGTAGCTATGCATAGTGCACGCCTCCGACCGCTAGCGTCCCCTTTTGTCACGCATACTGCGGCGGGGCGCGGTGGCGCAGGCCCGGCCAAGGCGAAGCCCAGGCCGCGAGGCACCCTCGCGGAGCGGGCGGAGCGGGAGAGGCAGATGGGCGAACCCCACCCCGCCGGCCCCTGATCTGGAAAGATCGTCCCCATGAGTGCGCTCCTGGTCCCCACCCCTGACGGTTTCCTGCGCGGCGGGCAGCCGCATCAGATCATCTCCGGTGCGATCCACTATTTCCGGGTGCATCCGCAGCAGTGGCGGGACCGACTCCGCCGCCTCGTGGCCATGGGCTGCAACGCAGTGGAGACCTACGTGGCCTGGAACATCCACCAGCCCACCCCGGATACCGTCACCTTCGACGGCATTGCTGACCTGGGGTGTTTCCTCGATATCGCCGCCGAGGAGGGCCTGGACGCGATCGTCCGACCGGGCCCCTACATCTGCGCCGAATGGGAGAACGGCGGCTTCCCCGGCTGGCTCATCGCCGACCCGACGGTGGCGCTGCGCACCCGCGACCCCCGCTATCTGCGCGCCGTGGATTCCTGGTTTGACGCGCTGATCCCGGTGATCGCTCAGCGGCAGGCCTGCCACGGCGGCCCGGTGGTGATGGTGCAGGTCGAAAACGAGTACGGCTCCTACGGTGATGACACCGCCTACCTGGAGCATCTGCGCGATGGGCTTCGGGCGCGCGGCATTTCAGAGCTGCTGGTTACCTCCGATGGGCCGGCCAGCATGTGGCTGACGGGCGGAACGGTGGACGGGGCGCTCGCCACCGTTAACTTCGGCTCCCGCACCACCGAGGTGCTGGAGATGGCCGCGGAGGAACTGCCTGATCAGCCGCTGATGTGCATGGAGTTCTGGAACGGCTGGTTCGACCACTGGGGCGAAGAGCACCACACCCGCACGGACGATTCCGCCGCAGAGGAACTCGTGACGATGCTCGAGGCCGGCATGAGCGTCAACTTCTATATGGCGCACGGCGGCACGAACCACGGCCTGTGGGCGGGGGCGAACCATCCGGGCACCCTGCAGCCCACCACCACGAGCTACGACTACGACGCCCCGATCGCCGAGGACGGCACCCTGACCGCGAAGTTCCATGCCTTCCGCGAGGTCATCGCCCGGCATCGTGATCTGCCGCCGCTGGAGAGCGAACTGGAGCGCCTGGGTCTCAGTGAGAAGCCGGTGCTGCTTCCCGAGGGCGAGGTGCGTATCGAGAAGACGGTGCCGCTGCGCTCTACCCCGCTGTTTACGCGCCCCGCGCCGGTGCATCCGAAACCGCCGACCTTCGAGGAGCTGCAGCTGGAGCGCGGCATGCTCCGCCTAGCCCGCGAGGTTGAGATGAGCCGCTCGGCCGAGGGCGAGATCGCGCCGCTACAGCTGCATGGCCTGCGGGATCGCGCGTGGGTGTTCCTGGATGGACGGTATGTCGGCGCGGTGGGTGTGCGCGGCCCCGAGCAGCCCCAGCCGGATCCGACCCCGGTTTCGCTCACGGACGTGGCCGACGCGCTGCTCGCCCCCGGGGAGCGCCGCACGATGCGCCTCGAAATCCTGGTCGCGAACCTGGGCCGCACGAACTTCGGGCCCAAGCTCGGGGACCGCAAGGGCATCCTCGGCGGGGTGTGGCATGTGATCCGCTACCTGAATGACTGGGAGGTGGATCCCTGGCCGCTGCCGCGGATGGCCGGCGAACTGGGCGAGGCGCTCGCCGCCGGAACCGCCTGGGAGGCGGGGAACGACGGGAAGCAGGGTGGGCGCGAGACGCTCGCAGCGCACGACGGCGCCAGTGCTACCGACGGTGAGAAGCAGGTCGACGGGCCACAGCCCCCGTCGGCCCCAAGCCCCCTTCCGGTGCTCGTGCAGGCAAGCTTCACGGCCGAGGAACCGGCCTGCACCTACCTGGATGTTTCCGACTGTGGGCACGGCGTGGCCTGGGTCAACGGCGAATGCGTCGGACGGTTCTGGGGGATTGGCCCGCAGCAGACGCTGTACGTGCCCGCTCCCCTTGTGCGCGCCGGCCGCAATGAGGTGCTGCTGCTTGACCTGGAGCGGGTTCCGCAGCGTCTGGCCCTCACCGCCGAACACCGCTTCCACACGCCGTAGTCCGCCGCGCACCAACCCCCGCGACGAGCGGGGATAAGGGAGGGGCCGCCCCGTGGGACAGCCCCTCCTTTGTGGTGCTCAGGCGGCAGATCGCCGTCTGAGCATCGACTCTGTCTCAGAGGCTGGTGCTCGGCGTGACAGGAACGTCCTTGGGCAGCACCTCGGCGTACTCCTCAAGGATCTTCTTGCCGCCGCGCTCCTCCCAGTCCTTCACCGCTTTCTTGAAGTCGTCGATGGTCTTGCGGCCCTGGATGACGTCATTGCGCACATCGTTGAGGCGGGCGCCGAGCTCCGCGCCCTTGGCAGAGGAGGTGTTGGAGTACAGACCCTTCTGGGGGTGCTGCATGGAGATCTCCAGGAGCTCCTTCTCCTTCTCGTAGATGTACGTGGAGTCATCCTCGACCGGGTTGTAGATGACGCCTTCGCCGGAGGTCATGATGTTCAGCGCGCTCTGCAGGCCCGGCACATTGGTCTTGCCGGGTTCGGTCAGCACGTAGTTGCCGTCCTTGAGCTCGTAGTCCTCGCCCTCGGTGCCGTAGTTCTTCTGCATGTACTCGGTGGTTCCGAAGGGAGCGGAGAGCCAGTTGATGAGCGAGAGCAGCTCGCGGATCTTCTTCTCGTCGTCCGTCTTGCGGAACGGGGTGAAGCCGACGGTTCCGTAGCCCATGTTGTAGACGGGACGGCGGCCGGGAACGGCACTGAAGGGAACCATGATGTCCGAGAGGAAACCGCCGGTCAGGCGGCTCTCGGAGGCGCTGCGCGGGCCGACGGCGACCATCGCCGCGATGGTGCCGTTGGCGAAGTACTGCGCGCCCTCGGCCAGGTTGAGGTCGGGGTAGAAGACCCCGGCGGCGAACACCTTCTGCGCGTATTCGAGGGTTTCGAGGTATTCGTCGGTCTGGTGCGCCGCGGTGAGGGTGCGGTCCTTATTGACGCGGTACCCGTTCGGGCAGCCATGCCACTGGCTGAACATGTGGAAGGCGTTGGGGAGGAACGGTTCCAGCGCCCACCGCTTACCGGGCTGGGTGATCTCCTTGCACTTGTCGAGGAACTCCTGGGCGCTCGAGCACTGCAGCCCGTCCACGTCTTTCCACACGGAGGGGTTACCGACGTACACCTGCCCAAAGGGGGTCGAGGGGATCGGTGCACCCCAGATCTTCCCGTTGACCACGGCGGTACGCCAGGAGCCGGGGGTGAGCGCGGCCAGGTTCGGGTACTCCAGCACGGCATCGCCGGAGAGGTACTTGGTCAGGTCCGTGAACTGGGATTCCAGCATCGGGCCGACGTTGGGAATGCCCTGGTTCGGCGGAACCCACATGAGGTCGGGGAGGTCGCCGGAGGCGAGGGGGGTGGCGAACTTCTGCGGGTAGGAATCCACCACGACAGTGAGCGCGAGAGTGCCGCCGAGCGCTTCGTTCAGCCGCTTCCAGAAGGGGTTGGAGTCCATCGGCGGCGGCGGGGTCTGGAAGGTCTGGGTCAGGGCTGTGGCCTTGCCGGAGGTGATCGGCTTCTTGTCGGTCGTGGACAGAAGCTTTTCGGGCGCCTTCAGGAACACATTGTGCAGGCC
>JAEWEZ010000064.1 GCA_023389045.1 Actinomycetes bacterium
ACCGACGTTCGCACCCGGGTGGAACTTGGTGCCTCGCTGGCGGACGATGATCTCGCCCGCGCCGACCTGCTGGCCGCCGAAGCGCTTCACGCCGAGACGCTGTGCGTTCGAGTCGCGGCCGTTCTTCGAGGAGCTTGCGCCCTTCTTATGTGCCATGTCGGAACCTTCTCTCGTTCTCGCCTGATATCGGGATCGCTCAGGCGATGCCCGTGATCTTCAGTCGGGTCAGGTCCTGACGGTGACCCTGACGCTTCTTGTAGCCGGTCTTGTTCTTGTACCGCAGGATGCGGATCTTCGGGCCGCGGGTCTCGTCGAGAATCTCGGCGGTGACCTTGACCTTGGCGAGCTCGGCGGGGGCCGAGGTCACCTTGTCGCCGTCGACCAGCAGGACGGGGGCGAACTCGACGCTGTCGCCCGCCTCGCCGGCCACGCGGTTGATCACGATGGTGTCGCCAACCGACACCTTCTCCTGACGACCGCCTGCGCGGACGATTGCGTACACCACGTCACTGCTCCATCTTGTTCGGATCTGCTTCTGCATCATCATCGGGTGGGGCCCTGCTCGCGGACCTGCGACCGTCGACCGTTTCCGCAGCCACAAGCCGCTGGAGGGAGGTGCGGTCGCGCGGGGGGCACCCGTCGATGACAACAAGGCGCGTTTTGCGCCAGGGGATAGCTTACGATCCCCGTTATTCCCGGGTCAAGCATCACCCCGCCTGCGACCAGCACGAATGCTGCCCGCAGGCTGTGGAACTCATCACGCGGTGGGCGCGGGTTCCTCCGGCGTGTCGGCGACGGTTTCCGTGCCCGACTGTGCTGCGGGGGCTTCCGACGACGCGGCATCGCCCTCGGAGGTCGGGGCCTTCTTCTCCTCGGCAGCGGGCTGAGCTTCCGCCTCTGCCTTGGTGTCCGCCGCAGCCTTGCCGTCGCCCTTGGCCGTCGTCGCCGAATCAGCCGTGCCCTCGGTGTCATCCACCGAAATCACCCGACCGTCCACGACCACCTCGGGATGCGACTGCTGGGTGCTGGCCGCCGCAATCGAGGCGATCGTCGCACGGGCCAGCGCCCGCGAACTCTCATCCTCCGCGAGACGGTGCACATCCGAGCCCTTCTGCTCGATGAGGTCATTGACCGCATCCTTCGCGGAGCCTCCGCGGGAGCGTCGGCCCCCGCGTCGCTTCGACCGCGAGGACCCCTCGGACTCCCCCGCATCGCCATTGCCGCCACGGGATCCGCCCTTCGAGGAGGACGAATCTCCGTCCAGGTCCATGATCAGGCCGCGGCCATTGCACTGCTCGCAGGAGTGGGAGAAGGTCTCCACGAGCCCCTGCCCCACGCGCTTACGGGTCATCTGCACCAGGCCCAGCGAGGTCACCTCGGCCACCTGATGCTTGGTGCGGTCACGCCCCAGGCATTCCACGAGACGGCGCAGCACCAGGTCGCGGTTGGATTCGAGCACCATGTCGATGAAGTCGACGACGATGATTCCGCCAATATCGCGCAGGCGAAGCTGTCGCACGATCTCTTCGGCAGCCTCAAGGTTGTTCTTGGTGACGGTCTCCTCGAGGGAGCCGCCCGAGCCGGTGAACTTGCCGGTGTTCACGTCGATCACCGTCATCGCCTCGGTGCGGTCGATCACGAGGGAACCACCCGAGGGCAGGTACACCTTGCGGTCCATCGCCTTGAGCAGCTGCTCGTCGATGCGGTGCTTGGCGAACACATCCTTCGGGCCAACATGCGCGGTCACACGCTCCAGCAGATCCGGTGCCACCGAGGAGACATACTCGTGGATCGCCTCATGGGTCTTCTCGCCCTCGACGATCAGCGAGGTGAAGTCCTCGTTGAAGACATCACGCACCACCTTGATGGCCAGATCGGGTTCCTGCGAGAGCGCCGCCGGAGCCGACTTCGACTTCTGCGCCTTCTCGATCTTTTCCCACTGGTTGCGCAGGCGCTCGACGTCCCGCGTCAGCTCTTCCTCGCTGGCTCCTTCCGCGGCGGTGCGCACGATCACGCCGGCACCGTCGGGAATGATCTGCTTCATGATCTTCTTCAGGCGCGAGCGTTCCGCATCCGGGAGCTTGCGGGAGATTCCGGTCATGGAACCGCCCGGCACGTAGACCAGGTAGCGGCCCGGCAGGGAGACCTGGCTGGTCAGACGGGCACCCTTATGGCCGATGGGGTCCTTGGTGACCTGCACCAGCACGGCGTCGCCGCTCTTCAGGGCCAGTTCGATGCGGCGCGGCTGACCGTCCAGGCCCGCGGCATCCCAGTTGACTTCGCCGGCGTAGAGCACGGCGTTGCGGCCGCGGCCGATGTCGATGAAGGCGGCTTCCATCGAGGGAAGCACGTTCTGCACCTTGCCGAGGTACACATTGCCGACCATGGAGGTCTGCGACTTCTGCGCCACATAATGCTCAACGAGAACATCGTCTTCGAGCACGGCGATCTGGGTGCGGCCGGGGCGTTCGCGCACCACCATGGAGCGCTTGACGGACTCGCGGCGGGCCAGGAACTCGGCTTCGGTGATGGAGGTCCGACGGCGCCCGGCGTCACGGCCTTCGCGGCGGCGCTGCTTCTTGGCTTCCAGACGGGTGGAGCCCTTGACGGCCTTCACCTCATCGCGGCCCTCACGCACCTTGACCACGGTGTTCGGCGGATCATCCGGCGAGGAAATATCGCAGTCGCTGGAGCCGGAGCGGCGACGACGGCGACGACGGCGCGAGCTGGAGGAGCCGACGGAGGCGCTGGCCTCCTCATCCTCGCTCTCCTGGCTGGAGTCGTTCTCGCTCGCCTCGGAGGAGTCTTCGCCCTCCTCGGCCGAGGTGTTCTCGTCGGCGTCATCCCCGGAGCGGCCGCGGCCTCGTCGGCCTCGACCCCCGCGGCGGCGACGGCGACGCGAGGAGCGCCCATTGGCGTTCTCTTCGTCCTCGCCCTGCTCGGTGTCGGCGTCCTCCGTCGAAGTGTCATCCTCGGCGTCGTCTGTTTCAGCGCTGTCTGCGGTGTCCTCGCGGTCCTCGGTGCTGCGGCTGCGACGGGAACGACGGGCGCGACGCGAACGGCTCTCACCCTCGCGCGAGTCCTCGTCGGCGCCGTTCTCGGTGGAATCGTCGGCAGCGTCGGACTCGGTCTCGGAGTCCTCGCCGTCCTCGGTGTTCTCGGCCTCATCGGTCGAGCGACGCGAGCCGCGCGAACCACGGCCACGTCCGCGGCGGCGGGAGCGGCGCGTACGGCGGGAAGAGGTGCCCTCTTCGTCGCCGTCCTCGGTGCTGTCTTCCGTCTGATCGGCGCTCTCGGCGTCCTCATCCGCGGGCGGCTGGGCTTCGCTGCCGATGGTGGTGCGGCGGCGCACCGGCGCGGGGGCCTGGAACAGCAGGGAGGTCAGATCAGCCTGGGCCTGGGCGATGCGCTCGCGATCCTGGGCGTCGTCTTCCTCGCGCGGGCGGGACGATGCCAGGGCACGCAGGTCATCGGCGATTGCGTCAGAGGAATCCTCAGCGCCGTCAGTGTCTTCAGCTTCTTCGTCGGCGCTGTCGCCCTCGGCATCCGCCGCCACGTCAGCGGCTTCTGGCTCCTCTGCCGGGGTCTCCGCTGCGGCCTCAATCGGCGCTGCGTTTTCCTCAGACGTCTCCTCGGCAGTCGCCTCAGCTGTCGGGGCCTCGTCCTGCTCCGTCGTCTTCTCGACGGGAGCAGCCGGCGGACCCGCAGGAGCCCCGGCACGACGGCGGGCCCGACGACGCGGCGCCGCCGGCTCTTCATCCTTCGCGGCCGCAGCGCCCTGCACCGGCACGGTGGTCTGGGCGGGAACGGAGGTGCGCGGTCCCTCAGTGCTTGGTTCGACAGCGGGGGCGCTCACCGTGGGGGCGCCGGCAGGGGCGCCAGCGCGACGCCGACGGGGGCGGGAGGGGGCTTTGGCAGTGTTTTCTGCAGTGCTTCCTGCAGTGCTATCGGGGACGTTCAGCGAGAGCTGATCGCCCTCCGGGTGCGCGTTATTCTCAGCCACTCGGCTGCACTCCTTCTACCGGCCCCATCGCACCCTGGAACCGGCCTGGTCATCGTCCTGGGGGAAGCCCGGAGGACGGAAGTCGCTGAGCCCTCACCGTCGCGCAGCTCCACGGGGCGTGGAGCGCTGCGGAGCCGATCGCGGAGCAGGTCCCGGTCGCGGAAGTGTGGGTCCCGCGCTGTCGCGGGCTAGTACGGATGTCGCGTCCGAGGCTCCGGCGGGTCGATGCCGGGAGGTTTCTCCCGACCCGGTGCGGAGCGGGAGAGTGCCGCCGCCAGTATGTCACAGGAGCATCACTGAACGGGGTGACACGCACGACCTTGACTCCACTCCGGCACCGAATGTGACACAGTGGAAACCACGCAGAGCGCCCCTGCGGGCCCACCTACGCCCCGGCCCCTCGTCGCCCCTCATAACTCTGCGCCGCTCCTATCCCTTCGTTGCCCCCACAGCCCACTACCTCATCCCCCAGCTGTTCACCGCAGCTGTCGGGTCGGTTTCGTCACCGCCCCCTCTTTTTCACTTCACATCTTTCCCAGTTTTGCGGCACATCAGCCCCAGTACCACGCGGATCGCCATCGCGCAAGGAACCCCAGGACTATCGTCCCCGTTCCGGCGAACGGCCCCACCGTACTTTCGTGACAGAGTGTCGCCCCTGCTTGGAGATCACACATGGAAGCCCTCGACGTCGCACGGTGGCAGTTCGGTATCACCACCGTCTACCACTTCATTTTCGTCCCCCTCACGATCGGCCTGTCCCTGCTGGTCGCGATCATGCAGACCGTTGCCGTAAAGGCAAAGGACCCTGCCCGTAAAGACGCCTGGACCCGCCTGACCAAGTTCTTCGGCTCGATGCTGATCGTGAACTTCGG
>JAEWEZ010000041.1 GCA_023389045.1 Actinomycetes bacterium
GTCATAGACCGTACGCGCCGGGGCCTTCCCGTAAAGGCCGTCGTCATCGCTCTTCAGCAGCACGTCAACCATCAGATGGATGGCATCGCGCGGGGTATAAAACTCACCCGCCACCTGGCCGTTCTCGCTAAAGGAACGGAACATGAGGTCCTCGAAGAGGTCGCCCATAGCGTTTTCGCCGATTGCTGCATCCGAGAGGTCGATCTCAGAGAAGTGCTTAATAACGCCCCAGAGAACGTTGTTTTGGTCGAGCTTGGCGATCAGCTCCGGGAACTTGAAAGCAGACCACACCTGTCGCACGTTTTCCGAAAAGCTATCCAGGTAGGTTTGCAAGCCTTCCTTGGCCTGATCATCCGAGGCGCTGATATGGGCCAGGGAAAGTGCAGAGGTGTTGAAGAAGCTCAGGCCCGTCTTAGCCAGAACCACCTGCGGCAGCATGTGATCGGGAAACGAGGACTCTTTGGCAATCCGCCGCACCTCATCCCTCGTCGGCTCCAGCAGGCATTCGAGCCGACGCAACACAGTGAAGGGCAAAATGTAGTCGCCGTAGTCCTGCCGGGGAACCACGCCACGCAGATACGTGTCTGCGGTCTGCCATACAGCCTGGTACAAGGAAGACGAAGAGTTCACCGACGAGACCTTCTGTTGATTACTGTTCGGCAAAGCCGGTGCGGAGTGCGCCAGCATCGCTGATAGTCACTTGACCATTCTTCTCGCACAGCCTACCAATCCACTTCCTGACCAGTGCGAATAAAACGCCTCACCCGCCCAAACACACCAACCCCCGGATCCCACGAAGGGATCCGGGGGTTGGCCTTGCTCAGCGCATCCGCCTCACCGCGCACTCAGCACGGCAGGCGCCCCGTCGATCACAGATCGAAGTAGAGCTCGAACTCGTAGGGGTGCGGGCGGAAGCGGAACGGGTCGATCTCGGTGCTGCGCTTGAGCTCGATCCAGGTGGAGATGAGGTCCTCGGGGAACACGTCGCCCTCGGTGAGGTAGTCGTGATCGGCTTCGAGGGCGTCCAGCGCCTCACCCAGGGAGGAGGGCAGCTGCTTGATTTGGGCGTGCTCCTCCGGGGGCAGCTCGTACAGGTCCTTGTCGATCGGCTCCGGCGGCTCGATGCGGTTGCGGATACCGTCGATACCGGCCATGAGCTGCGCGGCGAAGGAGAGGTACGGGTTCGCCGAGGGGTCCGGCGCACGGAACTCGATGCGCTTGGCCTTCGGGGAGGAACCGGTCACCGGGATACGGATCGCGGCCGAACGGTTACGGGCCGAGTAGACCATGTTCACCGGCGCCTCGAACCCCGGCACCAGGCGCTTGTAGGAGTTCACGGTCGGGTTGGTGAAGGCCACCAGCGAGGGGGCGTGCTCGATGATGCCGCCGATGTACCAGCGGGCAATATCGGAGAGGCCACCGTAGCCACGCTCGTCGTAGAACAGCGGCTCGCCGTCCTTCCACAGCGACTGGTGGGTGTGCATGCCCGAGCCGTTATCGCCGAACAGCGGCTTCGGCATGAAGGTGGCGGTCTTGCCGGCCTCCCACACGGTGTTCTTCACGACGTACTTGAACTTCATGACGTCGTCGGCCGCCTGCAGCAGGGTGTTGAACCGGTAGTTGATCTCCTGCTGACCGGCGGTGCCCACCTCGTGGTGCGCGCGCTCCACCTGCAGGCCCACCTGGCCGAGCATGTGGCAGATGTCGTCGCGCAGATCGGCCATCTGGTCATTGGGGGAGACGGGGAAGTACCCGGACTTCAGGCGGGTCTTGTACCCCTGGTTGCCGCCGAACTCCGACTCATCGCGACCGGTGTTCCAGACCGCCTCATCCGAGTCGATCTTGAAGAAGGACGACTGGGTGGTGGTCTGGTAGCGGATGTCGTCGAAGATGTAGAACTCTGCCTCAGCCGCAAAGAAAGCGGTGTCGGCGATGCCGGTGGAGCGCAGGTACTCCTCGGCCTTCGCGGCGACCGTGCGGGGGTCACGCGAGTAGGGCTCATCGGTGAAGGGATCGACGATTGAGAAGTTGATAACCAGGGTCTTCCGCTCGCGGAAGGGATCCAGGTAAGCGGTCTCGAGGTCCGGCACCAGCTTCATATCGGACTCGTGGATCGCCTGGAAGCCACGGATCGACGAGCCGTCGAAGAGCTGGCCGGTGGCGATCGCGTCGGCATCGAAGGTGGACGCCGGCACGTTGAAGTGCTGCATCACACCGGGCAGATCGCAGAACCGGATGTCGATGAATTCGACACCCTCCTCCTCGACGTACTTCTCCAGTTCACTGGGGCTGCTGAACACTTCTCCTCCATCCGCGCGGGGGACGCGCTGTGCGGGACCGGATGATCTGGCGGGGCGGGCATGACCGTGCCGAACCCCGATACGAAAAGTCTAGGCGCCCCCTGGCACGCCCCTGCAGAGCTGTCCAGCCCTAAAAATCGGGTTCCGGAAGATCCCGAGATCGTGAGCGAGGGCGGGTTGCGAGGACGCTCCAGAACGATGGGGGAGAGTGCCGAGGGGAGCGGCCGACGGGCCTTCGCGGAGCTTCCATCGCCCATCGGCGGGAGCATTCGAAGGTGTCCACCACGAACCGCGCCGCCGTCCCGTTGTCGCCCCCACCGACCCGCCCCGTCGGCACCCGGATCCCGCGCCCGCGCACCGCGCCCGTCGTGCCCGAGCACATGCCGCATACGTCACGTGCCCCCGAGCTCACCACCCGCAGCGCACTAGGCTGGGGGAGTGATCGAACGCAAGGACATCGGCTCCTGGATGGACGGCCCCGAAGGGGACCCCGACTACGTACGCGGCAGCGCTCTCGGCCTGCCCGCGCAGGGCTCCGGCTCCGTGGCGCCCGTGCCGCGCCGCTTCCTTTCCCTCCTGGCCGATTGGTTCCTCGCCTCGCTCGTCTCGATGCTGTTTTTTCACTTCGACTCGGTGGCGACCCTCCTGATCTTCGCCCTGGTCAACGTGGTTTTCCATACGCTTTTTGGGGCCACCCCTGGGCAGTTCATGCTCGGCCTGCGCCTCACTCCCGTGCGGGGCCGACTCCCGATGATTGCGCGCAGCACCCTGCGCACCGCGCTACTGCTTCTGCTGATCCCCGCCGTGGTCTGGAACCGCGACGCGCAGCCCCTGCACGACGTAGCCGCCGGCACCGCCGTGGTGCGCGCCTGAGCGTGATCGCACGCCCCACAGCGTTTGCAGCGCCCCGGTGAATCGGGGCGCTCTCCGGGCCGCGGCTGAGTTCCGTTCGGCTGCCCTCCGTGAGCGCCCGGGTTCCGTATCGAAGGGGCCGACGGGCCATGACCCGTCGGCCGACACTCCGCATCTGAACCCCGCCGCGCCGCCCCGAAGCGATCCCAGAGAGCGTCGGACTCAGTGCCTCACCGCGCCCCACCGTCGGCCCCTCACCGCCCTCCCGGAGCCTCCCGCGCACGCACCCGAAGTGCTCTCCGTCGGCCATGAAAACCCGTGCGCCAGAGAGCCAGGAAAGGCCCCTCACGCGCTCCGAGAGCCCCGAATAAGCCCCGTCTTTCCCTCAAAAAAAGATCGTGACCTGCGGGTCTCGCAGGTCACGATCAGATCACGAACATCACGGGAAGGTAACGGGGGAAATTAGCGCCCCCGCATCGCCCGACGGTCCGGGCGCATCCGCATCGGATCCACACCCTTCGGCACCGCCTGACGCAAAGAACGCTGCAGAGCGTTCAGACGACGGCCCACCTCGGCCGACTCATCGCGCGTGAGCACCTTCTTCATCCGCTGCATATGCGTGGGCAGCTTGTGCAGCGGCACCTGGCCCTGCTCATCACCCACAATGATGTGGTGGATCGGCACATTCTCGTGATGCAACACCCGGCGGATTGCCTTCGTCTCCTTATCCAGAAGAGTGAGAGACGCGCGCGAATCATCATCAGCAACCAGCGCAATACCCGCACGGCCCGAGGCGCGGTAAATCATCTTCTGGGTACGACGATCAATCTGCACCGGCTCCTCATGCACATCCCAGCCGCGACGGATCGACTGCATCGCCGCCAGCGGCGCACCCGGCTGACCCGCAATCCGCGAGAAAGCCGCACGCTCCGCCTTCCGCGCCAGGATCAACATCGCAACCAGCAGACCAATCGCGATACCCAGGAAGATGCCGTACCAAGGGTTCGAGATCAGCCACCAGCTCAAAAGCACCATGACCACGATCGACAGAGCGATCGACCCCAGCATCATCGGCAGGGTAGAGCTGTCCACCTCCTGGGTGAACTTGTACACCTGCACCATCTGCTTGATGCGGCCGGGCTTCTTCTGCTTCTTCTCGCCACTAGCGGTGGCGTCCTTGTCCTTGCGGGCCATGGAAACTCTCTTCGTGATCGCGGGCTCCCAGGGGAGGAACCCAAAGGTCAAAAGTGTCAGCGGTCGAGGCGCCGACGGGGGGAAGGGGGAGTAAACGCGTCGGGTACGGGAACGCTGCGCTTACCCGCGGCGGGACACTACCCGGCGCAGCGGGAGGAACCGGCGGCACCCCGCGCCGCCGAGGCCTGCAGACGCGCCACCACCGAGGCGGCCTCCTGATGCGCGGGCGACTCCGAATCCAAATGCCGCAGATTCTCCGGAATCTCACGGCCAAGCTTCTTCATCGCCTGCGCCCACAGGCGCCCGGCACGATACGAGGACCGCACCATCGGCCCCGCCATCACGCCCAGGAAACCCATCTCCTCAGCCTGCTTGGACAGCTCCAGGAATTCCTGCGGCTTCACCCAGCGGTCGATCGGATGATGCAGCTTCGAGGGACGCAGATACTGCGTGAGGGTGAGCAGATCGCAGCCCGCATCACGCAGGTCGCGGATCGAGGCCAGAGCCTCCTCGGTGGTCTCACCCATGCCCAGGATCAGATTCGACTTGGTGATCATGCCGGCCTCCTTCGCCGAGTTGATCACCTCGAGAGAACGCTCATAGCGAAAGGCCGGGCGGATGCGTTTGAACACGCGCGGCACGGTCTCCAGGTTGTGGCCGAACACCTCAGGCTTGGAGTCGTAGACCTTCTGCATCGCCGAGGCGTCACCGCGGATATCGTCGATCAGCAGCTCCACACCCGTGCCGGGCGAGACCGCATGAATCTGCTTGCAGGTCTGCGCGAAGAGGCTCGCCGCACCATCGGGCAGATCGTCACGGGCCACACCCGTCACCGTTGCGTACCGCAGGCCCATTTCCACAATCGACTGGGCCACCTTGAACGGCTCCATCGGATCCACCGGATTCGGCTTACCCGTGGCGATATCGCAGAAGTCGCAGCGGCGAGTACAGGTATCGCCACCGATGAGGAAGGTCGCCTCGCGATCCTCCCAGCACTCGAAGATATTGGGGCAGCCGGCCTCCTCGCACACCGTATGCAAGCCACGCCCGTGCACGCGCTTCTTCATCGCGCTGTACTCCGGGCCCATCACCGCACGGGTCTTGATCCAGTTCGGCTTGCGCTCGATCGGGACCTCCGCGTTCCGCGCCTCTACGCGCAGAAGACGCCGGCCCTCCGGGGCGATCGTCACTCTCGTGCCTCCTCGCTTCGACTGCTCTGGGAGTCTATCGGGACCACCTCTTGATCACCGCGCCCGAGCACGACGCGTGGACGTGGTCTCGGACACCAGCTGATGCAGAAGCGGCTGCGCCACCTCAATCACCTCTGCCACCGGCACCTGACGACCCAGCTCACGGCTCAGGCTCGTCACCCCCGCATCATCAATCCCACAGGGGATCACGTTCTGCGCCCACGACAGATCATTCGCGCAGTTCAGAGCGAAGCCGTGCATCGTGGCGCGCTTCGAGACGCGCAGGCCAATCGCCG
>JAEWEZ010000127.1 GCA_023389045.1 Actinomycetes bacterium
GTTCGCTGGTGCCGGTGCGCTCGCTCATCTCCAGGTAGTCGCGCTTGCCGTAACCGGTGTAGATCTGGCGGGGGCGCCCGATCTTGGTGTCCTTGTCGTGGATCATTTCCTGCCACTGGGCGATCCAGCCGGGCAGGCGGCCGATCGCGAACAGCACCGTGAACATATCGGTCGGGAAACCGATCGCCTTGTAGATGATGCCGGTGTAGAAGTCCACGTTCGGGTAGAGCTTGCGCTCCACGAAGTAGTCGTCCTTCAGGGCGATCTCTTCGAGCTTCATGGCCAGTTCCAGGCGCTCATCATGCACGCCCAGACGCTCGAGCACGGTGTCCACGATGCTCTTCACGATGCGGGCGCGCGGATCGTAGTTCTTGTAGACGCGATGCCCGAAGCCCATCAGGCGGATTCCGTCTTCCTTGCGCTTGACCTTCTCCATGTAGTCGCGCGGGTCGATGCCCTCATCGCGGATGAAGTTCAGCATCTCCATCACGGCTGCGTTAGCGCCGCCGTGGGCGGGGCCGGAGAGCGCACCGATACCGGCGGAGATCGAAGTGAACAGGTTCGCCTGGGCCGAGCCGACCAGGCGCACCGCAGAGGTGGAGCAGTTCTGCTCATGGTCGGCGTGCAGGATCAGCAGCTGGTCCATGGCCCGCACGATCACCGGATCGGCGATGTAATCCTCCACCGGCAGACCGAAGGTCAGGCGCAGGAAGTTCTCGATCAGGCTGAGGCGGTTATCGGGGTAGAGCAGGGCGTGGCCCTGGGAGACGCGCAGCGCGTACGCCGCCATGGTCGGCAGTTTCGCGAGCAGACGCACCGAGGACAGGCGCACCTGCTCCTCATCGAAGGGGTCCAGGGAGTCCTGGTAGAAGGTGGAGAGGGCAGACACGCCGGCCTGCAGCACCGCCATCGGATGCGCATCGCGCGGGAAGGAGTCGAACAGGCGCTTGAAGCGCTCATCCAGGAGGGTGCGGCGCTCCACCTGGGCGGCGAAGTTGTCGAGCTGGCTACGGGTGGGCAGTTCACCGTTGATCAGCAGGTAGGCAACTTCCAGGTAGGTGGAGTGCTCGGCGAGCTGCTCAATCGGGTAGCCGCGGTAGCGCAGCACCCCCTCGTCACCGTCGATGAAGGTGATCTGGGAGGTGGTGTTCGCCGTGTTCATGAACCCCGGGTCGTAGGTGACCGCGCCGGTCTGCTTACGCAGGGGCGCGATCGAGATTCCGGGGTTCCCCTCCACGGCCTCGACGGTGTCCAGCTCAATGTCCTGCTGGTTGTAGCTGAGGCGTGCGGTCGCGTGATCCATGGGCTCTCCGTTGCGCTGTCGGGATCTGGGGCTAGTCGAGATCTGGGGGCTAGGTCGAGATTCGGGGCTAAATATCAGCTCGGGGCAAAAGCAGTACGAGTTGTGGGGTCGCAGGGGAATGACGGGAACCGTTGTTACAGCTTCCGCAGGCGTTCCGCTGCAGCGGCGATGCGCTCATCGGATGCCGTCAACGCCACCCGAACCGAGTTTTCGCCGCCCACACCATAGAACATTCCGGGCGCGACGAGGATTCCGTGCTCAGCCAGTGTGCTGACGGTGCTCATCGCATCGGTGCCGAAGGAGGTCCAGAGGTACAGGCCAGCCTGGGATCCGTGCACGGTGCCCCCGGCGTTTCGCAGTGCCGGAAGCAGCACTTCGCGGCGGGCCCGGTACACCTCATGCTGGGCGCGGGCGGCGGCGTCATCGCCAAGGGCCACGGTCATGGCCGCCTGCATCGGCCCGGGCAGCATCATCCCGGCCTGTTTACGCACGGCGACGAGCTCTGCGATCAGCTCCGGATCGCCGGCTACGAAGGCGGCACGGTATCCGGCCAGATTCGACTGCTTCGACAGGGAGTAGGCGCACAGCACGCCGCGCAGATCCCCGTCGTTCACCTGCGGATCCAGAACCGAGGGAACCTCACTCACGCTCCAGGGCAGCAGGGCGTAGCACTCATCGGAGGCAACGATGATGCCGTGCCCGCGCGCCCAGGTGAGAAGCTGCCGCATCTGTTCACGGCTCAGCACTTCCCCGGTGGGGTTGCTGGGCGAGTTCACCCAGAGCAGGCGGATCGCGGCCGGGTCCGCGCCGATGTCGGTGATCGCAGCGTCCCCACGGCGAGCGAGATCGGCCAGGTCCACCGGCAGCGGGCTCGCACCCGTCAGACGCGCCCCCATGTCGTAGGTGGGGTAGGCGATATGCGGATGGGCGACGATCTCGTCGGGCCCGATCCCGAGCTGGAAGGGCAGATGCGCTACCAGTTCCTTGGATCCGATGGTGGGCAGCACATGCTCGGGGCCGAGATCACCAGCGCCGCGATGCCGCTGGGCGAAGGCGATGATTGCCTCCCGCAGCTGCTCGGTGCCGATGGTGGTGGGGTATCCGGGCCAGTTCGCGGCATCGGCGAGTGCCGCACGCACCGATTCCGGGGTGGGGTCGACGGGGGTGCCGACGGAGAGGTCCACGATCCCCTCAGGGTGTGCGGCAGCGCGGGCCTTCGCCTCCTGCAGCATGTCCCAGGGGAAGGACGGCAGGCGGTGGGCCAGCGGGTGGCGAGCCGAGGGGTGTGCAGCGCGGGAGGTGGTCATCAGCGGCTTCCTTCGGCTCGGGACGGGTGGGTGGGCCATCGGCGTGCGGGGAGGGGCGACTCCCCTGGGCTGATGGTTCGGGGTAAGGGTCAGTCCTCTCCCTGCGGCGGCAGGGCGTTGATCATCTCGTGGTCGGAGTCGATCACACCCATCTTCGCGGCGCCGCCGGGGGCGCCGATCTCATCGAAGAAGTGGACGTTGGCCTCGTAGTAGTCGGCCCACTGGTCCGGCAGATCGTCCTCGTAGAAGATGGCCTCGACCGGGCAGACCGGTTCGCAGGCGCCGCAGTCCACACACTCGTCAGGCTGGATGTACAGCATGCGGTTGCCCTCGTAGATGCAGTCCACAGGGCATTCGTCGACGCACGCCCGGTCCTTCACATCGACGCAGGGCAGAGCGATGACGTAGGTCATGGTGAGCTTCTTCCTTCCGTGGGGCTCTTTCCATCATTCCACGCAAGCTTGGGCGTGCGCTGTAGCCGAGAGCACCGCCAGGCCGACCGTGATGCAGCAAACATTTCGGCCGTCGCCTCGCCCGTCGGCACCCTGGATACCGGAGTCGCTTCGCGCCTCGACACCGCGCTGGAACCCCGTCGGCCCCCGCCGGAAACCCTGCCGGAGCCCCCGCAGGAAACCGAGCCGGAAACCCTGCTGGAAACAAGGCGGGAACGCGTGCTGGATATCCTGCCGGGATGAGCGATGACGCGGTCCCATCGGACCCTCCCACCCTGCCGAACGCGGAAGCAGCCGCAGATCTTCCCCCCGGGCAACGCCCCTTCCTACAGGTGGGGACGCGAGTGGTGCTGCGCTACCGGATCGACACGAGTCGCTCCCCGCACGGGGAGAGCATGACCGATGCGCTCGGAACGATCCTGGAGGCCGACGAGAACAGCGTGACCGTGATGACGCGTCGCGGCCCGGTGCCGGTGCCGCGTGCGCTGATCATCGCGTCGAAGCCGGTCCCTCCCCCGCCGCCGCGGCGCCCGGCCCGCTCGCCCTGGCCCGATAGCGCTTGACCAGAGGAATCAGAGTGAGGATCGCAAGCATCGCCAGCGGGATCCCCACCCCGAGGAGCTGCACCAGCACCCCGCCGTACTGCGGCTGACCACCGAGCTGCGCGGGCACGAGTATCCCGCCGCCGGCGCCACGCCCCAGGAAGGGAAGCGCGACGATGCCCCAGACCGCAAGCAACACCACCAGCGGTAGCCGCGAATCCGTGGAAGCCCACAGGAACACGCAGGCAAGGAGCTGGAAGAGCCCCGCGAGTAGGAGGCCGAGAGGGACACCGACGCCACCCACATCCAGGGTCAGGCGGTGCACGATGACCATCAGCGGGGCAGAGATCACCGCGAGGACAACCCCCATCACCACCTGCGACACGCGGGCGGAGGGTGAAGAGGTATCGACCTCGCGGTGAGCCATCAGATCACTTCGCTTTCGCTCGCGAACGCGCCTTCGCACGCTCCTGGGCATCCAGGATCACCTTACGGATACGCACGATCTCCGGGGTGACCTCCACGCACTCATCCTCGGCGGCGAACTCGAGGGACTCCTCCAGGGTGAGCTTGCGCGGCGGCACCAGGTT
>JAEWEZ010000128.1 GCA_023389045.1 Actinomycetes bacterium
GCACACGCTTCTGCGTGAACATGCCGTCGTCACCGGCGCGGCGCAGCGCCGCCCCGGATTCCAGCACCGGGAGCAGAACCTCGGTGCCGGGGGCGATCCATACGACGATCCCGCGGTCATCATCGAGAACGACGGTGCCGGGGCGAACGGTAAGGGTGGGGTGTTGAGGGGTGTAGTAGGTCCAGGTCACCTGGTCGCCGGGCGACCAGCGGGTCGTGGAAGACATGATGTTCCCGGCCGGCTCGGCCTCCGCGTGCGCCCCGGTCCGTCCGGCCAGCGGGACGGGGCTGCGATGCCCGCGAAGGGGAAGGCGTATGGGACGACCATACCGCGCCCACGTCACCGAAACGTGAATGTCCACGTCACTGGCGGCTCCAGGCCTCCCACAGCCGCGCATACACGCCACCCTCGCGCGCCAGAAGCTGCTTGTGGCTGCCTTCTTCCACGATCCGCCCATCCGCCATGACCCGGATCCTGCAGGATGATGCGAGCCAAGGCGATCTGCTGGGCCGGCTCGGCCGTGAGCAGTTCCCCGTCTTCTCCGATCGCTGTCTCCAGACCCTTGGGAAGCTCACGCACCCACCCGTCGGCCCCCACGGCGGACAGCGCCTGCCACAGATCGTCATCGCTCGCCTCGGGGGCTGCGAGCCGCAGATCCTGTGCGAGAGGGCCGGTAAAAACATGCACGTCCTGGCTGACGATCGAGGCATGCGCGCGGGTCGCATCCAGACTGCCGAGGTTGGTGATGGCTACCCGCATATTGAAGCGAAAGCCGGGGGAGGGGCGCAATGCGACCTGGGTCGAGGCTGGGTGGTGTCTGCTTCCGCGGTTACGCCCGGGGGATTCGTTCAGCTCGACGGTGCGAGAATAGGCTGGTGCCGACCGTGCCACTGGCCCGTCGGCCCTGATCTACCCGAGCCCCGGAGGAGACCGCGTGACCGCGCCCGAGAGCACCCCTGCCCCTCAGCAGCCGGAACAGTCCGCTGCGCAGACCGGCATCATGAGCAACACCGTCACCCTGTATGTGGACCCGGCCTGCCCCTTTGCCTGGATGACGAGCCGCTGGCTGCTGCACGCCCAGCAGGTGCGGGACGTGCAGGTGCGTTTTGCGCCCATGTCGCTTGCCGTGCTCAATGAAGGGCGCGACCTGGACCCCGACTACATGGAACTGCTGCAGAAAGCATGGGGGCCGGCGCGCGTGGCTGTGCGGATCATGAACGACCACGGGCAGGACGCTTTCTCCGCCTGGTACACCGCCTGGGGCGAAGCCTTCCACGTGGGTGACGACAAGGACGGCCCGACCGTGGCAGCCCGCGCACTTGAAGCAGCGGGACTCCCAGCCGCGCTCATGGAGACCTACGAAAAAGCCGACGACCAGACGGATGCTGAGCTGCGTGAGGCCCATGAGAAAGCGATCTCCCTGGTCGGGCAGGACGTGGGCACCCCGGTGATCTCCTTCGGTGAGGGCACCGCCTACTTCGGTCCCGTCGTCACCCCGGCTCCCCGCGGTGAGGCCGCCGGGCGTCTGCTCGATGGACTCCGCCTGATGGCGAGCGTCGATGGGTTCTACGAACTCAAACGCACCCGCCCCGACCAGATCGACCTGAGCTGAACCGACCCGCAGCGCAGCCACGTCGGACCCGAAAAACCGCACCGTCGCGGACCACGGAAGGAAGAAACCCCATGCAGATCCACATCGGCACTGACCACGCCGGCTTTGAACTGAAAAACCGCCTGGTCGACTCCCTCACCGCCAAAGGGCATGAGGTGACCGACCACGGCGCCCACACCTACGACGCCCTCGATGACTACCCGCCGTTCTGCACCGCCGTGGGTGAAGCGGTCGTGGCGCAGCCCGGATCCCTCGGCATCGTGATCGGCGGCTCCGGCAACGGCGAACAGATCGCCGCGAACAAGGTAGCCGGCGTGCGCGCCGCCCTGGTCTGGAACGAGGACACCGCCCGCCTGGCCCGGGAACACAACAACGCCAACGTGATCTCCGTGGGCGCCCGCCAGCACACCGAAGAGGAACTTGAAGCGCTGATCGACGTGTTCCTTGCCGAGCCCTTCTCCGAGGAAGAGCGCCACCAGCGCCGCATCGACCTCATCGCCGCCTACGAAACCACGGGCGAATACCCCGCGACCTCGGCGTCCTGATGCCGGAGGGACATACCGTTCACCGCCTCGCCCGCGCCCTCGAGCGGGGCTTTGGCGGTGAACGCCTCCGCATCTCCAGCCCCCAGGGGCGTTTCCCGGAGGCCGCCGAGATCGACCGCCACGTGCTCCTCGCAGCGGAGGCGGTCGGCAAACACCTCTTCCTCTCCTTCGCGCCGCAGGCGGATCTGCCGCTGGACTCCGTGCACGTGCGGATTGTGCATGTGCACCTTGGCCTGTACGGCTCCTGGACCTTCGCGGGGGAACACTCGGTGATGCCCGATCGGGCGATCGGGGCGCCGCGGCGGGCCGTGGACACCTCCGCCGTGCTGCGCGTCGGGGAGCAGGAACACACCGTGACCGCGGGATCCACCCGCGACCTCAGCGAAACGATCGACCCCGAAGGCTGGCGGCGCCTCCTGCCGCGCCCCACCGTGCGTCTGCGCCTGGTCGGCCCCCACGGGCTTGCTGACCTGACCGGTCCCACCGCCTGCGAGATCCTGGACGCGGAGGGGCGCGAACGGATCATGGCGCGGCTCGGCCCCGATCCACTGCGTGACGACGCCGACCCGCGGCGCTTCATCCAGCGAGTGCTGCGATCACGCACCGGAATCGGCGTGCAGCTCATGAACCAGGACGTCATCGCTGGCGTGGGCAATATTTACCGGGCTGAAGTTCTCTTCCGCGCGCGACTCAGCCCCTTCGTTCCCGGCACTGATTTGACCGCTGGGATCCTCGAAGGAATCTGGGACGACCTGGCAGTTCTTATGGACTACGGGGCACGCACCGGCCGGATCGTGACCACGCAGCCCGAACACCGCGACATCGCCGCGATGATTATCGAACGCTCCCGGGGCACACGACAGAACGGGGATGAAGCCGACGGGGTGGTTCCGCGCGAGAAATCCTTCTACGTGTACCACCGCCAGACCCTGCCCTGCCGTCTGTGCGGGGCGGAGGTGCGCAGCGAGGACCTCGCCTCCCGCACCGTCTTTTGGTGCCCGCGCTGCCAGACCGAACGCTCGCGACGTTCGCCGTGGACCCGCCAGAACCCGGCGGAGTCCTGGGCGTTGCCGGACTGACGGGGCGCGGCTGGGGCGACGGGGCGTTGCCGGACTGACGGGGCGCTCCGAGGTGACGGAGAGCACTCGAGGTCGACGGGATGGTGCGGGGAGACGGGGAATGCCCGGGTGGCAGGAGATTTCCGTCGTGCGCGCACGCACGACGACAGGGCGGACATCTGTCTTCTTTTTGTCGCAGGGATCATTGCGGGCTTGGGGGATACCGAGAGGTAGAAAGACCAATTTGCACGATTACGTGTACCTCTGACAATAAGGGTCGCCATGAAATATCTGCGACTTGGCCTGATCGCCATCGCCAATCTGATCTTCGTCGTCGTTTTCCTTCGCGACCTGTGGAAACACCGACGAGACGTCCTCAAGAAGCCGGGTAACACCATCGCGCAGTGCGCCTCCTCGACAGTGATCTACTTCCTGTCCACCTTCGGTGTCTCCGACTTCGCCATCTCCACGGTGCTCTACCGCAAACTGAAGTGGGTCGATGACAAGCGCCTGCCCGGCACTCTCAACACCCAGTGCGTCATCCCCGTCGCAGTCATGGCCCTCGCCTACATCACCTCCATTGAAGTGGGCATGCTGACCCTGATCTCGCTCGTGATCGCCCAGACCATCGGCGCCTACATCGGCCCGCGCGTCGTGGTGAAACTCCCGGTGAACACCATCCGCCTGTTCATCGCCTCCGGACTGATGGTCGCCTCTGTTCTCATCATCATGGGCCAGCTCGGTCTGATCCCCTCCGACGGAACCATCACCGAACTGCCCACCGGCAAGCTCATCCTCGCCATCGTCCTGATGTTCGTCTACGGCGCCCTCAACAATGTGGGTATCGGCTCGTACGCACTGACGATGGTCACCGTCTACAGACATCATCAACCCGATCCAGAACGGCATCCTGCGTGAACAGGACTGTTTCCCGCTCGGGCGCCTGCTGAGCGGTGAAATCGCCGGACGAACCACCCCTGAGCAGATCACGGTGTTCGACACGGTGGGATCGGCTGTTCTCGACATCGTGTGCGGTCAGCGCGTCTTGGCCTCCTGCATGGAACAGGGGCTGGGCACCGAGATCGACCTCTGATTCGACACTCATTGGAGCCAAGGGGCCGGGATTCCTCATGAGGGATCCCGGCCCCTGAGCCATCAGCGGGTACGTATTGGTTTTGATGGAAGCGACGCGACCCGCGGCCTCAGAGTTGCTGGCGGGCTGCCGTTAGTTCTCCGGTCAGAGGGTTACTGTGTACCCATGGCAGAACCTGTGATCCACCCGGCGATCTCTGAGCCCGATGAAGGCACCGGCGCAGTGCAGCGCCGCGCTCACCTGAGCGACATCGACCCCCGCACCGTGTACCTGCTGGCAAAGCTCCGCCAGGACGTGTTCACCCTCGAACAGGGAGCCACTCACGGCGACCTCGACGGGCGTGAACTCGAAGAAGGCACCGTTCTGCTGTGGATTGAAGTGCCGACGGAGGAAGCCCGGGCCTGCGGACTAGAACGCGAACCGGTAGCCCTGATCCGCGTGCTCAGCCAGGACGACGGCAGCATGCGCATCGGTCGTCTCGCAGTGCGCACCCGCTACCGCCGCGACGGGTACGGGCGTCGCATCATGCGTGCCGCCCTGGACGTGACTCACGAACTGCGGCCCGACGCCGAAGTGCATATCGACGCCCAGGCGTATCTGGAGAAGTGGTACCTCTCGATGGGTTACGAAACCATCGGTGAGCAGTTCCTCGAGGCAGGGATTGAGCACGTGCCGATGCGGTACGTGCATCCGCGTTGAGTTCGGTGTAGCCGCGTTGGGGTCGGTGCGGCTGGGCTGAGCTAGTTTCTGACGCGCTGAGTTAAGTTCTGAAGCGCTGAGTTAGGTTCCTCCGAGACCACTGCCCAACGTTTTTGCAGTAGAGATACGCCGTAGCCCTCGTGCACGGGAACACCATCTATAGATCCTCCCGAGAGTGCACGGGGCAGCATGATGCCGGGGAACCTCGATCAGCTGCTGTCATTGCTAGGGTCCCACCAGCGGTATCAGCTCTTTTTGTTGCCGCCCCTTTGGCGGCGTAGGCGGAAACGAGCCATTTGTCTGCGTGCCACGTGAACCGAATTCGGATGACTACCTCGGCAGCGCCGTACGATCTATGTTTAGTCTCATCGAAAGGCACAGCTGTGTGGGCGCCAAAGATTGTTGTGAAGTAAAATTCTTTTAACCTGTCCTTAGCGCGCGTAAGGGACGCGTGCTTTATATCAATCTCCATGGGAGACCAATACCCGCGCTCCCGCTATATCTTCTGGATGTTCCTCAGGAGTTTTGGGCAGCTTCTGCAATCCTCGTGATATAGCGTTGTATAGGTTGCGGAGTTTCCGGTCTGGTGGGCCCATGATGCTACCTGGATGGAGTACCGCGCAGCCTGTTCGGTTCCCTCGTCGGTTTTCTGGTCCATGCCAGGGAAATCGTTGGGGTCGGGCGGCGGGATGTTGGGGGCTGCCTGAGTTGGTTCGTCGCCGCCGTTGTCGCTTTCGCCGCCGCCGTCGCTGGGCTGGGAGCTGATGTTCGGGATTGGCTCTTCATGCTCCGTGGGGCGGGAAGCCGGGTTCTCGCCACCGCAGGCGACCAGGGCTAGCAGTGCACCGGCTGCCAGTACGGCAGCGCTACGCCGAACCGTACCCATCCAGGAACCTCCACATCGAGTCGGCACGCATACGCCCTGAACGCTAGAGAAAACGCAATCCCTGCCGCCGCCAGCCCTCAAAAATGTGGATAACTCTGATGGAGGTAGGTCAGAAGATTGTGGATAACTCCGTGAGTATCGGGTGTTGGAGCAGGCTGGGACCGGCAGGGGCCCATGCACACTGGTCAGGGTAAGCGCCCGCGTGAGAGGCAGAACGAGAGCAGACGGAGCGGGTTGCTCGGCTAGAAATGGAGCGAAGTGCGGCGGTTGATACCGGAACTTTGCTCCACTACGCCGGGGGGCGGTCGGGGTGAGACGGGGCGGCGAGATCAGCCGAGCAGATCCTCGGGCTCCGGCAGCAGCGCCGCGAGCGCTTGCCGCTTGAAGAACACGGCACTGTCGCGGGCGCTCGGTGTGCCGAGGTCGGGATCGGCCCCGGCGTCCACGAGCACGCGAACCACGTCGTCAAAGCCCTTGAACACGGCGCCGGCCAGGGGTGTTTGGCCACGGTCGTTGAGCATGTCCACATCGGCCCCGCGGGCTGCGAGTTCCTCCACCAGCCGCGCATGTCCGTGGTAGGCGGCGAGCATGAGCAGGGAGGAACCGTCGGAGGCGCGCATATCGACCGGCGCGCCCTGGTCGATCAGGGGGAGGAGACGGGCGGCATCGCCGTGGCGGGCCATGTCGAGCATGGCCCAGGCCAGTTCGAGCACCGCGTCCTGCAGCACGTCGGCGGAGGCGTCCACATCACCGCGCGGATCCTGCCCGCCGGCGGTCCCCGGGGCCGGGGCACCCGGAAGCGGCGAATCGGTGGCGGGATCGTGATGCGCGTTCATGGGCCTACCCTACGGCTCTCAGAGGCCCCCGTGCACGATCGCCTCGGCGATCCAGGGCCAGATCAGCAGTACAACAGCGATGAGCACTCCTGCGGCATCGACGGCACGGACCGGGGACGGCAGCGCCCAGCTGCGACGGTGGGCGGTGGCGAAACCACGAGCATCCATAGCGATGGCCTGCAGTTCTGCGCCGCGTAGCCCATCGACGAGGAGCGCAAAAGTAGCACTGGCCAGTAGCTTGGGGGAGCGTGCGGAGCCGAGGCCGCGGAGGGTGCGGGCCTGAACGATTGTGTCCCACTGAGAACGCATATGGCCGGTGCGCACGAGCCCCGCAACCCCCGCAGCCACCGGGCGGGCCGGGAAACGTAACCGCTGCACGAGAGCGTCTCCCAGACCGGTCGGTTCCACACAGGTGAAGGTGAGAACGCCGGGGGCCACGAAAACGGTGATCCGCAGCGCCTCTTTGAGCGCCACCAGCCAAGCTTCCCTGCTCAGAGCGGGGGCTTCGCCGAGCAGGGCTGTTGTCCAGGCAAGCCCCAGCGCGGAGAACATGACGGGGAACAGGCGAAGCAGCGTTCCGCGTACGGTCCGCAGCGTGATGGTGAGCAGCAGGAGCGTCGGCACGAGCGAGAGCAAACCGCCCTGCCATGTGTGCACCCCGAAGGAACCGATCGCGGCAAAGATGCCCATGAGGCAGAGGGTGAGCGGGTTGAAGGCATCGGCGGGGACACGCCGGGGGAGGCGCGGAACGGGGCGGATTCGACGGTCGACGGCCTGGACAGTCGAGCCGGGCTTCGCAGTCTCATCAGCTCCGACGGGATCGACCGCTGAGTACGCCTCGACGGGCGCTACGCTGCGATCCACAGCGCCAGAGCCGGCCCCGTCCACACGATGCGGACCGAGGTCCAGCACCGCATCAGCTTCCCGCACCATGACCGGTTCATGGGTAGCCACGAGCACCGCGCAGCCGTCCTCCCGCGCCGAACGCAAGAGCGACAGCACATCGCGACGGCGACGCGGATCAAGGCCCACCGTCGGCTCATCAAGAACCAGCAGACGCGGACGCTGTGCGAGAGCCGCCGCGATCGCGAGGCGCCGCTGCTCACCACCGGAGAGGGTGTAGGGGTTGGCTCGGGCCAGGTGTGCGATTCCGGCGCGGTCGAGGAGGGAATCGGCCAGAGCCTCATCGGTGGCCCAGGGGGAGGCAAGGACTTCCTCGCGGACGGTTCCGGCGACGAAACCGTGCTCGGGGTTTTGCGGCACCCAGGCGATCTGCTCGGGCGCGGGGGAGTGCAGCGTCCCACTGCGCGGGCGGTCTAGCCCGAGGAGGACGCGCACGAGCGTTGTCTTTCCGGATCCGCTGGGGCCGACGAGAGCGGTCATCGTGCCCGGCAGCAGCTCCACGGTGATGCCCTGCAGGAGGAGGGGAGCGCCGCGCCGCCGCCCACGCCGCGACACGCACAGATCACTGGCCGTGAGCACCGGGGCCGACGGGGACTCGCTCGGCGACGGCGTTCCCGCGGGAACGTTGTCGGTGGGGGCAAGCTGCTGGGAAGCCTCTCCCATCGGCGGAAGGTCCAGCCCCGCCTCCAGCAGCCGCTCACGCTGCGTCACCAGCAGATCCTCCGGGGCGCCATCGGCAATCACCTTGGCTTTCGGACCCAAGACGACCAGCCGATCCACCGCCTGCAACCACGGCCCGATCCGATGCTCCGCAACCACCAGGGTGCGATCCTCGCAGGCCGCAAGAATGGCCTGACGCACGGCCTGCGCCGTCGGGGCATCCAGCATGCTCGTCGGCTCATCCAGCAGAAGCGCCCCCGGCGCGAGCGCAAGCGCCCCCGCTAGAGCGATCCGCTGCTGCTGCCCGCCGGAAGCTTCGAGCGGAACCCGATCCGCATCCACATCCACGCGCGCTGCCTCGACGGCCTCCGCGGCACACGCATGGATTTGTGGGCGCGGCATCTCCGCGTTCTCTGGACCAAACGCCGCATCCCGCCCGACGGTCGCACCGACCATCGCATGCACCGGGTTTTGCAGCAGCATCCCCCGCTCACCCGGGCGGGCCGGTGCAGGCGCCTGCCCGCTCAGTTCCCCCGCCTCGGGATCCAGCAGCCCCGCCAGTGCGCGAAGCACCGTCGATTTACCGCTGCCGCTCGCCCCCGCCAGCAGTACCCGCTGACCTGCCGGGATCTCCAGATCCAGGTGGTCGATCGTGGGTTCGCGACGGGAGACGGGCCGCCACACCAGATCCGTCAGATGCAGCGGCGCCGCCTGCCCCCTGCTCACACGCGTGTCGATTCGGCGCGGTCACGCCCCGCCGGCAAGGCATCCAAGGCGCCCGTGGCCGTCAGCGCCTTGACGATGGCCATGCCGAGCAGACCGCACAGCAGCGCGCCGGACACGAGGAAGAAGCCGAGCATCATGAAGGAGTAGGGCCAGCTCATGTCCTGGTAGTAGGCGTAGCGCTCGTAGATCCACTCCAGGGCCGCCGCGAAGAGACCACCCATCACGGCCACCGGCCAGGTGAAGCGGCGGTACATGGTCAGCAGGAAGGCGAGTTCCACACCGCCGCCCTGCAGCAGGCCGGAGATGACGGCGCCCCAGGCCCACTGGGAGCCGAGCATGAACTCGAGGGTTGCGGCGATCAGCTCAGCAAGCACGGCAGCCCCTGGTTTACGCACGATGAGCACCGCAACCAAGGCCGGCAGGAACCAGAAGCCGGTGAGGATGCCCTCGGCCGGTTTGAAGCCCGCGGTGATCGGGCTGATCAGGGTGTACAGCCCGCCATAGCCCATGAAAGCCACACCGAAGGCCACGCCGATAACCACGGTGACCAGGAGGTCCACGGTGCGGTAGCGCAGCGGCTGCGCAGCCGGTGCGGGGGGGACGGGTGCTGTCGAGGAGGTCATCACAACTCCTTCCGTGTCATGGAAGGGGCGTGCGGAAGCGCCGCACGGAAATCCCGATTCCCTACGCCGGTATGAACCGGATCAGGTTCGAGGGTCTGCGCCCGGTGGCGCACTCTCAGCACCCCGATGGTGCTCCCCTATCAGTGGATGACCACGGCATCGTACCCACTCGCGTTAGCGAGGGGAGAATCGCGGCGGTTACACGCTCAGTTCCGGGGCCGACGGGGAAGCTGGGCCGACGGGGAAGGTGCGGGGACGGAGCAGCGGTTGGGGCCGGTGTACCAGCCGGTGGGACGGCACGGCAGCGAGTGGTCCGACGAACCGCACTCAGCGACGCGAACGGATCGCCTGATCCACGGCCGCCGCCGTGGCCTGCGGGTCTTCCGCCGAGATCAAGAAATGCTCCTGACCGCGCCCAATAATCTCCACCATGGTCCCGGGGCGGGAGGCGAGCACCCGGAACCGGGCCTGCGGGGTGGGCAGGGTGAAGGGCTTGCGGGAGCCGACGGGGGTGATCTCCTCGGGCCGGGCGGTCATCACTCGGCCGCGCCGCCAACCGACGCCACCCACGCTCACCCCGAAGCGTTCGGAGGGCACCGACCGCAGCTGCACGGTGCGGAAATCGGAGAGCGGCCAGGTGGGCTGCGGCCAGAAACCGCCCCAGCTCACCGTCAGGCCACGCCCGTCGACCACAAACCGGGTCCACAGGCGCATCCACGACCACAGAACCAGGCCGGCGCAAACCATCCCGACGACGATCAGCAGGGGCCAGTTTCCCGGCGCAATCTGCACCGCCATCACAATCATCAGCGCGATGCTTGCCACCGCGTTCATCCCCACGCGGGTCCACCCGACCGCTCCCGGCCGGGTGGTCCCCACGTAGAAGGGTGCCTCAGGACGCATCGACGGCGTGCCTCCTCAGATCAGTCACCAGGTGTTCAAACCCGCACGGGTCACCAGATCGCCACGCGGTCTTCGGGGGCGCGGTACATGCCGTCGCCCTCGACCACACCGAAAGCCTCATGGAACTGCGGCACATGGCTGGCGGTGACATTGCAGCGGAACTCGCCGGGGGAGTGCGGATCGGTGGCGAGGCGACGGATCGCCTCCTGGGGGCGGCTCTTGCCGCGCCACACGGTGGCCCAGCCGAGGAACACGCGCTGCAGGGCGGTGTAGCCATCCAGCTCGGGCGCATCGGCGCCGCCGCTGGCCAGGTATGCCTTCACCGCGATCGAGAGGCCGCCCAGGTCACCGATGTTTTCACCGATGGTCAGGGCGCCGTTGACCTTATGGCTTTCATCCAGGTCGCGCGGGGACAGCTGGGAGAACTGCTCGATGAGAGCGCCGGTGCGCTCCTCGAAGGCGGCGCGGTCCTCATCGGTCCACCAGGAAATGAGGTTTCCGGCGCCGTCGAACTTGGAGCCCTGGTCGTCGAAACCGTGGCCGATCTCGTGACCGATCACGGCGCCGATGCCACCGAAGTTCACGGCGTCCTCAGCCTCGGCGTCAAAGAAGGGCGGCTCCAGGATGGCGGCAGGGAAGACGATCTCGTTACGCCCCGGGTTGTAGTAGGCGTTCACCGTCTGCGGGGTCATATGCCATTCGTGCTCGTCGATGGGACCGCCCACCTTGCCGAACTCGAAAGCGGCCTGGAAGCGCCGCGAGGCGCGAACCGTGGCCACCAGATCACCCTCGACGATTTCCAAACCGTCGTAGGAACGCCACGTTTCGGGGTACCCGATCTTGGGGGTGAAGGCGGCGAGCTTATCGAGCGCCTTCTCGCGGGTGGCCGGGGTCATCCACTCCAGCTCCGTAATGGAGGCGCGGTAGGCCTCGAGCAGGGCCGTGACCAGCTGCTGCATCCGCTCCTTGTGGGAGGGCGGGAAGTGTCGTTCCACGTACTGGCGGCCCACATCGAAACCGACCGTCGACTCGACGAAACCAACCGCACGCTTCCAACGCTCGCGCAGCTCCTCCGCCCCGGAGAGGGTGCGGCCGGTGAAGTCGAAGTTCTGCTGCACAAAAGCATCGGAGAGGTACGGCGCGAACGAGGACACCGCGTGCAGTGCCATCCAGGTGCGCAGCACCGCGAGGTCCTCGGCCGCGAAGAGTTCAGCGGCGGCCTCAACGAACTCCGGCTGGCTCACGCACACGGTCTCGAACGCCGCGGCAGGAGCGCCGGTGCCCTCGATCAGGGCGTCCCAGGGGAGGGAGGGCGCGAGGGCGGCGCGCTCGGCCGCATTCATCGGGTTATTCGACTTTTCGCGGTCACGCACGCGCACGATGTCCACATGGCAGGCGGCCAGGCGCGTCTCAAAATCCATCACCGCGCGGGCAAGCGCCTCGGCATCTCCCGCCACGAGGCCCTCGCGGCCCGGCAGATCAGCCAGGCGAGCAAGCGCGGCCAGGTGCTTCTCATAGGCCTCGCGGATCGGCGCGTACTGCTCTTCGCGGTAGTAGGCCTCATCGGGCAGGCCGAGGCCCCCCTGGTGGATTTGCACCTGGTAGCGGCTGGAGTCATTCGCATCGGTCCACACGTACATGGCGAGCAGGCCGGTGCCGGCATCCGGGCGGCCCATCAGGTGCGCGATCGCCGTGTGATCGGCGGCAGCGCAAATCTCCTCCAGCACGGGAGCGAGAGGGGCCGCACCCGCCTGCTCAATCGCCTCGGTGTCCATGAACATGCGGTACAGCGCACCGATGCGGCCCTGCGGGGAATCAGTCGGGGCGTCCTCCTGCGCGGCGCATTCCTCAATGATGGTGCGCACACGCTGCTCGGACAGATCCCGCAGGCGGTAGAACTCGCCATCGCTCGCGCGGTCGGCCGGGATCTCATGCTCGCTGAGGTAGCGGCCGTTGACATGACCGAAGAGGTCATCCTGCACGCGGATCGAGGGATCAACCTGGGAAAGATCCAGGCCGGAGCGGAGGGGAGCGTTCACGTGGTTCTCCTTGAGAGGTGGGGAGGGGCGGAATCGGTTAGCGGGCGACGATGCCCAGGCCGACCAAGAGGATCGTCATCAATCCGATCAGCAGCGGGGCGTACACCCACGGGCTGCCAAGGCGTTCAGCGGCTGGTTTGCGCTGCAACATCAGGGTGGCCACTGCCGAGGCGACCGAGAGCACGAGCGTGCCGATCGCAAACACGGGGGCCATCATCACCAGGGTGGTCGCACCGATCTGGAACAGCGCGACCCCGAGAATATCCAGGGTGCGCATGGCCACGGCGCTGCGCGGGGACACTTTCTCCGTCAGGAGCGTGGCCACCGCTTCCTTACCCCAGGTGGAGGGGGAGCGCAGGCGGCGCCGGGTCGAGACGGTTTGCACGGTGGCCATCACGAGCCAGGCAAACGCCGCCCCGAGACCGGTCCACACCCCGAGTTCGATGCGCGGCTCCACAGGCCACAGCATGAGCACGAGCAGCACCGCGCCCAGCCGCAGCGCTTCCTCCGCGAAGGAGCGCAGCGCGAGCACTCCCGGATGCACGGTCAGATGCGGGCGGGTGCGCAGCAGGACCATGCTGATGAGCAGGGTTACCACCAGCTGGAAACCGCCAAGGGCAAGGCCGACGAGCAGCGGGAGCGGGGTGGCCGGGGCGAGGGAAAGGGCACCGATCAGGAGCACGACGGCGATCGCAGGGATCACGAGAGTGAGAACGGAGAGTCCTCGAATCAGCCCCTGCACGATCTGTGCCCCGGTGGGGCCGTGGTCGTGATCGGAGTGGTCATGGTTGGCGCAGCAGGATGCGCCCGGCGAATCGGTCATGCGGCTCCTCAACTCAGCCGTACCAGGGTAGCGGGGTGACAGGGCCCATCCGTGCATAAAAGCTGGAAGAGGGTATTCGGGAGGCTCTGTGCTGTATTCGCGCGTCGTCGTGGTCTCGCGCCCACGGCCTTGCAGGTGCCGCATGCACGCTGCGGTGGTGCCGTCGGGACTGCCTCGGCGTGCCCGTGCACGGATGTGCACGGCCGCGAACGTCCATGGTCGAGCCGTGCGCAGTGTGGGAGACTGGAGACGTGAATGACCACGGCAGTACCGAGCGCATCGCTGCGCTCACGAAGGACCAGCGAGTCCGCGCCGTGGGCTCCGTGGTGGCAGCCGCCACCGGTGATGCGCTTGGCGCACCCTACGAATTCCTCGCGCCGATCCCCGACAGTGACGACGTGGAGATGGTGGGCGGCGGCGTGCTCGACTGGGGCCCCGGCGAATGGACCGACGACACCGCAATGGCGATCGTCGTGCTGGAAGCTGCCCTGGCTCACCCCACTCACGATCTGCGCAGCCCCGAGGCTTTGGACCTGATCGCCCGCGACTGGCACACCTGGGCGCAGGTCACCCCCGATATCGGTGCCCTGACGTCGACCGTGGTGCGTAAAGCCACTGATGTGGCGCTCGCCGCCGGGCGCCTTGCCCCCTGCGGTGAGGACTACGCCCATGCGGCTCGGCTCGCCCATGAACAGCTTCCGCTCGCCGCGGGAAATGGCGCCCTCATGCGCGTGCACGCCAGTGTGCTGCCCTCCCTTCTGGGCAGCGAGGACGACACCGCCGAGATGGTCAGCGCGGTCTGCGCCCTCACCCATGCGCATCCGGATGTGGCTGAGGCCTGTCTGCTGTGGGGCATGGCGATCCGGCACGCTGTGCTCAGCGGCGAGCTTGATGTGCGCTGCGGTCTGCGGCGTCTTGAGCCGGAACGCGCCGAGGTGTGGGACCGACGCATCCAGGAAGCCGAAGACGCACCGCCCTCTGCGTTCCGCCGTAATGGTTGGGTGGTCGGGGCCTTCCAAGCCGCATGGTCGTCTATCCACCGGGAGCTTCCGCTTCCGGAGGGACGATTCGCGCGCCGCGAAGCCCTCTCCCGCGCTCTGGAATCGGCAGTCCGCGTGGGGTACGACACCGACACGGTCGCCTGCATTACCGGTGCCCTCATGGGAGCAGCGCTGGGTCGCAAGGCGGTGGCCCCGGAGTGGCGCCGGGAACTCTTCGGCTGGCCCGAGCAGCGCATCGAAGACCTGGAAAGCCTGGTCGAACGCCTGCTGGATGCGATCAGCGAAGGCAGCCCCGACAGCATGAGCGTGCCCGACGGGGCACCCGGCCATGGACATGACCCGCATAGACACGACCCCCATGGACACGACCCCCATGGGCATGACCCCCATGGGCACGATCCCGAGGGCACGACGGTGCCCTGCACGGCATGAGCACGACGACGAAGCGCACGGCGCAGTCGCGGTCCCTGCGGGTGCTGTGCTGGAACCTGTGGGAGCTGCGCGGGGATATTCGCGCCGCGATCGACGTCATCACTGATCTTGATCCCGATGTTCTTCTCATGCAGGAAGCGCCCCGTTTTGTGCTTCCCACGCTGCGTCTGCACTGGTTCGCGCATCGCCTGGGCATGGACGTGCTCGTCGGTGGCTTCGGCGGTCGCGGGCTTGCGATTCTCGCCCCGCCGCGAACACGTCGGCACCTCCTGCGACGCGGTATGCATCCGGTGGCCCATTGCATCACGGACCTCAACTCCACCTACCCGCGGGGGGTGGCTGCTGTGCGGCTCTCCCTGCCCGGCGGTGGCAGCGTCGTCGTCTCCTCCATTCATTTCGCCCTGCAGGAACCCAACCGGATCGCCCATGCCGAGCACCTTGCGGATCTCGTGAGGTGTGCCGGCTGCCCGGTGATTGCGGGAGGCGACCTCAACGAAACCGATACCGGAGCTGCCCGCACTCTGCTGCGCCCTCTTTTGCAGGACCCCGCGCCCCAGAGTGAGCACACGTTCCCGGCTCATTCCCCGCGTCGACGGATTGATGCGGTCCTGGTCAGTGACGGAGTGGAAGTGCTGGAGGCCCGGGCGGTGCGCTCGACCGCGACGGTGAGTGAAGAACGCCTGCGGGATGCCTCCGATCACCTTCCCACGCTGCTCGACGCTCGTCTCTGAGCAGCCGGGGTTCTGCGCCCGCCGGGAAGCGGGGTAGCTGAGGGCTTTATCGGCCCGACGGAGGATCGTGCGGGGGTAACGGCGCAGCCGCATCCCTCACGGATGACGCGTCCTGATCTACCCGGGGCAAAAGCCGCAGCGACGTGGAACCGTGAGCCTGAGCATCCAGCGCCTGCAGGGCTGTGCGGGTTGCATCCACCGGTCCGGCAGCCTCCGTAATCCGGGCGCGCCCTGCCTCAGAACGCACCACCACCCAGCGGGTATTGCCGCGTCGGCGCATCCGCCCGATTTCGATGCTCCGCCCGGCGGGCAGCGGAATCAGCAGCGCCCCGCTCGGGCCCTCTTCAATGCGGTGCGCGAGCTCGGGCCGTGCCGCCACCAGCCCCGCGCGGATGGACTCGCACTGCTGATGGGCAGCCTGCTGCGATGCTGCAGATGCCATGGCTCCTCCTTGTCCCGCGGGGCACGCTCCGTGGGGATGATTCCCGTCCGATGGGTGTGCTCCTACGGTGGTGATCCTGCGATGCAGAGCTCGGGTCTGGTGCCGAGGCGGCGCAGATCCGGGCTAGGGCGGGCCGTTCCCGCTCCATTGTGGAGACGCTAGGGAGGGGGACTGACAAACGACACGCGCAGAACCGCGCCCGCATGACCTAGCCCCGCAAAAGGCCAGGTGGGAGGCGCGGAATTTTTTCAGGGCAGTTCGCGCCGTGACTCCGGGGAGGTTCGCGACAGAACACCGAGAACGATCAGGCTCTGCCCGCTCAGATACGTGAGCATCACCCAGAAACCCTGCGCTGGCAGATGCCACCACGGGGCGAAGGTATTGAGGCCAATCATCGCGTCGGAAATAACGAAGAGGAGCGCGCCGGCTCCTGCCAGGCGGTGAACCCCGGTGGAGAGAACGGCCATGCCCACCATCAACCCGGCATAGACGGGGAGTACCGGCAGCAGCGGCCCAGCCTGCGCTGCACAGGCGCCCATCACGCCAAGGCCCAGTGCGGTGTAGCCAAGCACCGGGAGGGGGCGACGGAGCACGCTGCCTGCGCGCAGCGGCCAGAAGGCGACGCAGTAGGTGGCCTGGGCGAGCGCAAACATTCCGACCATGGCCAGGAATCCGAGGTCCTCGGGCACGAAGGAAGGGAGGGTGTCCCCGAGGAAGGAGAAGCCGAGTCCGAGTGCCGTGTAGCGCACCACGTGGGCGCGGATTGTCCCCGGAAGAGCCTGCGGGGCGGCCGCGGTGGCGGGCGCTTCGGATGTCTCAGGGGTCTGCTCTGCCGGGCCCTTCTCGCGAGGCGCTGAGCCGCGTGCCCCGCGGGCCTCCGTGGCTGTATCTCGAAGAACATGCCCGCGTGCATCCAGCAGGGTTGCCGCGAGCAAGGGCATTGCCGCCCACTGGGTCACGCGGGAGAGCGTTTCAGCGCCGAGGAGTTCTGCGCCCAGGTGGGTCAGGCAGACCGCGCCGAAGATGATGGCAACTGGGCGCAGACGACGACGCGGGAAGGGAGACATGCCCTGAATCCTGCCATGGGCCGTCGAAAATCGCGGCGACGACACTGGCCAGCGCCCGATTCCGAAAAACCGGACAGATCGGTGCTGCCGGGGGAATCAGGCAGGGGCGGGCCGCGTTGGAATCGGTTGTGGGTCGACGCGTCCTGCGTCGTCCCGTCGTCGACATCCCAACGGATCACCCCAACGGACAGGAGACACCATGACCGCCACCCAGCCCACCACCCAGACCGCTGTTCAGACCGCTCCCGAGATCGCCGTCACCGCCGTGGAGGCGCAGGTCGGCGGCTTCGTTGCCTCCCAGGAACTGGCCGAGGCCCTGCAGGCTGTGCTCACCGACATGGTCGCCCTGCACCTCGTGGGCAAGCAGGCCCACTGGAACATCGTCGGCCCGAACTTCCGTGACCTCCACCTGAACCTGGACGAACTGGTGGACATCGCCCGAGCCGGTACCGATGAGGTCGCCGAGCGTATGCGCGCCCTGCATGTCACCCCCGATGGGCGCCCCGACCAGGTTGCTGCCGCCACCACCCTGCCGGAGTTCCCCGCCGGGGAAATCCTCACCACCGACGCCATCGGCCACGTGGTGAAGGCGATTGAGGCGGCCGTTGGCACCATGCGTCGCGTGCACGACACGGTCGACGAGAACGACCCGACCTCGACCGACCTGCTCCACAGCTACATCGAGAAGCTTGAGCAGCAGGCCTGGTTCATGGCTGCTGAGACCTGGACCCCGAAGAAGGCCTGAGCACGCTGAACAGTCACGCTGCTAAACGCCCCGCGGAGGAGAACGTTGCACCACCGGTGCAGCTGAGCTGCCACCGCGCGGAGGCCCGCCCCCGCACCCTCGTGATTCACGGGGGTGCGGGTGGTCGTATCCGCGAGTTTTCCTCCCTGGAGCGTCAGGAATTCGAGTACGGTCTGCGCCGCGCCCATGAGGCCGGCCAGGCCGTGCTCGATCGTGACGGCAGTGCCCTGGACGCCGTCTGCATCGCCGTTCAGGAACTCGAAGAGAACCCACTGTTCAACGCGGGGCGGGGCGCTGCCCTCACCGCGGATGGCCACGCCGAACTCGACGCCTCCGTGATGGACGGCAAAAGCGGCCTCGCCGGTGCGGTCGCTGCCAGCCGATACGCCCGGTCCCCGGTGTTCGCGGCGCGCGCCGTGATGGAGCAGACCGAGCATGTGCTCATCACCAACCCACCCGCCTCGCTCATCCAGACCTGGGGCCTAGAGACCGTCGAACCGGACTGGTTCATCACCGAGGCGCGACGCTCCCAGCTGGAGCGTGTTCTGCAGCGGCGAGAAGCCGCCTCTCGGCACGGCACCGTCGGGGCAGTGGCTCGCGACCATGCCGGCCACCTCGCCGCCGCCACCTCCACCGGCGGAATCACCGCCCAGTCCTTCGGGCGCATCGGCGATAGCCCCGTGATCGGTGCCGGAACCTACGCGCGCGACGGCCTGCTCGCCATCTCCTGCACCGGTGAGGGTGAAGCCTTCCTCCGTGCCGTGCTCGCCCATGATGTGGCCGCACGCATGCGCTATGGCGGCAGGGACCTGGAGAACGCAGCCCTCGATGCCATCGAAGAGGGGCTCACCGAGCGCGGTGCAAGCGGCGGAATCATCGCTGTGAATGCCGAGGGTGAAGCCACCCTCGCCTTCAACTCCGCCATGATGTTCGCCGCCTACACCGGCGCCGACGGCCTCGTCCTCTTCACCTGAGATCTCACCTGAGACTCAGCTCGCCAGGCGCGCCACGAGGGCTGCCGCACGGGCGAGGGAGCGCGGGTGATTTAACGCTGGGGGCGCCATGTCGTCGTCCCCTCCCGCGGGGCCGACGGGGCACTGGCCGTGGACGCCGATCCGGCTGAACCGAGCGGCTTCGAGCCCGTGCGGGAGGCGAGAGTTCCAGCCGGGCGCAGGGGATGCGCCGACACATAGGGATCCGCCATCACCGGGGCGTCGCCCTCGGCCTCCGGTTCGATCACAACATCACTCATATCGTGTGCGTTATCGTCCTGATGGCGTTCGAACTCTTCCGGAGGAAGCACCTTCTTCCACTGCCGGGTGCGCACCTGCGGGAGCTCCCCGGCATCGGCCAGCAGGGCCCGGTACAGCGACCACATCTGGAAGCAGGCGAGAACGAAGAACGGTAGCCCCACCAGCGTGATCGTCGTCTGAAAGGCATCGAGCCCGCTCTTGCCGGAGAAAACCAGCAGGGTTGCGGTGAGCAGACCGATGGCGACCGCCCAGAAGATGCGCTGTCCCAGCGGATTGAAGTCCTCATGCCCATTGGCCATCGTGTCGGTGACGAGCGCGGCGGAATCCACCGAGGTCACGAAGAAGATGACCACGAGGATGATGGCGATAACCGAGGTGAACCCGGCCGCCGGGTAGTGCTCAAGGAAAGCGAAGAGGGACCCGGGAACGTCCTGATCCTCCACGACGGTCTTCACCAGACCACCGTCGCCATTGAGTTCAATGTCCAGGGCAGACATACCGAAGACGCCGAACCAGATCACGGAGAAGCCGGCGGGGATGGCAAGCACACCGGAGACGAATTGCCGGATGGTGCGGCCGATGTAGAACCAGCCGAGGTTTTTCAGGAGCCAGTCGGAGCCGGCTCGGGTGCCTGAGCCGATGGCGTCGGTGAACAGGATGGTGGCGAGGGAGAAAAGAATGATGATCGCCGCTGAGGCGAAGAAGATGACGGGGGATGTGCGCAGTCGGAGGGCGTCGTGTAGTCGGGTGAGCATCGGGTCTGGCTCCTCGGGCCCTCCGGGGCGGAGGGCCGTCGGTCGTCGGACGGATGAACGTTTCAACTCTTCCGAGATCCGGGACGGATGTTCACCAGTGCTGGTCAGGTGCGTGTCGGATCTGGGGATAAAGCTCCGCTGCCGTGAGCGTGGTCACGTGACGGGCTCTCTGGAATAACCTCGCGACCCTTGGGGTTGAGTCGGGTGTACTCAAGTTTGGGCGCGAGGGTTTGACACTCAGCCCGCCGCGTTCTCTACTTGAGTGCGTTCCACTCAAGTCTTGCCGCCGGTCCCGGCGGCCGGCGGAATCACGCACAGCGCTGCGTGAGGATGTATGAACCCGTTGCGGCACCCGCCGCAGGAAGGCAGGCACCTATGTCCCGTGTCGTCGGAATCGACCTCGGCACCACCAACTCCTGCGTCGCCGTCCTCGAAGGCGGCCAGCCCACCGTGATCGCCAACGCCGAGGGCGCGCGCACCACCCCCTCGGTGGTCGCGTTCTCCAAGCAGGGCGAACTGATCGTGGGCGAGCTGGCCAAGCGCCAGGCCGTCACCAACGTTGATCGCACCATCGCCTCCGTGAAGCGCCATATGGGCACCGACTGGAGCGTGGAGATCGACGGCAAGAGCTACACCGCGCAGGAAATCTCCGCCCGCACCCTCGGCAAGCTCAAGCGCGACGCCGAGTCCTACCTGGGCGAGACCGTCACCGATGCGGTGATCACCGTCCCGGCGTACTTCAGCGACGCTGAGCGCCAGGCCACCAAGGACGCCGGCCAGATCGCTGGCCTGAACGTGCTGCGCATCATCAACGAGCCCACCGCCGCGGCCCTCGCCTACGGCCTCGAAAAGGGCAAGGACGATGAGCAGATCCTCGTCTTCGACCTCGGTGGCGGCACCTTCGACGTCTCCCTGCTCGAGGTGAGCAAGGACGAGGACGGCTCCACCATCCAGGTCCAGGCCACCGCTGGCGATAACCGCCTCGGCGGCGACGACTGGGATCAGAAGATCGTGGACTGGCTGGTCGCCCAGGTGAAGTCCAAGGAAGGCGTGGACCTCTCCAAGGACCGCATCGCCCTGCAGCGTCTGAAGGACGCCGCGGAGCAGGCCAAGAAGGAGCTGAGCTCCTCGACCTCCACCAACATCTCCCTGCAGTACCTCTCGATGAGCGAGAACGGCCCCGTCCACCTGGACGAGAAGCTGACCCGCGCCCAGTTCGAGGACATGACCTCGGATCTGCTGGAGCGCACCAAGGCTCCGTTCCATCAGGTCATCAAGGACGCCGGGATTTCCGTATCCGACATCGACCACGTCGTGCTCGTGGGTGGCTCCACCCGTATGCCGGCCGTGACCGAGGTCGTCAAGGAACTCACCGGTGGCAAGGAGCCCAACAAGGGTGTGAACCCCGACGAGGTCGTGGCCGTGGGTGCAGCGCTCCAGGGTGCTGTGCTGAAGGGTGAGCGTAAGGACGTCCTGCTCATGGACGTGACCCCGCTGTCCCTCGGCATCGAGACCAAGGGCGGTGTGATGACCAAGCTCATCGAGCGCAACGCGGCCATCCCCACCAAGACCTCCGAGGTGTTCTCCACCGCCGAGGACAACCAGCCCTCCGTCGCGATCCAGGTGTTCCAGGGTGAGCGTCAGTTCACCCGCGACAACAAGCTGCTCGGCACCTTCGAGCTGACCGGCATCGCCCCGGCCCCCCGCGGCATGCCCCAGATCGAGGTGACCTTCGATATTGACTCCAACGGCATCGTGCACGTGACCGCGAAGGACCGCGGCACCGGCAATGAGCAGTCGATCCAGATCACCGGTGGCTCCGCCCTCTCCAAGGAGGACATCGACCGGATGGTGAAGGACGCCGAGGCTCACGCCGCCGAGGATCAGCAGCGCCGCGAGAACGCTGACGCCCGCAACACCCTCGAGCAGCTCGTCTACCAGGGCGAGAAGCTGCTCAAGGACAATGCGGACAAGATCCAGGACGGCGACCGCACCAAGGCGGAGGACGCCATCAAGGACGCCAAGGACACCCTCGCCAAGGAGGACGCCTCCACCGAGGAAATCACCGGCAAGCGTGACGCCCTGAACGAGGCGCTCCAGGCCGTCGGCACCGCGATCTACTCCCAGGCCCAGGCCGAAGGGGAGCAGAGCGCCGGTGAGACCGGGGCGGATTCCACCGCTCAGGACGACGACGTGGTGGACGCCGAGATCGTGGACGAGGACGAGGAGAAGAAGTGATGACGGAGAACCAGAGCACCCCTGAGGACGCTGCGCGCCCCGGGCAGGAGCCGCGGTTCTCCTTCATCGACAAGCGGAAGGTGGACCCGACGGACGGCACTGTCCGTCCGTCGGGCCCCGCCCCCGCAGGCGAGGCCACCACGGGCAGCGAGCAGATGGATGCCATCGACGCTGAGGCCGCGGCGCTGTATGAGCAGGCCGCTGAGCTGAATGCCGAGGATGCTGCAGAGGCTGCCGCTCCCGGAGCCGCCGCCGCGACGGATGAGCGGGTTGCCGCCCTCGAAGCCCAGATCGCAGAGCTCACCGAGCAGCTCAAGCGCGATCAGGCCGAATACGTCAACTCCCGCCGCCGCATCGAAACCGCTGCCGCTGCCGGCACGGAAGCGGCTGTGGCCCGCGTGCTCACCTCCCTGATCAGTGTTCTGGACGATGTGGAGCTGGGTCGCCAGCACGGTGACATCACCGAAGGGACCCCCTTCCACTCCATCGCCCAGAAACTGGAGGACGCCCTGCGCGTTCATGGGATGGAGCGCTACGGCGCCGTCGGTGAACCCTTCGATCCGACCCTGCACGAGGCCCTCATGCACCAGGAGGCAGAAGACCTCGAGCAGCCTGAAATTGCGATGGTCATGCAGCCCGGATACCGCATGAAGGACCGGGTGCTGCGCCCGGCCCGCGTCGGTACTCGCGGCCCCGCCTGATCACCGCTGTACCCCACGGACGGGGCCGGCCTCCCCTCGGGGCGGCCGGCCCCACCCACACCCTGACCCATGTCGTCGCGCCCGAGCAGGGCGCCCCCATCGACGCTCCCGGAAGGAGACGCACCCATGTCCCAGCAGGATTGGCTGGAGAAGGACTTCTACGCGATCCTCGGCGTTGCGAGCTCTGCGAGCGCCGAGGAGATCAAAAAGGCCTACCGCAAGAAGGCCCGCGCCCTGCACCCCGATCGCAACCCCGGCGATAAAGCCGCCGAAGAGAAACTGAAGCAGGTCTCGGAAGCGTACGGGGTGCTCAACAACGCTGAACAGCGCAAACAGTACGATGCGATCCGTGCCATGGGCGCTGGCGGAGCCCGCTTTGCAGCCGGTCCCGGCGGAGCCGGAGGCGCTGGATTCGAAGACATCTTCGGTGCCATGTTCGGTGGCGGTCAGGGCGGCGTTCGCTTCGGCGGAGGCGGCGGCGCCCCCGGCGGTGGCAATGCGCCCGACCTCGAGGACATCCTCAAGATGTTCGGTGGCAGCGCCGGGGGCTTCCCCGGTGCGCGCGGCGGCGCCGGTGGTTTCGGCGGCCAGGGCTTCGGCGGTGGCTTCGGGGGTGGCCCGAGCAGTGGTCAGGACATCAACGCCCGCACCCGCCTGTCCTTCCGCGATGCCGCCCTCGGCACCGAGGTGCGCTTGAGCGTGGAAGGTCGCAGCATCACCACCCGCATTCCGGCGGGAGTGCACGACGGGCAGCGCATTCGCCTGCGCGGCAAAGGCCGCCCCGGCACCGGAGGCGCTCCCCACGGCGACCTGCTGCTGACCCTCGAGGTGGAGCCGCATGAGATCTGGTCGGCCGACGGGGCAAATCTGCGGATCACCGTTCCCGTCGGTTACGACGAGGCCGTGCTCGGGGCGACCGTGGCAGTGCCGCTTCTGGACGGCGGCAGCGTGAACGTGAAGGTGCCCGCTGGCACGCCCTCGGGCCGCGCCCTGCGTGTGCGCGGCAAAGGTCTGAAGACCTCGAAGAAGACCGGCGACCTGCTGGTCACGATCGAGGTGGCGGTGCCGCAGCGTGCCGATGGCGCGGTGAAGAAAGCCGTGGAGCAGCTGGCCGAGGCGCTCGCCGGGGAAGACCCGCGCAAGGGTCTCGCCGAGGCTGCGGCCCGCTGAGCAGAGGCCCGTCGGCCGGAGAAACCCCCGCCGTCCGTCGGTCCCCGTCGGACCCACCACCCACGAGACCACAGAAAACGCCGTCACGAACCGGGAAGGAGAACACACCCATGAGGGAGCACCGCAGCGTCGATGACCGAAGCCCCATCTTTGTGATCTCGGTGGCGGCTGAACTCTCCGGTATGCACCCGCAGACCCTGCGCCAGTACGACAGGATCGGGCTGGTCAGCCCAAGCCGCACCCGCGGCCGGGGACGGCGCTACTCCACCCGGGATGTGGCCCGTCTGCGGGAGATCCAGCGCCTCTCGCAGGAAGAGGGCGTGAACCTCGCCGGGATCAAACGGATCCTGGAACTGCAGGACAAGGTGGGAGCACTCACGCGCCAGCTGGAGGCTGTGCATCGCAGCCTGGAGGCGATGAACGCCGATTCGCGTCGCGTGTTTACCGCTGATCGTTCCGGCCAGATCAACGCGATGCGTCGCGGCCAGCGCCCGCGCCGCGCCAGCGGCGGCGCGCTCGTGCTCTGGCGTCCGCCGTGGCAGGGCTGAGCCCCGTGCGCTCCCACTGTTCCGCGGCAGTGCGTCGGTGCGGAAGCACCCCTTCGATCCGGTAGATCCGGGCAAGGCGCTTGGCCACCTGCGCAAGATCAAGGTCTTCAGCGACCGCACGGCCAGCAGCCCGCAGATCCGGGAGCTCCCCGGCGAAGAGCGCCCGCAGTTTCTGCTCCACAGCCTGCGGGAACTGCCCCGCGGTGGAGCTCACCTGATGGGTGACCTTCCCATCGGGGAGCCAGTCGCGGTAGATCGGGATGGAGCGCAGCACCGTCGGCGCGCCGCACGCCAGCGCCTCCAAAAGCACGATCCCCTCGGTTTCCTCCTTGGTGAGGAAGCAGAACGCATCGGCCCCGGCATACCCTTCGCGCAGCACATCCGGACCCACGAAACCGGGGAAGAACGCATTGGCGGGAGCGGTGTTCAGCGCCCGCTCGACCTGCTCGGTCAGCAGCGCGCGATCAGTGTGTCCGTACCAGACGAAGGTGACATCGGGCATGCGATGCGCAAGCTCCACCCAGTCCAGGATGCCCTTACGCACCACCTGCAATCCGACGCTCACCACAACGCGGGCATCAGGCGCGAGACCCAGGTTCTCTCGAAGGCGCACATATGCCTGCGGATCGGGCCGGAAGAAGCGGGTATCCACCCCGTTGGAGAGCACATGTACACGCCGGCGCAGCCCATAGTGCGGCTGGCAGATGAGCGAGCGGGAGTACTCCGTCGGGGTAATGACCGCATCGCCCCGACGGTAGAGGGCTGCGATCCAGCGCCGAAACAGTGGCGCCAGCAGATTCGCACCCACGAAGGAGTCACGGAAATCTTCCTCCGTCGAATGCGCCCACACCAGCACGGGACGGTCCCACAGATGCGCCCACAGCGAGATCAACGGGCTGTCCGGGAAAGGCGTGTTCAGGTGCACCACATCGAAGGGCCGCAGCGGATTGGTCACCACGCGATGCCCGAGTGCTTTGACCATTTCTTCCTGGTGCCGGATCGCCGCACCGATCCCGGAGGTTCCCGCCAGACGGCTGAGCCCCCTCGGCATCAGTACCCGCAGATGTTCGGCGGCGGTCACATCTTGGCGGGGGCGCCGACCGGGCAGCACGCTGCGGCGCAGATGGTCGAACATCTGCAGCACGGCAGGGCGCGGACGCCCACGCAGGGACAGCCGCTGCGAGCGCGGACAGATCAGCATCGCAGGAGCCTCCTCACCAGGGGATCACATTCAGGAGCAGGGCGCTCACTCCAAGACCGTACGCGATCAAAGCCCACGGTTTGCACAGAAGGATGATCAGTAGATAGGTGCGCCAGGTCATCTTGGTCGTGCCCGCCAGATAGCACAGCAGGTCATCAGGGGCGACGGGCAGGGCGATTGCGATCGCGAAGGCACGGGTGAAGTGCTTGGAGCGAGTCCAGCCCAGATACTTCTCCACGATCCGACGCGGGAAGATCCTCTGGATGAGCCCAAGCCCCACCTGGCGGCCGATGGCGAAGTCAGCAAAGGAACCGATGCAGGTGGCGAGGTAGTTGTAGATCGTGCCTTCGACGGGGCCGAAGAGAACAGGCCCGGCGATGACCATCAGGCCGCCCGGCACGATCGGGAAAATCACCGAGGCGATCGACACGATGAGGAAGACGATCGGACCCCAGGCACCCAGGGAGTCGATGAAGGCCTGCAGATTCGCGAGGGAACTCAGGGTGCCGGTTTTCAGGCCCCAGCTCACCAGGGCGATGCTTGCGGCAAGTCCGAGCAGGGGAGCGACAGTCGCTGCCACCCGCACCGGGTCACGACGACGGCGAGGCGGCGAGACGGGCTCGTCGTCAGTCTGCGCCGTCACATCCTCGGGGCAACAAATCACGCCGCCACCAGCGGCCGGCGAAGCGGGCCGGTGAGGCTTCGCCGCTGCACAGCACCTCGGTACACATCCAGAACAGCCTCACCGAAAGCGCGTGCACCGCAGGTTCCGACCGCGTGCTCAATCGCGCCCTGGGCGAGCTGGGCGCGGGTGGCGTCATCCTCCAGCATCGTCTCCAGGCGCTCCGCGAACTGGGCGGAGCCTTCAATCTGGTAGCCGGTCACCCCGTCGATCACGACATTGGCGATAGAGCCATCTCGGCGGCACAGCATCGGCAGCCCGCAGGCGAGAGCCTCAATAAAGGTGAGGCCCTGGGTTTCCGAGAGCGACGCGGAGAGGAACACATCCCCCATGCGATACCAGCGCTGCACTTCCTGCGGTGGCACGCATCCCACGAAACGCACGCGGTCACTGATCCCGAGGCGCTGCACCTGCGCCTCGAGTTCTCCCCGATACGGGCCATCGCCCACAATCACCAGCACGGCATCCTCACGCCCGGCGTGGGCGACATGCTCGATGACCTCATCAACGTTCTTTTCCTTGGCGAGCCGGCACACCGACAGCAGCACCTTCTGCTGCGGGGAAATCCCGAGGCTCGCCCGGAGCGCTGCCGCATCGGCCCGCTCCTCGGGGCTTGCCGCCGGGCGGAAACGATCCAGGTCCAGTCCCGTCGGCACCACATGGATCGGGCGACGCACCCGGTAGCGGGAGAGCAGGTTGCGCACCTTCGCCGAGGGCACGATCACCGCGTCGGTCCGATCCAGCACATGCCGCGAGAAGGAGGCGACCATTTTGCGGCCCACCGTGCGGCTCGGCGAGTAGTAGTGGGTGTAGTCCTCGTAAATGGTGTGGTACGTGTGCACGAGCGGAATGTTCAGCATCCGCGCGATCCGACGCGCCCACACATAGGTGGAGAACTCGCACTGGGAATGCACCACATCGGGGCGCCAGTGCAGGATCTCCCGCATCATTTCGCGGTGCGCGGGACGCCCGATACGGGCACTGTCGTACACCACGCCAGCGGAGACGGAGCCAATCCGGTACACATCGCGTTCGCGCCGGGTCCGCAGACCGGGGGAGAGGGTGAGCACCCGCACCTCGCAGCCCAGCGCGATCAGCTCGCGGCGCAGGGTCATGACCGAGGCAACCACCCCGTTGACGACGGGCTCCCACCAGTCGGTGGTCAGCAGCACCCGCAAAGGACGCGTCGGCGCCGCGCCCTGCGCAGAAACGGATGCTGCGTCGTCGGCACGAAGACGGGATGGGAACAGGCTCATGCTCCCAGCTTCCCGGGGTTCAGCACACTGGGCATCCGACGAGCGGCGCGCGCGCATCAGACTGTGGTCTGATCCCCCTCCCCGGGATGCACTCAGGGTGCGGGTGGAATCCATGGCTCGAGCGTACGGGTGCGAGGGGGCGACACGACGGGTCCGACCCGCCGTGTCGCCGTGAGTTCTCTCAGAGTTTTCCCGCGCAGTCATGGTGCGGCGCGGTCAGTTCCCTGCCTGGAAAGTGCCGGTGACCGAGGCCGAACCGAGCTGCTGGGTGAAGATCGCGAAACGGGTGCCCACATGCGGAGCCTCGGGATCAGCCTCCAGGGACTCCACCGGCAGGGCATGCACGGTGAACACGTAACGATGAGCCGGACCCTCGGGCGGGTTCGGGCCGTCATAGCCCACCCGGCCGTAATCATTCGTGGCCTGCTTCATCGTTTCGCTCTCCCGCGGCACGCCAAGCTCAAGCTCCGTCACATTAGCCGGGATATCCCAGGCGACCCAGTGCCAAAAACCCGAACCGGTGGGGGCGTCGGGGTCATAGCAGGTCACCGCGAAACTCTTGGTGCCCTCGGGGGCGCCGCTCCAGCTCAGATCGGGGGAGAGGTTCTCGCCATCCAGCTCCGGCGGTAGCTGCTGCGCGGTGATCACAGAGCCCTCGGGAACAGCACGGGACGTCGCGGTGAAAGTGTTCTCGCTCATGCTGCCACCCTAGGGGGCTGGCCTCCAGGGTGTCGAGGTAGGCCCTAGATAGACTGACCCGTATGCCGACTCCTGCTTTGAGCACACCGACCCCTGCCGTTGAGCAGCTGCACTTCACCCCCGTCATCGTGGGTGGTGACATCGGCGCCTACTCTCTTGCTCGCGCTTTCCATGAGGCCTACGGGATTCGTTCCGTCGTCATTTCCCGTCTGCGCGGCTGGCATGTGGACGGTTCCGCCATCATCGAGAACGTCTCCTGCGCCGATCCTTTCGATGCCCAGGTGCTTGCGCCAGTGCTGAAGAGCGTTGCGGCAGAGCACCCGGAGGGATCGCTCCTGCTCCTGGCCTCCGCTGATGCCGCCGTCAAAGCTGTCATCGGCGTGCGTGACACCACGGATGCGCTGGATGAACGCTGGGTGGTTCCCTACGTCGATCGTGAGCGTTTTCAGGCCGGCACGGAAAAGCAGAACTTCACGGCGCTGTGCCGTCGGCTCGGCATCGACCATCCGCTGACGAAGGTGATCGACCTGGCCGAGCCGCTCCCGAGCACCCCGGAAGCACTCGACGTGGACTTCGCCTACCCGGTGATCGCAAAACCCGCCGAGGTTTCCGAGTGGAAGCGGATCTCCTTCCCGGGCAAGCAGAAAGTGCATACGGTCGGATCGGCAGCGGAACTGCTGGCGTTGCTCGGGAGTATCCGCGCAGCGGGGTATCGCGAATCCATCATCGTGCAGGACCGGATCCCCGGTGATGACCAGAACATGCGCATCCTCACCTGCTACTGCGATCAGGATTCCACCGTGCGTTTCGCCTCCTTTGGCCGCACCCTGCTGGAAGAGCACAGTCCCGGCGCGATCGGAAACCCGGCCGCGATCATCACCTCGGTGGACCGCGAGGCAGTCGAGCAGGCTCAGCGTCTATGCCGTGAACTCAACTGGGTGGGCTATGCCAACTTCGACCTCAAATACGATCCGCGCGATGGGCGCACGAAGTTCTTCGAACTGAACCCCCGCCTTGGACGCTCCAACTATTACGTCACCGCGGGCGGGCACAACCCCGTGACCTGGTACGTCGATGAGTACCTGCGCGGTAAGCTGCCGACGGAAGGGCCCGGCAGCGGGAAGGGCCCCGAGGGGATCATCCAGGACCAGCCGGAAGTTCTCTACACCGTCGTGCCGGTTGCCCTGGTCAAGCGCTACACGACGCTGCCGGATGCGAAAGAACAGCTCCGTCGAGTCCTCAAGGCAGGGCGGGTCCGCAATCCACTCCTGTACCCGGGAGTGGAGACGAATCCGAAACGTCGGCTGATGACGATCGCGGCACGATTGAATTACGTGCGTAAGTTCCAGAAGCACTACCGGCCAAAGGCTCAGGCGTGATCACGCCCGAGGGCTCCCGCTCCGGGGGCAATGGTGATCCGACGGGGGAGGTCTCGGCTCCCGCGACTGCTATGCCTCAGCCGGAGCATGGGCGCGGTCCAGGCATGCAGCCGCTGCCGTCGAGGGGCACCGCGCGCCGCTCAACCGACCCTTTGGCAGCGGTGGATCCGGACAGCTGGCACGGGCCTGTGATCGGCGTCCTCGGGGGCTTGGGGCCGGCGGCCACCGCTATCTTCCTTGACCTGCTGGTTCGTGCGACTGCGGCCTCCTCCGACCAGGAGCATTTAGACGTTCTGGTGTCGCAGCATTCCAGCACACCGGATCGCACGGCCGGGATTCTTCATGATGATGCCCCTGATCCCGGCCCGGTTCTCGCTCGCGATGCCCACATGCTCGAGCGGATGGGCAGTGATGTGCTTGTTCTTCCCTGCAACACCGCGCATCACTTTGTGCAAGGGGTTCTCGACGCCACCACAGTTCCCTTCGTCAGCATTGTGGAAGCCACGATGGACACCGTTGAGCAGGTCATTGCCACGACCGGTGGATCAGTCGGTGTTTTTGCCACGGAGGGCACTATCGCCGCGCGCGTCTACCAGGACGCCATCGAACACCGCGGCTTGACTCCGCTTGTTCCGGACCCCGCACTGCAGGCCGAGATTAACGCCCTGATTTACGAGCAGGTGAAAGCTGGGCGCCCCATCGACCGTGGCATGGTCGCGCGCACTATTGCGCAGGCTAAGGCTGCAGGTGCCGGGGTCATCGTCCTTGGGTGCACTGAGCTGTCAGTGATCTATGACCGGCTCGGGATGCGTGGGGAAGCCGGTCTCGTCGATTCCCTCACGGAACTCGCGCGGGCCACTGTGCTCGCGGCGGGGCGTGAGCTGAGCCCTGACTTCCAGTCGGCACCCCGGGCTGCCGCAGAAGCGACAGCCGGGGATGAGGGCAGCCTGCCAGAGTAGGTACTGGTTGGTGCTGGTAGGTACTGGTTGGTACCTAGCGGGTGCCCGCTGAGCCTCGTGAAGGGCACAGATCGCAAGCCGGCGATCCCCAGAGTGCTGGAGATCAGAAACCCCGTCGTAGCGATCAGAAACCCCGTCGTGGCGATCAGAAACCCCGTCGTGGCGATCAGAAACCGGTCTGAGAGGGCTTCGGATAGTACCGACGGAACTTGCGCACGTGATTGAGGCGGACCGCTTCGGCGTAGGCACGCATCCACAGCCTCTCGGCGCGGTAGATCCACGGATTGACGGTGCGGCGTCGCGCCACGGAACGCACCCACGCACGCTGATCCGGATCGGTCATGTACCGCAGGATGAGCGATGTGGGCACGATGGAGTACAGGATTTCCGGGACTCCCACGCAGGGCTCCGTCACGCGATTCTCCACAGCGTCAGCAACCAGGAAGGTTGCCACATTTGCCCCAGCGCCGGTCACGTAATAGCTATTACGGCCGATCCGCGGGTTGATTTCGAGAAAACGCTGGGACCCATCGCGAGGATCCTCTTTGATATCCGCATTCGCGAAACCGACGTAGTTCGTGGCCTCCAAAAGCCGGCGAACCTGAGCGAACTGTTCAGGGAAATCAGCGGTGATCATTGCCGCGGGTCGTCCCAGTGCATCGGGGGTGTGCTCTTCGAGCAGCACCTTGGCTCCGGCCAGAAGGGTGATGTTGCCCTGTGCATCGCGGTACGCCGTGATGGAGCGCATCGCGGTGTCGTCACCGGGAATCAGTTCCTGGACGACAAAGCGGTCCTGGAAACCAGCGCTATGTAGCCGCTGGATCAGGTCAAGGAGTTCCTCGCGGTTCTGCAGGAAGTACACCTTCTTCTTACCCGCCATCCGCAGCCTGACATGAGGCTCAGCAACGGCAGGCTTAGCCACCACCGGGAAGCTGAAGGGGAGGTGCGGCAGCTCAGGCATCTGCTCGCCGCCAAAGTCGATCACGACGGTGTCGGGAATCGCGATCTCCAGGTCGGTGCACAACTGCGCAAAATGCGCTTTATCCGCGAGTTTTTTGACCGTCTCTGCGGAGGGGATACGCAGGGCGTAGTGCGGATTCAGAGTATCTGCATGCCGCGCGATGAAGTCGATATCGCCGTCGGTATTACCCAGCAGGAGTGTGCGGCGTCCAGCCGGCCGCTGCTGCGCAAGATCAAGCAGCGCCTGGAGCCGGCCCGCATCGTCGACACCGCTGGGAAGGTCCACAACCTCGCAGGTCACAGAGCGGAGCATCGGTTCCGGTGCTTTGACCGCGAGAACAGTGGACACCACACCGTAGGCCTCGTGGAAAGCGCGAGAGAGGGCGTAGATCCCCAGGCCGGATCCGAGCAAAACCACATCGAAGTCAGGGGTTTTCCCCGGTGTGTTCTGGGATGACGCCGGTGCGGGGGAAGAGGAGGTGCGACGGGCGGGCATAGAAACTCCTCAGCGCTTCACGAAGAACTCGTCATGCCAGACGAGGAAGCAGTAGATGGACCAGATCCGTTTCATGTAGCCATCCACCCCGCTGCGGTGAATCTCCAGAATGCGCAGAAGATGTTCCCGGTTGAAGAACTCGGCTGCGGCATCGCTTTCGAAACGCTTACGCACCGTGGATTGGAAGGGCTCTTCGCGAAGCCACCCGTTCAGAGGAACAGGGAAGCCGAGCTTCTTCTTATTCGCGGTCCGCTCAGGAACCTCACGCAGGGCGGTCTTACGCAGCGCGACCTTCGTATTCTCCTTGCTCACCCGGTAACGCGAGGGGATTCGTCGGGCCACATCCCACACCTTGAGGTCAAGGAAGGGGACGCGCAGCTCGAGGGAGTGTGCCATCGACATCTTGTCGGCTTTTTGGAGGATGTCGAAGAGCATCCACGTGTGGATATCGACGTACTGCATCTGCGTCACATCGTCCCAGCCGGCCTCTTCGGCACGACGGAAGAGCGGGGCGGTGCGGTGCGAGGACGGGGGAGCCGCAATCGGTTTCGCCAACACCTGCTCCCGTTCCGTCGGCGAGAAAACATAGTTATTCCGGAAGAATCGCTCGGACAGCGGTTGGGTATTGCGAATCAGGAAACGCTGCCCTTTGAAGCGCGGCAGACGCCCGGCCACCGCGGCAATCCCACGGCGCAGCGGCGAGGGAATCCGCTGGTAGGCGTTGTAGTCCAGCGGTTCACGGTACTGGTTGTAGCCACCGAAAAGCTCATCGGCGCCTTCTCCGGAGACGACCACCTTCACATGCTCTGCGGCTTCCTTGGTGAGGAAGTACAGCGGCAGCGCCGAGGGGTTCGGCAGTGGCTCATCCATCATGTACTGGATCGTGGGGACCGCGTCGAAGGTCTCCTGGGCGCCGATAAAACGCTCATGGAAGTTCGCGCCAATCTTTTGGGCGAAATCGCGGGCGTACGGCAGTTCCGACAGCGGGGAGTCGTCGTAGCCGACGGAGAAGGCTTTGATCCGGTTCCCGGTCTTCGTCATCTCCTTGGTGATGTACGAGGAGTCGATGCCGGAGGACAGGAAGCAACCGACCTCAACATCGGCCACCTGGTGGGCTGCCACCGACTCTTCGACCGCTCCCTGGATCGCACCGGTCCACTGCTCCAGGGTGCGCTGGTCATCAATATCGAAGGTCAGATCGTGGTAGCGGCGAATCTCAAGAACGCCATCGCAGAAGGTGAAGCATTCACCGCCCAGCAGCTTTTCCACACCGGCAAAGAGGGTTTTGCGGGTGGGCACGTATTCAAAGGAGAGATAGTCCGGCAGCTGATCCACATCCACTTCCTTACGGAAGTTCGGCTGCGGAAGGAAGGACTTAATCTCCGAGCCCCAGATGAAACGGTCACCCTCGTGCTGGTAGTAGAAGGGCTTGATACCGAAGGGATCGCGGGCGCCGAAGAGGGTGCGCGTCTGCTTGTTCCAGATGACGAAGGCGAACATGCCGCGCAGCCGTGTGACGACGTCTTCCCCCCAGGCCTCGAACCCGCGCAGGATCACTTCCGTATCCGAGCGGGTACGGAAGGTGTGCCCGGCTGCCGTCAGTTCCTCGCGCAGCTCCTGGAAGTTGTAGATCTCGCCGTTGAAGGTGAGGACGAGGGAGCCGTCCTCATTGAGCATCGGCTGATCACCGTTATGGCTCAGGTCGATGATGGAAAGGCGCCGGAAACCGAGGGCTGCGATCTCATCGGTGTAGTAGCCGTCCTGGTCGGGGCCACGATGCGTGATGCGCTCGGCCATCTGCTCGATGACAGGCCGCTTGTCCCGGACGGCCGAGTCAATGAATCCGGTAAAACCGCACAAGGGCGTGATCCTTTCGTGGGGGCACAGCCAGGCGATTCACAGTATCACCGGGGTGTTCAGCAGTGCCTTAGACAGTAGCGAGCCACACCGCACTATCGGCAGGGATCACATCGCCGCCGGCTCCCTCCGGCGCTGAGCACACCAGCACTTCCGGTTCACCGACGAGCCCCAGATCCTTCAGCGGGACATCGGCACTGCTCGTATTCACTGCCACCGTGACCGGGCCATGGCTCAGGAGCAGCACCCCCTTGGGCGCGTTCTCCTCGAAACGCACCGACTCGCCGAGCCCATGCGCTCCAAGGTTGAGTTCCCGACGCAGGCGCAGCACCGTCCGGTACAGCTCCAGGGTGGAACCGTCCACGCCGTCTTGCTGATCCACGGCGAGCTGACCGAAGACGGCGGGCTGGGGCAGCCAGGAGGCACCGCTGGGGGAGAAACCAAAGGCGGGAGCCTCCGCCGCCCAGGGCATGGGCACGCGGCAGCCATCCCGGCCGGGAACCCCCGCACGGTGATGGGCGGGATCTTCACGCAGATGGTCGGGGATATCGGCCACCTCGGGAAGACCGAGTTCCTCACCCTGGTAAAGGTAGGCAGAGCCCGGCAGCGCGAGCATCAGCACAGTGGCGGCGCGGGCGCGACGCAGGCCGAGCGCGGCATCGGGCACCTCCTCCCGCGAGAGGCCCTCGCCGAAGCGATGCTCGGGTGGGAAGCCGTACCGCGTGGCGTGGCGGATCACATCGTGATTCGACAGCACCCAGGTGGTGGGGGCGCCCACCTGGTCGGCAAGCCGCAGCGGCTCACTGATCGCGTGGCGCAGGGCCGGCACCTCCCAGCGAGCCTGCAGGAATCCAAAGTTGAAGACCTGGTGCATTTCATCGGGCGCCACGTACTTCGGGATGGAGCGTTCGGGGATCCAGGCTTCCCCAACCATCATGCGATCGCCGGGGTATTCCTCCAGGATTCGGCGCCACCGCCGATAGATCGGATGCACTCCGTCGCGATCGAAGTAGGGCGGCACTTCACCCTCGGGGACCACGGCCATGCCCTCGGAGTCCACGTCGGCGTCGGGAAGCCCCTCAGGTTTGGCCATGCCGTGGGCAACGTCCACGCGGAAACCATCGGCCCCGCGGTCGAGCCAGAAACGCAGGATCCCGTCGAACATCTCGTGGACCCGCGGGTTCTCCCAGTTCCAGTCGGGCTGGGTGGTGTCGAAGAGGTGCAGATACCACTGGCCGGGGCGGCCATCGGCTTCGGTTACGCGGGTCCAGGCATCCCCGTGGAAGATCGACTGCCAGTTATTCGGGGGCTCTGTGCCGTCGGCCCCACGGCCCTCGCGGAAGATGAACATGTCGCGCTCGGGGGAGCCGGGGGCAGCAGCGAGCGCCGCCTGGAAGAGTTCATGCTCGCTCGAGCAGTGGTTGGGAACGATATCGACGATCACCTTGAGCCCGAGCTCATGCGCGCGGGCGATGAGGGTATCCGCATCGGCGAGGGTGCCGAAGCGCGGATCCACATCGGTGTAGTTGCTGACGTCGTAGCCGCCATCGTTCTGCGGGGAGGTGTAGAAGGGCGAAAGCCACAGGGCATCGGCGCCGAGGCTCGCAATGTGCTCGAGGTGCGCGGTAATCCCCGGCAGGTCTCCCATCCCATCGCCATTCGCGTCGGCGAAGGAACGCGGATACACCTGGTACACGACGGCATCTCGCCACCAGGCCGCGTGGGCATCGTGCGGGATCGGGGCAGGCTGCGGGCGCATGGTGCTCATGGTCTCCTCAGAGGGGCGGTGGTCAGGGGCGGATAGGGGAGGTGTCGACGGGGGCGGCCGACGGGGAAGGGCCGTGCGGCTCAGCCAGGCGGGGGCTTGGGGTCAGGGCTACGGCTCATCCATCGGATGAAGAGGGGGTGCCCTGCGCGGACGCCGCCGGACGCATGGCTGCCAGGTGCAGGAAAGACGCGCCCGGTCCGTCGGCCGTGAACACCAGCTCCCGGGGCTGGGACTCTCCACCCTCCCACACACGCCTGGAATCGCCATCCAGACTCCAGCCCACGGGACCGAGTGAGAACAGCGCCTCGGGGGCGTGTGCAGCATCCTGCCCCGGCAGGGCACGAAGATCCAGCGCGACCGGATCGTGAGCGGCCCGCGCCAGATGCACCAGAACCGGGGCCTCGGGATGCGATCGCAGGAAAACCATCGAGTCCTCACCCAGATGCAGCCAGATCAGGCCGCCACGGCGAAGCGCCTCCTGGTCGCGCCGCAGATGCAGCAGGGAACGCAGCTGCGGGAGCACCGTTGGATCCACATCGGCCTCGATCGCGGTGCGGGCAGTAACACTCTCCCCAACGGTGATGCGGGAGATCGCCTTCCAGGGCATCGGAGTGCGGGAGCGCTCGCCGGTGGTGCCGTGCAGGCCCAGTTCCTCCCCGGCGAAGATCGTCGGCACCCCGGGGAGGGCAGTGAGGGCGGCGAAGGCCGTGCGGTGTCGGCCCGCATCTCCCACCACACTGCGCAGACGGGGAGTGTCGTGGCTGGCGAGCTGGTTCTGGCTGTGGCAGCGAGCTTCCCAGGAGAGATGCGCGCTGTACTCGCGCAGGGTGCGGCCGGCAGCCCAGCCGGGCAGGGAGGGGATGGTGGTAGGTAGGCCAAGCCAGTTCAGGCCGCTGCTGGGGTCCGCGAGCCAGGCCCACAGGGGCCGGGTGAAACCGGTGTAGTTCATGGTGCCGTGCCAGCCATCCCCGGCGAGGTCGCCGGAGGCGTCATGCCCATGCTCGGCAAGCAGCCAGGTTTCCCGGCCGGTCTGCTCGGTGACCTCGCGCATCGTCGCGCGGATGGTGCGGGCCACGGCATGGGCGTGGTCATCGGCACCGTCACGGCCGGTCATATTGGCAACGTCGATCCGCCAGCCGTCTGCATTGAACGGCGAAGTCAGGTAGCGGCCGACCACACTGCCCGGCCCGGCGAGGAGGCGCGTGCGCAGCAGCGGGCTGCTGTGGTCTAGCGAGGGAAGCGAGGGCACCCCGAGCCAGCAGCGGTAGCGGTGGGGATGCTCGGTGAAACGGTAGAAGGATGCCTCGGGGCTGTGCGGATCGGCCTGCGCGGTGCGGAACCACTCATGCCCGTCGCCGGTGTGGTTCGTGGTCAGGTCGAGCATGAGGCGCATGCCGCGTTCATGCAGGGCGCGGGAGAGGCGAACCAGGGCCTCGTCTCCACCCAGCAGCGGGTCCACGTGGTCAAAGGTGCTTGCGTCATAGCGGTGCACGGAACCGGCCGGGAACACCGGGGTCAGGTACACCGTGTTCGCGCCCAGCGCGGAGATGTAGTCCAGGCGCTCGATTATCCCGTCGAGGTCCCCGCCGTAGAGCTGATGACCGTTGATCTCACCCTCGAGGGAGGGCGTTTCCTCCCAGCGCATCGGTTGCGCCCAGGACGGTAGGTGCTCCGGGGTGGGGCGCCCCTCGGCATCGAGCGGGGCAGCCGTAGAGCGGGCGAAACGGTCGGGGAAAACCTGGTAGACCACCGCATCATCCACCCAGTCGGGGGCCGGGGGATGGGTGACCAGACGGAAGTCGGTCGCATCAGACACATCCCAGGGAACGATCCCGGCGGCGGTGAGCCAGGCATAGGAGGGAACCGTGCGGCGATCGCTCTCTTCTCTGCCGGTCAGGCAGAAGCGATACGGCATCACCGGGTTCGTGATGGTGAGGGTGGTACTCCACCAGTGCCCGCCCGGCTCTTCGCTCTCCACGGTGAGTTTTTGCGTGAAGATTTCGCCGTCCACCACGGTGCGTAGGGCGATGGCCTGCAACGGCCAGGAACGTGGCTGCCATACCCGCAGCTCCACCCGGTCGCCGAGCGCCTGCGGACGCTTCGGTACGAAGAGCGGACCCGCATCGTGCAGTACCTGCTGGGTCAGGGGCACACCGGTGGGGTCGCAGGGAGCGGGCACGGAAGGTCACCTCGGGATCGAAAAATGGAAGGGGCGCCGACGGGGATCAGACGCGAAGGAGAGACGGCCAGCGCAGAAGCCGTCGCAAGAGGGCAGCTGCCCCGTCGGTAAAGAAAACCGGCGGGCCGCCGGAAGCGACCCACCGGTTGGATGCTGTGGATCAGCCCTTCACGGCACCGGCGGTGGAACCACCGACGATGTACCGCTGCAGGAACTGGTACAGGATGATCACCGGAACCATGATCATGACCGAACCGGCGGCGAAGACGCCCAGGTTGTTCGAACGGTTCTCCGAAAGCAGGCCGTACAGGCCCACCGCCAGGGTCTTGTTCTCATCACCGGTCAGGATCAGCGAACCAAGCAGGAACTCGCTGAGCACGCCCACGAGGGAGAGCAGCAGCGTCGTAGCCAGGATCGGAACCAGCGCGGGCAGCAGGATCTTGGAGAAGACCTGCCAGTGATTGCAGCCGTCGATGATCGCGGCCTCATCCAGCTCCTTCGGCACCGTGTCGAAGAAGCCCTTGATCAGCCACACCTGCCCGAGGGAACCACCGAGCATGACTAGCAGGTAGCCGGGCACCGAGTCCAGGCCGAACAGCGGGATCGCCTCGCCAAGATCCGAAATCATCGTGTAGATCGCGATCATGGACAGGATCGCCGGGAACATCATCACCAGCAGCAGCGAGAGCATGCCGATACGGCGACCGGCGAAGCGGAAGCGGCTGAAGGCGTAGGCGGCCATCACCGAGAGGAACACCTGCACGAGCGCGACACCCACGCAGACAATCACGGTGTTCAGATACCAGCTCAGGAAGGGCCCGTGCTCGCCGGCCAGCAGCGATTGGTAGTGCTGCAGGCTGAAGGCCGTCGGGATCACGCTCGAGGACGACACCGTGCCCAGCGGGTTCAGCGATGCGGAGATCACGAAGAGGATCGGGAAGACCGCGAAGATCACGGCGAGCACCCCGATGATGTGGCGCCAACCGATCTCAGCGAACCAGCGGCCGAAGCTCATCCGGTTGGTTTTGCGGGTCAGGGCCGTGCGGGTCCCGGCATCAGAAGCGGTAGTCATCTGTGCACCCTCCTCAGTTCACGTCTTCGAGGACGCGGGTGAACCGGAACTGGATCGTGGCCAGCACACCGGTCAGGACGAACAGCGCCACCGAGACGGCCGAGGCGAAACCGAAGTCCGCGCCGGAACCGCCGAAGGCGATGCGGTAAATCATCGAGATCAGGATGTCCGTGGAGCCGCGCGTGTACTCACCCGCCGCGAAGGGACCACCCTGGGTCAGAAGCTCGATGGCATTGAAGTTATTGAAGTTGAAGGCGAAGGAAGCGACCAGCAGCGGGGCCACCGCCACCAGCAGCAGCGGCATCACCACCTTGACCGTGGTCTGGAAGCGGCTCGCACCGTCGATACGGGCGGCCTCCATGATGTCGCCGGGGATCGCCTGCAGAGCCCCCGTGCACACGATGAACATGTAGGGGAAGCCCATCCACAGGTTCGTCAGCAGCACCGCAACCTTCGCGAGCACCGGATCGCCATACCAGTTGAGCGAGAGGCCAAGCATCTCGTTGATCAAACCGAAGTCACGGTTGTAGAAGTTCGACCAGACCAGCAGGGCAATGAAGCCCGGCACCGCGTACGGCATGAGCAGGATCGAACGGTAGATACGGCGGCCCTTCAGACGCTCATCGTTGAGGATCAGCGCGAGAGCGAAGCCCACCACGAAGGTGGAGAGCACCGAGCCACCCGCGAAGATCAGGGTCCAGATGAAGGCGTCAAAGAACTGCCCGGCGATCTTCCCGTTGGTGAACAGGCGCTCGTAGTTCTTCAGGCCGACGTTCTGCAGCCAGGACTGGGAGAAGGCAGGCTTGCCGTTCTCATCCACGAAGTACTCGGTATCACCCACGGTGCCGACGGTGTACTTCTTGCCACTCTGCGTGTCGGTGATCGTGTCGGTCTTTTCGTCGTAGGTCAGACGGGTCGAACCGATGAAGGCCTGGTTCACACCGAGGGGGCGCGCCGCGGAGTGGTCATCCACGGGCACGGCCATCTTGGTCAGATCCTTGTAGATCGCATTGACCTCACGGGGGTTCAGCAGAGTGCCCTCGGGAACCTCGGTGACGCGACCGTTCTCCACCGTCACATCGCCGGCGGGAATCTCTTCCAGCGGATCCTCTTCGGAGCCGCTGAAGACCTTTCCATCGGGATCGACGAGGTACAGCGTGAAGGGACCGTCGGTCGCAGAGCCCTTGGTGGCCACCGCCATGGTGTAGCGCACCGAATCGGGGGTCTGCTGCACCGAGTTGGAGACGATCGAGTTGATCGCCTGCTCCTTGGTGCCGCGGGTGCCGTCACCGAAGTTGGTGAAGGAGTAGCCGACGGTCAGGATGATCGGGGTGATCAGGAAGACTACCAGGAAGAACGTGCCCGGGAAGAGGTACTTCGCAGGCACGAAATGCTTGGTGGAGTAGAGCACGAAGATCGCCACGGCAGCGGCGATCAGCACGATGAGCCAGAGCCAGGAGCCCTGCAGGAAGAAGATAGGCGCGAAGAAGATCGTCACTGCCAGCACGATGCCGAGGAACAGCACGCGCGTGAGCAGGGTGGAGATCTTCGTGGTCCCGCGGGAGTGCGCCGGGGACTGGGTGGAGGTCATGACGGCAGGCCTTTCAGGGTCAGGGTCATGGATTCGACGAAGGTGCGGCAGCCCGTGGCCACCGCACCTTCGTTGCGAATCACTTGATCTGAGAGGCGATCTCCTCGCCGGCGGACTTCATGGTCGCGGCCGGCTCAGCGCCACCGACGATATTGGCCTCGGCCTGGCCCAGCGGGCCCCAGATCGCGGCCATCTGCGGGATCGACGGCATCGGCTCTGCCTTCTCAGCGAACTCCGCAACCTTCACGATGTCGGGGTGCTCAGCGGAGAGCTTCTTCTGCAGCTCCAGGTTCACCGGGGGCAGCTGGTTGGAGGCGAACATCTTCTCGGCGATCTCCGGCTTGGAGGCCACATCGCCCACGAACTGCTGGGCGAAGCCGGCGTTCTTGCCCTGCGAGGCCACGTAGAAGGCGTTCACACCGGCGAAGGGCTTGGCGGGCTGCATGCCCTCGAAGCCGGGCACGGCGCTCATCACGTAGTCGACGCCGGACTTCTTCACATCCGAGATCGCCCAGGGGCCGGAGACGAGGTAGGCGGCCTTCTTGTCGGTGAACAGCGAGATGGCGTTGTCAGGGGTGATGGAGGTCTTCAGAACGCCCTGCTTGCCGAGCTCACCGATCTTCTCGGCGGCAGCGATGGAGCCTTCCTTGCCTACGCCGAGGTCGGCGGGATCCTGGTTGCCCTCAGCGTCGGTGCCGAAGAGGTAGCCACCGGCGGAGGTGTACAGGGGCTGCATGTGGTAGGCGTCGCCCTGCTCACCCACGGGAAGGGAGAGGATCACCTCGGCGCCACCGGCCTTAGCCGCCTCGACCAGCTCTTCGATGGTCTTGGGCTCGGGGGTGTCGGTCAGCTCCTTGTTCGCAAACAGGGAGAGGGTCTCCACGGCGTAGGGAACACCGTAGGTCTGACCGTCGTAGGTCACGGCCTTCATGGCGATCGGGGCGAGGACCTTATCGGCATCGCCGGGCAGCTGCACGGGGGAGATGGCGCTGTTCTGCACCAGGTTCCCGATCCAGTCGTGGGCGCCGAGCACAATGTCGGGGCCGTTGCCGGCCTGGTTGGCGGTCACGTAGGCGGCCTGCAGATCGTTGGCCACGGCCTGCACGGCTACGGTCAGGCCATTGGCCTCGGCCCACTCCTTGGCGGGGGCCTCGAGGGACTTCGCCTTCATTTCATCGGCCCAGATCACGAGGTCGGCATCGGCGCGGGAGGGAGCGCCGCCTTCGCCGCCGCCATCGGAGGCCTTGGGGTCGGTGCCGCCGGAGCCGGACTTGTCGCCGCTGCAAGCAGCCAGCACGGAGGCGGTGGCGGCAGCGCCGCCCAGGGCGAGGAAGGTCTTGCGACGGATGAGCACGTCTTCTCCTTTGAATCGTGGTCGACGGGGACCGGTTCAGGTCATTCCTGATAGGTGAACTCTAGATCCGCGCCGCCCACTCGTGCAAGAATGCGCAAGAAATTGCAGTGGTTGATCCGGTCACGGCGCGGCAGCTGTCCGGCACACGAGGGGAGTGGTCCGTGAAGGCGCGGCTCATCGACATCGCCCAGGTCGCAGGAGTGAGCGAGGCGACCGTCTCCAGGGTGCTTAACGGGCGCGCCGGAGTGAATGAAGCCACCCGCCAGATCGTCATCGAGGCTGCTCGACGCCTGGGCCGACACACGCGCCCAGAGGGAGCAGAAAGCGGAACTGTCATCGGACTTCTCGTCCCTGACCTGGACAATCAGATCTTCGCCGCCTGGGTGGAGCGGATCGAAGCGGAACTGTTCGAACGGGGCGCCTCTGTGATGGTGGCCCTGCGCGCCCGCACCGTGGAAAGGGAGCGCGAAATCTTGCAGCGCTTCGTGCGCTGTGGAGCGGCTGGAGTCATCGTGGTTTCCGGGCATCACGCCCAGGAAGAAGGCTCTATCGAGCACTATCGAGAGGTCTCTGATGTCGGCGTGCCTTTGGTCCTGATCAACGGGATTCGTGACGAACTTGTTGCAAGTTTTCTATCGACCGACGATGAGCACGCCATACGGCTGGTGGTTGCGCACCTCGAGGAGCTCGGGCACCAGCGCATTGGCCTTGCCGTCGGAGATGAACACACCTGGCCGGTGCGCGAGAAGCTACGAATCTTCGAGGCGCTCGATCGCACCGATGGCGCCGAGCGCCCGGTGGCTTTCACGGACTTCTCCTACGCCGGCGGGTATCAGGCGGCGCGGGAGCTCGTCGGCCAGGGCGTGACCGCGATGATCTGCGGCTCCGACGTGATGGCCGCCGGTGCGCTCGAGGGGGTGCGCTCTCTTGGGCGCGAGGTTCCCGGGGACGTGTCCGTCGTCGGTTACGACGATGTCTCCTGGTCGAGCCTGACTACGCCGCCCCTGACCACGGTGCGTCAGTCCATCGGGCAGATGGCACGTGCCGCCGTGGTGGCGGCGCTGTCGGGTGGGCAGGATTCCCGTCGGCCCGCTCGCACCGAGGTCTTCGTACGCCCCCAGCTGGTGGTGCGCGGCTCGACCGCCGCGGCTCCCGAGGGCTGAGGCGCACCGACGGAGGCAGCGAAAGTTCTGCCTACTATGGAGAGGTGAGCGAACCGACCATCTCCCGCACCAGTTACGACACCGCCCTTGAGCGCAGCGCAGCGATCGCCAAGAAGATCCAGACCGATCCTTCCGGCCTGCGCATGCTCACCGGCGACCGCCCCACCGGCGCCCTGCACATCGGGCACTACTTCGGCACCCTGCAGAACAGGGTGCGCCTGCAGAACTCCGGGGTGGAAACCTGGGTGATCGTCGCCGACTACCAGGTGATCACCGACCGCGATGTGGTTGGGGACATCAAGGGCAGCGTGCGCGAACTGCTCACCGACTACCTGGCCACCGGTATCGACCCGGAGAAGGCCACGATCTTTACGCACTCGGCGGTGCCCGCTCTGAACCAGCTGCTGCTGCCCTTCCTGTCGCTGGTGACCCAGCCGGAACTGGAACGCAACCCCACCGTCAAAGCTGAGCTGCAGGCGGCCGGGAAGTCCGCCATGGGTGGCCTTATGCTCACCTACCCCGTGCATCAGGCGGCTGACATCCTTTTCTGCCACGGCAATGTGGTCCCCGTCGGTAAGGACCAGCTGCCTCATATCGAGCAGACCCGCGTGGTCGCGCGCCGCTTCAATGAGCGTTACGCCGGGGGAGAGCAGTTCTTCTCCGAGCCCGATGCGCTGCTCTCGGAAGCGCCGGTGATCCTGGGCCTGGACGGCGACAAGATGAGCAAGTCCCGCGGGAATACCGTGATGCTGCGGATGACCGCGGAGGAAACCGCTCAGAAGATCAAGAAGGCGAAGACCGATTCGGAGCGTCTGATCACCTACGACCCGGAGAACCGCCCCGAGGTCTCCAATCTGCTCATGATCACCGCGCTTTCCACCGGGCGCAGCCCGCAGGAGATCGCCGAGGAGATCGGAGATAAGGGCGCCGGCACCCTCAAGGTGATGATGGCGGAGGCGCTCAATGAGCACCTGGCGCCGATCCGTGCCCGCCGGGCTGAGCTGGAGAAGGACCCGGGCGAACTGTTCGCGATCCTGCGCCGCGGTAATGAACGGGCCAATGAGGTGGCCAATGAGACCCTGCAGCGCGTACGCGAAGTGATGGGCATGGTCTACTGACCGCTGTGTGAATTGCTGCGCGAAAACCGTCTGGGCCGATGTGTCTTAGCGCTGATAAATCTCAGCGCTACGACGCATGAGAAGTGGATCGCCACGGTGGTCGAGCACCCCGAGTTTGCGACCGCTCGCAAGGACGTGCGCGTACCTGCGCGTCGATGAGGGGGAGTCGATGGCTTGGCGCGAGCGGTACGCGTTGAATACGCGCCCTTTCGGGGAGGAGCCCATGCCGTTTCTGCGGGAGGTGTTTGAGCAGCCCGAGCAGTTCGCGCTGCCGGCTGAGCAGCTGCGCATCCTGTGCCCCGGGGACGGCTATGGTCGCAACAGTCTGTGGCTTGCTCAGCGCGGGCACGCCGTGGTCGGCCTGGACCTGGTGCCCGCCGCCGTGGGTAGAGCACTGACCGCCGCCGTCCAGTCCGACGTGAACTACGTCGCGATCCCCGCCGATATCTCCGGCTTACCGTTCCCGCTGTGTCGGGGAACGTCGTTCGATGCGATTGTCCCCGCGTGGATTCGCCTACCCGAAGAGGACGCGCGACGGGCGTGGAATGCGGAGTGCATGCGATGCCTGCGGGCGGGGGGAGTCGTCGTGTTCATCGGCGGCCGCCGCGTTACCGACGCCGCCGCAGAACAAGCGCAGTGGCCTTGCTCGATGAGGTGGAAGGACTTCTCTACCGAGGACGAGGTACGGCTGGTCGGGCACAAGTCGAGACGACATCGCCGCGCAGCGCCGACGAGACCCGGCCGCTGCCGATCCGCTCAGCACGGCACTGTTCTCCCCGGGGCGGCACGCGGTCTGGGCGCACCGGGCAGCCCATGCTCTGTGGCGCCGTGAGCACCGCACCGGTGCCCGCGCCCTCGCGCACCTCTCCCGTGCCGTGACCGGGATTGAGATTCATCCGGCGGCGCAGCTGGGGCGGCGCACCGTGATCGACCACGGCATGGGCGTGGTCATCGGGGAAACCGCACAGCTCGGCGATGACGTGATGCTCTACCACGGGGTCACCCTCGGTGGGCGCTCCCTCGAGACCGGCAAGCGGCATCCGACGGTGGCCGACGGGTGACGCTCGGAGCCGGCGCCCGGGTGCTCGGGCCCGTGCACTTCGGGAAAGGCGCGCAGATCGGTGCTCATGCCGTGGTGGTGCGCGATGTTCCGGAGGCAGCCGTGGCGGTGGGCGTGCCGGCGCGGGTGCGCTGCGAGGCCGCGCATCAACCAGCCGACAATGAGGATCTGGCGATCTGGATCTAAGAGACCGGTCGGATCTGAGCCTGCGTGCGCCCAGGCAGAGTGAGCGTCGGGCCTCGGGCTCAGCCGAAGGGATCCAGGAAACTCCCGCGTCCCACGCCGTTGAGGGAACGCTCCCAGGCGGGGAGCACCTCATGGGCGTCCTCGGCAATGATGTGATCGAAAGCCGAGCGCACGAAGGGTTCGCTCGGCGGGTCGATGTCGATCAGCACCGTGGTGGCTCCACTCGCCTTGGCCGCCGGCGCCAGCTGCGCCGCCGGGAACACGACGCCGCTGGTTCCCACTGCCACGAAAAGGTCGGCGCGCTGCGCAAGACGCAGCGCCAGGGCGAGCGCATCGGCCGGGAGCTGCTCATCGAAGAGCACCACATCGGGCCGGGTGAGGGCGTCGCACCAGGGGCAGTTCTCCGGAACACCGTGGTCCTCGGCGCGCTCCCCATCCCCGGGGGTGACCTCCATCGACCAGTGGCACTCCTGGGTCAGGCATACCGCGCGCAATGCGCTGCCGTGGAGTTCCGCCACGACCTCGCTGCCCGCGGCCTGGTGGAGGCCGTCAATGTTTTGGGTAATGACCGGCGCATCCAGACGAGCAATGGCGCGATGCCCCGGGGTGGGGCCGTGCTCGACCCCCAGGCGTGCCATCCGCCCCCAGACCCGCCACAGATCCGGCACAGAGTCCGGAAGCTGATCGGCGTGCATCGACCGCTCGATCGCGGGATCCAGCGCCCACAGCCCCTGAGGACCGCGGAAGGTTCCCATCCCGGTGCGGGCACTCAACCCCGAGCCGGTCAAAAACACAATCTCCCGGTGCATGGGGCCCGGATGGAAACGGCCCCGCTGTGTGCTCACCATGGTCGCGTCGACCTCACCACTCCTCATGCTCCCGTGAATCCCAGGCGCGTTCTTCGCCCAGATCCACAGAAGCAAGGAGCGCACGGTCCTGATCATCCAGATGCAGGCTCTCGAGATCGGCATTGCGGCGCTGGCGCTCGCTCGAGGCCGACTTCGGGATCACGACAATGCCCTGGTCAATCGCCCACCGCAGGCACACCTGGGCGGGTTCGACCCCGTGCTTACGCGCCACCGTCTGCAGGGCGAACTGATCGGGCAGCCCCTCGCGACCCCCGAGCGGACCCCAGGCCTCGGTCAGAATCCCATGCTCGGCGTGGAAGGCGAGAACCTCCTGCCGCGGCAGCGCGGGGGAG
>JAEWEZ010000059.1 GCA_023389045.1 Actinomycetes bacterium
GATCTTTCCGGCCGCGTGGATGGTTCCGTGTGGCTGCGGCTCGCCCCGACGGCACGGTGGATCGCGGAAGCCTTTGGCGCCGAGGAACTGCGCGAGCCTGCCGCCGATAACGCCTCCGACGCATCGACAGACCCGCAGATGGTGCAGGAAAACTCGCGGATGGTGCCGGGAACGGTGCTGGCACGCCTCGAGAGCCCCGTCTGCTTCGCCATGGTCGATGCGGTGCTGGAAGCCGGGGGAGATGCCCAGGTGCTCAGCCCCAGCAGCCTCCGAGACACGATCGTGAGCACGGCACGGGACGCTGCGGCGCGCCACAGGGCTGGCAAGGCGCTACCCTGATACAGCCTGCTATCCGGCGGGCCTTCACGTCCTGTGTGCCGACGCGCGCCGCTCAGCACGATGTGGCACGATGCTCGATGCGCGAGAGCGCGGTGCAGTCGAAAGGGAACTCATGAACTTTCTGAAAAACCCGGTCACCCTGGTGATCCTGTTGGTGCTGGTGATCCTGCTGTTCGGTGCGGGCAAGCTTCCGGGCCTGGCCAAGAACCTCGGCCAGTCCATGCGCATCTTCAAGTCCGAGGTCGAGGAAATGACCAATAAGGACAAACACGATGAGGACGACCAAGATCGCGACCGTTACCGCGATAACCTCGATACGCACCGTCGCGATGACGCTCGCGACCGCTATCGCGATGACCGTCGCGATGATCGCCGCTACGACGACCGTGAGCGGGCCTACGATCCGCGCGATGAGCGTGACCGCGAAGTGGTGCGTTCCCGCGAGGATGAGGACCGCTACCGTCGCGACTGACTTCCCGCGCGAGGTCCCGGTGAGGTGACACCCCCGGGGCCTCCCACGGCATCAGCGACAGCAATAACGCCTCGGGGCCGGTTACGCGGCTCTGAGCGGAGGGAAGGACGAGCACGACGTGGCGCGTGAGCGAAAAGTGCGGCCCAAGAAGAAGCGCCGCAAGAAGGACCCCGAGGGGCGGATGTCCCTTGGTGAGCACCTCACTGAGCTGCGCAATCGCCTGGTGATCACGGCTATTGCCGTGCTCATCTTCTCGATCGTCGGGTGGTTCCTCTTCCCCTGGGTTTTCGAGATCCTCAAGCAGCCCTTCACGCTTGCCGCCAAAGACGGACTCAATGCGAGCCTGAACTTCCAGGGCATCGGCACCGGCCTGAACGTGCAACTGCAGATGGCCGCCTACGTGGGGCTTATTCTCGCTTCCCCGATTGCCATGTGGCAGGCCTGGGCCTTCGTGATGCCGGGTCTGCACAAGAACGAGCGGCGTTATGCGCTGGGCTTCTTCGGCTCCGCCATCCCGCTCTTCTACCTGGGATGCCTCGCCGGCTACTGGGCGATCAACAAAGCCGTTCCGGTGTTCCTCTCCTTCACCCCGGATAGCGACCAGGTTGAGCAGCTCATCCGCTACGACGAATACCTGAGCCTGCTCATTAAGACCATGCTGGCCTTCGGCATCGCCTTCGTGCTCCCGGTGGTGCTGGTCCTGTTCAACTTCATGGGCCTGCTTCCGGGGCGCACCATGCTGCGTGCCTGGCGCTGGGTGGTCTTCCTCTGCTTCGTGTTCACCGCGCTGATGGTGCCCACCCCGGACCCCTTCACCCTGCTGGGTATGTCCGCCGCTATTTCCAGCCTCTTCTTCATCGCGGTGGGTATCGCGCTGTACAACGATCGACGCCGCGCCAAACGCCAAAAGGAGCTCGACGCCGCTGAGGATGCGGGCCGTCTGGACCGTGCGAGCAGCGAGGCGGAGCTCGAGGAAGCTGCCGAGAAGAGCCTGCGCCGCCGGGGAGACGAGGACTCGTGAGCCGACTGCGGGTCGGCCTGCTGTCCAACCCCACCGCCGCCTCTGGTGCTGCCCAGCGCGTCGGCCGACAGGTCGCTTATCTGCTGCATCTGGCGGGCTTATCCGTCGTCGATCTCTCCGGTCCCTCCGCGCATGTGGCTCGTGCCCGCGTCGAAGAAGTGCGTGACACCCTCACCGCGCTGGTCGTCGTCGGAGGTGACGGCACTGTCGCCCTCGGAGCGGAACTCGTGGCCGGCACCGGCGTGCGCCTCGGCGTGGTTCCGGCCGGAAGCGGCAATGACTTCGCCCGCGCCCTCGGCCTGCCGGTGGGGGATCCGCCCCAGGCCGTGCGGGTTCTCCTGCATGCGCTCTCCCGCCCCGTCACCACCATCGACGCGATCGAGGTGACCTCAGGCCCCGAGGCGCCCATCCCGCACCGCTCCCTCGCGATCGGCAACCTCTCCCTCGGTTTCGACGCCCTGGTCAACGCCCGTGCGAACAGCGCCCGCTTCGGCACCCGCACCCGGTACACCACCGCCGTGCTCCGCGAACTGCCGGCCTTCCGCCCGATCCCGTACTGGATGGAAATCGACGGGCAGGAGCGCATCGACGTGAACGCCTCCCTGCTCACCCTGTGCAACTCCGGTTCCTTCGGCGGCGGCATGCAGATCGCCCCGCAGGCCGTTCTCGACGACGGCCTGCTCGATCTCGTCTCCCTCCGCGGCATCAGCCGGACCGAACTGCTGCGCTTCCTCCCCCGCGTCTACCAGGGCACGCACGTCTCCCACCCGGGCTTCCGAGTGCAGCGAGTGCGCAGCATTACCGTCGGCGTGCACGGCTCCCGCCAGATCCGCTCCTATGCCGACGGGGAACCGCGCGCCCTCCTTCCCGTCACCGCCCGTGTCCTCCCCGGTGCCGTGCGCATTCTGGGCGCCCACACCCGTGAGACAGAGGGGGCGACGAACCCGGCCGGAGGCGCACGATGAATGACCTGTCACCCTCCGAGGCCTACGCCCAGTTCCGCGCGGAGCAGGCCCGCGAACGCACCGCCCTTGGGACGTTCCGCTCTCGTTTTAGCTTTGACCTCGACCCCTTCCAGATCGACGCGTGCGAGGCCCTCGAAGCCGGGCAGAGTGTTCTCGTGGCGGCACCGACGGGCGCCGGCAAAACCGTGGTGGGGGAGTTCGCCGTGCACCTGGCCCTCGCCAGCGGCCGGAAAGTCTTCTACACCGCCCCGATTAAGGCGCTCTCGAATCAGAAGTTCGGCGAGCTCGTGGATTGGCTTGGCGCTGATCGCGTGGGTCTGCTGACGGGGGACACCTCGATCCGTCCCGAGGCCGATGTGGTCGTCATGACCACCGAGGTGCTGCGCAATATGCTCTACGCCGATTCCGACCTGCTCAGCGGGCTCGGATTCGTGGTGATGGATGAGGTGCACTATCTCGCAGACCGTCTACGCGGCCCGGTCTGGGAAGAGGTCATCATCCACCTGGACCCGCAGGTGCGCCTGGTGGCGCTCTCGGCCACGGTCTCCAATGCGGAAGAGTTCGGCGCCTGGGTGCAGGAAGTACGCGGGGATACCACCGTGGTGGTTTCCGAAACACGCCCGGTGCCTCTGTGGCAGCACGTGGTGGTGGGCGATCAGATCCTGGACCTCTTCGTGGATGCCGACGGTGAGGCGGTGGTGTCCCACGGGCCGGGCTCCCACGCCCAGCCGATCGTGAACCCCGATATTCAACGCACCCTCTCGCTCAACCTGCGCATCCCGCAGGGTCCGTCCTCCGGGGGTCGCGGCGGTGAGGATCGGGAGTTCGGGGGTCGCGGCGGACGTGGCCGCGGCCATGGACGAGGGCGTGGCAAGCGCGATCACCGCGGGCACGGCCGGGGACGTCACGGGCGTGGGGCAGCGCGTCATCACGAGGGGGCCGACGGACGGAACACCGCCAGCGAAGGCCGCCGCGGCCCCGGTGACCGCGGCTTCCGCGGCGGTGGCGGTCTGCGCCCACCCCGGCAGGCCGATCTGGTGCGCATGCTCGAGCGGGAAGCACTGCTC
>JAEWEZ010000149.1 GCA_023389045.1 Actinomycetes bacterium
GCCCAAGCCCGGCCCAACCCCAGCCAGCCCGCAGCCCCAAGCCAAGCCCGGCCCAGCAAGCCCAGACCTCAGCGCACCTCGATAAACATCGGGTTCGTGTAGAACCACGTGTCCGCCCAGGGGTTGCCGGCATCGTCTTCGCCGCCGTGCGGGATCGGTCCGGCCGGATCCACATCGGCGCCCATCGGCCCAACCCCCGACCGCTTCCCATCCGAGCCGCGCAGACGCACATACGCATCCTGCTCCGCCGCACCCAGATCGAACTCGACCACAAAGGGTTCTTCGCCGTGACCAGCGGTATCGTGCCGCTCGGCCACTCGCGTGTGCGGCGTAGTTATGGTGTCCGGGTCATCGACAGGACCGGTCACGAGCCCGTGGATCAGGTCCACATGCGCGAGCCGCGGCACGATCCCCACCGGATTGCGTCCGGTGGTCGGGGTGATCTCCACCCGGAGCGTGAGCGGGGTTCCGCGGGGCACCGTCAGGGTTCCACCGAGCGTGACCGGTGTGACCGACCCGTCGGCCGCCCCGAGACGCACATCAAGACCCGCAATCAGGTGCCCGTGCGAGATCCACATGCGGCCCGCGCGCATTGCCTCCATCACGGAGAGGTAGGAGCGTTCGGTGGCGCCCACATGGGTGCGGCTGAACTGGCCGGGCCAGTAGTCGGAGCCACCCTGCGGTTCGCCGGTGTCGATCGGGTCGGGGCGGCGGCCGGCGCGGTTGAAGTTCGCGAGGGTCGCGCCTTCTTCCCAGGTGCCGTCGTTCGGGTAGTCGCCTACGCGGTAGGTGTCGTAGGTCTTGAGGTGGAAGTCGGAGTTGGAGGTGATCCAGTAGCGGCGACCCTCCGCCAGCAGTGAATCCCACAGGCCGCCGACCACGGAGGTCATCCAGTCGAAGCCACCGCGCGTCACGTACGCCTCGGCAGGATAGTTGGGCCAGGAGTCGGGGCGGGGCTTGTTCTCGTACTCGCCGCGCTGATAGTCGGGGTGGCGGTTGGTTCCGAAGGCGGAGCCCTGTGCGCCGGGCGCGCCCTCCATACCGATGTAGATCTCGGGGGAGGCGTCCTGCCAGGCGCGCAGCTCATGCGGGGAATCGATGCCGAGGCGGCTGGGGTGGTTGGCGAGCACGAGCACATCGTCGATCACGCCATCGGCCTTCTTTTCGGCCAGCCACTTGATGCCGCGGGCGGCGTACTGCTCCCACTCATCGGCCTGTGCGGAGCCGTGGTCCGGCTTCTCCCACTGGTTCAGTTTGCCGTCGTGCAGCAGCTCGAAGGAGCGCAGCAGACGGGCCTCATTCGGGCCGGGCGCAACCAGCACCGTGCCGTGCTCAGCGGCGGGGACGTACCACTCCAGGCCCTGGAAGATCAGCATGTCGCGTTCTTCGCGGGCGCGACGGATTCCACGGTTCGCCTCCCACACGCCGCCTTCGTTGGCATGCCCCCAGTTGGAGTGCTCGGTGAAGGCGATGACGTCCACGCCATATTCCTGGGCGCGGTCCAGGATCATTTCCATCGTGTACTTCGCATCGTGCGAGTAGATCGAGTGCACGTGGTGGTCCACAACAAGCCAAGTCAGACGCTCCTCCTCACCGTTGCGGAGGCTCGGGCTTGCGGGCTGGGTGGTTGCGGCGGCGGACCCGGACCCGGCGGCTAGGGGGGCGAGCATAGCTCCGGCGCCAGCGGTGAGGGCGCCGGCGCGTAGCAGGCTGCGGCGGGCGGGGCCGACGGGCCGCGGCGCGGAGGCGTCGTCGGACCGGGCGGCGGAAGTGGGGGGCGTGCCGGCCATGTCGTGTTCCTTGGGCGTGGTGTGGTGGTGGTCAGGGGTGAGGCTAGACCCCTTTGATGACGGTAGGGTAACCGGTAGGTTGCGCTGGCAGCATCGCATGTTTGCCTCCGATTCATGCAGCTTTGGCACAGTGTGCCAGTCACCCGCCGCGTATGCGGCACGCCCTGTGGAGACCGTGAGGACATTTCCGTGAACAACGCCCTTCTCTCGCCTGCGCGGCCTGGAGCTGTGCGGCGCCTCGCCGCTGGTACGGCTGTCTCGGCTCTCCTGCTGCTCCCCGCGGCAGCCTTGGGTTTTGGGCCTGCGCCCGCGGCGGTGACGATCGCTGACCACGTCACCGTGGTGCTCGAAACCAAGGACGGGCCGGTCGCTTCCGGACCCCTGGATGCCGAGCCGTTCACCTACACGGCAGTTTCGCGCGTGGCCTGCGAGGCTCCTTACCTCGACGGGGCGCGGGTGGTGCTGACGCAGGATGCGGAGCCGCAGCGCGTGGTGATCTCGGGGATTGAAAAGCTGGAGTCGGATGGCACTGCCCGCATCGGGGTGGACGCGGTGCTCGCAGACATGGCGGCCGATGGGGAGTCGACGCTGCTGGTGGAGTGCGTGAAGGTGTCCGACGGGATTGTGCAGCCAGCGCCGAAGCCCATCGCGCAAGAGATTCAGGTGGGTGCGGGGACCTGGCGAATGGAGGGGGTCACGGAGGCTCCGGAGGAGGAGCCGACGGAGCCGGCGCCGACGGAGGAACCGACAGCTGATCCCACGGCCGAGCCCACCGGCGAGCCGACTGCTGAACCGACTGGTGAGCCCAGTAGCAAGCCGAGCGGGGGCCCGAGTGACAAGCCGGCGCCGGGCGGCGATGGTGATGCAGGAAGCGGTGACGGCCAGGGTGAGCGAGAGCCGCTTGGCCGGACCGGCGTGCAGGTGACGGGAGCGCTGGTGGCGGCGGCAGCTTTGATTGGCGGCGGCCTGTGGCTACGGCGCCGGGCCTGAGGGGCTAGTGCACAAAAGGGGTTTGTGGCGGCTGGAGGTGGAGTTTTTCTTCAGCTTGTGCGGCTGGAGGCCCCTTTTGGGTCGCGGCTAGCCGGGTTCGGCTGTCTCCGCTGCCCGCCCCGGCCGCCCTCACCTGCGAACTCCATCCAAAGGTTGATCCGCCTCCGAAAAACAGGGCATAGCCTGGTCGTATGATGCGTCTCATCAACACTGCCATGGTCTATATGGCGCTGGGACTCTTCTCCGGCGTCTTCTACCGCGAGTACACGAAGCTCACCGACACGATCGGTGTGGATTCACAGATCACCACCCTGCACACGCACCTGCTGAGTCTCGGCATGATGATGTTCCTCCTGGTTGCAGCCCTGGACGGGGTGCTGCACCTGAGCGGACGCCGCACCTTCGAGATCTTCTACTGGGTGTACAACGCGGGGCTCATCCTCACGGTGGTCATGATGGTGGTGCGCGGCCTGCTCACCCTGAACGGTCAGGACCACGCGAGCACCTCCGCCGCGATCCCCGGCATCGCCGGGCTCGGCCACATCATCATTACCGCGGGCCTGGTCTTCCTTTTCGTGGCGTTGCGCGAGGGCGTGAAGGAGCGGCAGCAGAAGGCCCCGGCGTCGATCGACGCGGCCTAATCCCGACCCAGCCTCACCGCAGCCCGGCCTCACCGCAGCCCGGCCTCACCGCTGCGACCCGTACCAGCCTTCACACACCCCGTCGGCATTCGGAGCGGTCGTGATCTCCACGAGGTCCCCAGCGTCGGTTCGCACCAGGGTGGGGGAGTAGTTGGGGCAGTAGTTGTCCCAGGGGTCCTTCACGGGAACGGGTGCTTTGCGCAGAGCCCAGCACGCTCCGGAACGCAGATTCCTGGGTTCCACGCCTGGTGCTGCTGCATATCGCATGGTTGGCGCTCAGCCTGCTGGGGCTGCTGGTGCTGGGTTGGGCGCCTGCGACGGTCACGCTGGTGGCAGCGCTTCGCGCGCGGGCCGGTGGTCGAGCGGAGCAGGATGGGCAGCACCCGGGGGCGGAGGAAGAGGTTCTGCCGACGCATCCCCGCGAGCGGATGCGCTGGTTGCTTAACACTTTCCGCGCTGAGCTCGTGCCAGCGAACCTCGCCGTCGGCCCCTTCGCGCTGATTGCCCTGGCAGCCGCTGGAAATGTGGCCGGTGCCCTCGCCGGGATCGCCCCGTCCTGGTTTGGTCTGGGCGGAGTGGTGGCCAGTGCCGTCGTTGCCGTGTACTGCTCTCTGGCGGCCGCGCACGCTGCCGCCCTGCGGGTGCTGCGCCCCGAGGCTCCCACCCCTGTGCTGTGGAGGGGAGCTGCGGCCGGGCCGATTCTCCTTCCGCTCGCCAGCGGTGCATGGGTGGTCACGGTGGTGGCTCTCGCGGTGATTGGCGCGATCATCGTGCCGGTGACACTGCTTGCCGGGGCGGGTTTGCTGCTCCTGGTTACCCAGCTTCTGCTGGTGGGAGTGTGGGAAGCTCGTCTTGCTGATGTCACGGCGAAGAAGGGATCTGCTGCGTGAGCCCCGAGGAGCGCCCCGCTAATCCCGCAGGATCGGGGCGCCCCGGCCGACCCACGACCCTGCGAGATGTAGCTGAAGAAGCGCGGGTATCGATCAAGACCGTCTCCAATGTGGTCAATGACCGCCCCAATGTGGGGCCCGTGACCCGCGACCGGGTCCGCGAGGTGATTCGTCGTCTGAACTATCGACCGCAGGTGGGCGCCCGACAGATGCGCACCGGCACCAGCGGCCTGATCACCCTTGCCATTCCCTCGCTGGCTGGAAGCTACTTTTCGGAACTCGCGCAAGCCTTCGCGCAGGGCGCGCAAGCCCGCGGGCGTTCCATCATGCTGCACAGCACGGTGGGCGGCCGCGAGGAAGAGCGCAGCGTGCTGGATGGTTTCACCCGGGTGATCGGCGATGGGGTGGTGTTCAATCCGATCTCCATCGGGGAGGACGCTATCGCCGCGATGGAACGCACCATTCAACCCACCGTGTTCATTGGCGAGCATGTGCCCGATGAGCAGGATTTACCCGCGGGAAGCGACTACGTGCACACCGACAATGAGCAGGCAGCCTGCGATGCCACCACGCATCTGTGGCAGCGGGGGGCTCGACGCATCGCTTTCGTTGGCGCCCTGCAGGTGGCGGAAGCCGAGCAGGCGCACTCCACGAGTCGACTGCGCATCGCGGGGTACCGGCGTGCCCTCGCGGAGGCGGGAGCAGCTGCGGAACCGATGCTGCAAGAGGTGGATGCCTGGACCGTGGAGGGTGGAATCCGGGCGGTGGATCCGCTGCTGGAGCGTTTCGGCCAGGTGGATGGGATCGTGTGCGGTAACGATGAGTTGGCGCGCGGGGTTCTGCTGGCGCTTGCGGCGCGACGCACCCCGGTTCCCGGGCGGATCCGGGTGATTGGGCACGACGACACCGCCGAGGCCCGCTACACCACGCCCACCCTCTCCTCGATCAATCCGGACCGGGAAGAGCTCGTGCGGATCGTTGTGGAACTGCTGTTGGAGCGTATCGACGGGTACGACGGGCCGCCGCGCAGTATCATCGCGCCGCACCGGCTGGTGGCGCGGGCGTCGAGCGCCTGAGCTGGAACGGCGCTGCTGAGCCCGGGCGCCCGTCGGCCCTGCCACACCAGCCCAGCCCGTCGGCCCCTGACCTCTCAGTGCACCACCGCGTTCCAGACCATCACGTCTTCCCGGTCGAAGCGCGCCTCGCGCTCCCCCTCGGTCATCTCTCCGGGGGTGCGCGGCGCGGCGTCGTCCCCGGATGCGCTCCGGTCGCCGTGCTCCTGATCAGCGGCATGCATGTGCGCGATCAGGCGCCGACGCTGCACTGCCGCCCCGGCGAGCCCCATGAGAACCGCGAAGAGCAACCACCCGCTCAGCCACGCGAAATCCTCGACGGGATTCACCCAGCCACCGCCGATCAGCCCGCGCATCGCGTCGATCGCATGGGTCATCGGCAGTAGGTGGTGGATGCTTTGGAAGAAGTGCGGCAGGGTGCCCACCGGGTACGTGCCGCCGGCCCCGGAGATTTGGAGCGCGACCAGCACGAGGGCCACGAACTTGCCAACCGGCCCGAAGAGCGCACCGAATCCGTGGTTCAGGGCCACGAAAACCATGCTGGTGAAAGCTGCGACGGCGTAGAGCCCGGCCAGGTGTTTCACCTCGATGCCCACGAGCGTGTGCAGCACGAGCACGGCCACGGCGCTCTGCACGAGACCGAGGAGCAGGGCCGGCAGGAGACCGCCGGCGAGGAGCCCAAGGGCGCCGACTCCGCGACGGGCGGCGCGCCCGGAGATCGGCGGCATCATCAGGAAGGTGGCCATGCCGCCCACCCACAGGCCGATCGAGAGGAATAGCGGCATCAGACCGGCACCGAAGCCGGCGAGCTGGTTCTGCCGGTCGAAGTGCATGGCCACGGGGTCTGCAGCGGCGGTGGCCAGGTGCTTGCGCTCGCCGTCGGTGTAGGTGGGGACGGATTCGCTCGCATCGGAAAGGCGCGTGCTGAGGGTGCCGGCGCCGTCCTCGAGTTTCGCGGTGCCGTCGTCGAGACGTTTCGCGCCGTCGTGGAGTCGGTCGGCCCCATCGGCGAGTTGGGTGGATCCAGCGCGCAGGCGTTTGGCGCCGGTGCTGGCGCGGGCGGCGCCGTCGGCGAGACGTCCGGCCCCGTCGTTGGCCTGCTGCGCCCCGGCGGTGAGGCGGGCGGCTCCGGCGGAGGCGGTGTCTACCCCGGCGGTGTATTGCTGCACGCCACCGCTCAGTTCCTGGGCGCCGTTATGGAGGCGGGTAATGCCGCCGTTCAGGGTGCGGGCACCTCCGGCAACCTCCTGGGCGCCGCTGTTGAGGCGGTGGATTTTCGCGGCTGCGCCCTGTGCGGATCGCAATAGCTCGGGGATCTTCGCGATGACGCCGCGGGCGCGGTCGGCGCGTTCCGTGATCCGACGGTGGGCCGCGTCGGGGTCGTCGTGGATCGGATCGGTGAGGTGATGCCGCGCGGAGTCGAGGTCACCGGCGAGAGTGTCTGCGGCGGTGGCGGCAGCCTCGGCGCCGGGCAGGATCGCGGCCATCTCCGTGTGGAGAGAAGCGGCGTGGGTGGAGGCGGTGCGGGCCGCCTCGGTCACTGTGTCCGCGCTGGTTCGGGCGGTGGTGAGGCCGTCGCTGAGGGTTTGCGCATCGGTGGTCAGACGGTGGGCGTCCTCGCGCTGCGTCGCCGCGCTTGCTGCTTCGCGGCGCAGCTGGGCGCAGAAATCCTCGGAGGCGCCGGAGCTGCCGCAGCGTGCGGCGAGATCTTCGATCCCGCGCGTGGAGGCGCGCAGATTCTTCTCATGGGTGCGGGCGTTATCGCGCAGGCTCTTGGCGCGCTCGGCGCCGGTGCTCACCGCCCCGGTGAGGGCGGGAGTGTCGCGGGAGATGGTCTCGGTGGCGGTGCGGATGGCTTCGGTGTCCGTGCTCGCGCCTCTTACGTTATCCCGCACCGCGGCCGTCTTTTCTTGCAGGTCAGAGGCCTTCGGAAGGGCGGCGACGAGGTCCACGGCATCGTGCGCGATCTTCTCCATCGCGTCGATGTCACTCCGCAGGCGTGTGGCGCTTTTTTCGGCGCTCTCCGGGGTGATGCCGAGTTCCTTCACGGCGGCATCCACCCGCTGGGCGGCCTCATCCAGCTGTTGGGTTCCACCGGCCACGGCCTGCGCTCCGTCGGCGAGGCGCGCGCTTCCCTGCTGGAGTTTCCCGCTGCCATCGGCGAGGGTTCCCGCTCCGCCGCGCAGTCGCTCACTGTTTCCGGCCAGGGTGCCGAGACCGGTGGAGAGGTGCTGGCTGCCGTCGGCGAGCTGGGCGGTGCCGTGGTGCAGGGTTACGGTGCCGGTGTGTAGTTCATCGAGCCCGACGACGAAGGTTCCCGCGCCGTCCTGCAGGCGGTGCGCGCCGCTGCTGAGCTCGGCGCTGCCCGTGCGCAGACGGGTGCTGCCGCTGTGCAGGTCACGGCTGCCATCTGCGAGTTTGGTGGCGCCGTCGCTGGCCTCGGTCAGTCCGTCGTGCACGCGCGTGAAACCGAGGTAGATCTCCCCGAGGTATTCCTGGGTGACTTTGTCGCGCAGGGCGTCGGTGAGGGCGCGCCCGAGCGATTTGGTGAAGTTGCCGCCCACGTAGTTCACGGAGTCGTTGGTGGCGATACGGATCATGCTGGTGCTGGTCGCGGCGGGGTTATCGCCGCCGAGCGCGCCGATGGAGGCGGAGAGGTCCGCGGGAATGTGCACGACAGCGCCGTAGGTTCCGTCTTCGAGGCCGCGCTGGGCCTGCTCGGGGGTGGCGGCCACGAAGTGGTACAGGTTCGACTGTTCTTTGTCCTGCAGGGTACGGCTGAACTCGGCGCCGACCTCGAGGTGCCGGGTGGTGTCGTCGGGGCCGGTCACGTCGGCTCCGCGATCGTCATTCACGACGGCTGCGGTGATGCCGTTGAGGTGCCCGACGGGGTCGTCGAAGGACCAGGTCATGTTCCCGGCGTACACGAGGGGTACGACGATCAGGCCGCTAATGAACAGGGCGGAGATGGGTCGGGTCCACTCGACGGGCAGCAGCAGGCGCAGGGTCGCCAGGAGGCGGCCGACGGCGGAGCGATCGGAGCGCAGTCGATTCACGACAAGGGACGATACGCTGATGTATTGGATACATCCATGTATGGGGCGTCAGATGAGACGGGATGTGGTGCAGTAAACGGCGCGCGGGGTGTGGGGGCGCAGAGATAGGCGCGGGAGGTGACAGTGCAGGTGGGGTGTGTGAGAACGACGGGGTGGGTTCCCCGTCGTTTCCCTCCCCGTGGTGTCCCCGTCGTTTCCCGTCGTTCCCTCCCCATCGCCCCTATCCACACACCCGTCCACCAGTCCCGGAAGGGCCCTTTGTCCGTGTGACAGGATGGCCGCGGGTGGCCACCCGGTGACCCTGTCGCGCCCGCTCCCTACGATGGAGAGGGGCGCAGACACTGCGCCGCGCACCCGCGCACCGCACAAAGCCGCCGCCCGGGACCGACCCCGGCCCGGCCTGCGCCTCGACGACGACGTCACGACGATGGAGACAAGGTGAACCAGCAGAACGAGTCCCCGATTGCCCCCGACCGCAACCTCGCCCTTGAACTCGTCCGCGTCACCGAAGCCGCCGCCATTGCCGGCGGCCGCTGGGTGGGCTTCGGTGACAAGAACAAGGCCGACGGCGCCGCCGTCGACGCCATGCGCTCCTTCATGGACACCGTGCGCATGAACGGCACCGTCGTGATCGGTGAGGGTGAAAAAGACGAAGCGCCCATGCTGTTCAACGGTGAAAAGGTGGGCGACGGCACCGGCCCCGAGGTTGATGTGGCCGTGGACCCGATCGACGGCACCCGCCTGACCGCCCTCGGCTACGCCAATGCGCTCTCGGTGTTCGCCGTGGCCGAGCGCGGAAGCATGTACGACCCCTCGGCCGTGTTCTACATGGACAAGATGGTCGTCGGCCCCGAAGCCGCCGACTTCGTGGACCTGCGCCTGCCGGTCAAGCAGAACATCAACCTGGTGGCCAAGGCCCTCGGCAAGCCCGTGAACCAGGTGACCGTCTGCGTGCTGGAGCGCCCCCGTCACGAAAAGCTCGTGACCGAGATTCGCGAGGCAGGCGCCCGCGTCAAGTTCATCATGGACGGTGACGTGGCCGGCGCCATCGCCGCCGCCCGCGGCACCGGCGTGGACATGCTGCTGGGCCTCGGCGGCACCCCCGAAGGTATCGTCGCCGCCTGCGCCATCAAGGCCACCGGCGGCATGATCCAGGGCCGCCTGGCCCCCAAGGACGATGAGGAAAAGCAGAAGGCGATCGACGCCGGCCACGACCTGGACCGGGTGCTGACCACCAACGACCTCGTCACCTCCGATAACTGCTACTTCGCCGCGACCGGCATCACCGACGGTGAACTGCTGGCCGGCGTGCGCTACCAGACCGACCGCGTGATTACGCAGTCCCTCGTCATGCGCGCCACCTCCGGAACTGTTCGCCTCGTCGAGGCCGAGCACCGTCTGGAGAAGTGGGACCGCTGGCTCTCCGCCTGAGCCGCCCTCCCGCGAACCGCGTGGCGGCCGGCCCGACAGCGCCGGCCGCCAGCGTCTTCCCCGTCCCTCTGAACGACAGGCATCCGCCGTGACCTCCGACGCCCTACCCGCCACCACGGTGGCGGTTGACCTGGTCATCCTCACTCTGCGCGAAGGGAACTTCAGCGTGCTGCTGGTGCAGCGCGAAGAGGACCCCTTCGGGAAAGCCTGGGCCCTGCCCGGCGGCTTCGTCGACATCGACGAAGACCTCGTGGACGCCGCCCACCGTGTGCTCCACGCCGAAGCCTCCCTCGGTGAGGACCGCGTCTACCTCGAACAGGTGCGCACCTTCGGCGCCCCCGGGCGTGACCCGCGCGGCCGTGTCATCTCCGTGGTCTTCATGGCCCTGGGTGCCGACCTGCCCGATCCGGTGCGCGGTGAGCAGGTGGCCGATGCACGCTGGTGGGCGGTGGACGACCTGACCACCGTCGATCTCGCCTTCGACCACCAGGAACTGCTCGACGCCGCCATCGAACGAGCCCGCTCCAAGCTCGAATACACCACCCTTGCGACCACCTTCCTGCCCGAGGAGTTCACGATCTCCCAGCTGCGCCGCGTCTACGAGAGCGTGTGGGGCGGGCACCTGGATGCCGGGAACTTCCATCGCAAAGCCACCCGCACCGCCGGATTCCTCGAGGAACTCGATAAGCGGGTCGAGTCCACCGGCGGGCGCCCGGCGCGCCTGTTCCGCGCCGGCATCGGCCGCACCCTGAACCCGCCGCTGCTGCGCGTGGCGGGGGAGAGCGGGGACCTCGACGGCGCTGCCCCCACACCGCGCTGACAGTCCGACGGCCCCGCACGGATGCCAGCGCCGTGGCAGGATCACACCGTGAGCACCCCGAGCACTGACCCGTCGGCCCCGACGCCGCCGCCGACCACGCACGCACGGATCACCCGCGCCCACCAGGGCCGACGCGAGCAGCTGCGCGCTTTCGCGCGAGCAATCCACGCCGACCCGGAACTCGCCTTCGATGAGCACCGCGCCGTGGAACGCTGCTGCAACCTGCTCGAGGAGGCAGGTTTCGAGGTGGAACGTGCAGCGGGCGGGGTGCCCACCGCATTCGTGGGCCGGATCGGCCGCGGTTCGCTGCGCGCGGCGCTGTGCGTGGAGTACGACGCGCTGCCGGGAGTCGGGCACGGCTGCGGGCACCATCTGATCGCCGGGGCGTCACTCGGGGCGGGTCTCGCCCTGGCCGACGTCCTCGACGCCGACACCCTCACCGGCCTGGACCTCACAGTGCTCGTGATCGGCTGCCCCGCCGAGGAATCGGGTGCCGGCAAGCAACTGCTGATCGACGCCGGTGTTTTCGACGGCGTGCACATGGCGATGATGGCCCACCCCACCCCGCACACCGACACCTACGATCCGCTCGGCTCCACCAGCCAGGCCGTGGGCCGCTGGCGGGCCGAATACACCGGGGTCGGCGCCCACGCTGCCGCGAATCCGCAGGCCTCCGTCAATGCCAATGACGCCGCCGTGATCGCGCAGGTCGCGGCCGGATTACTGCGACAGCGGATGCTCGACGGGCAGCGCATGGCGCTCGTGCCGCAGCAGGAGGGGCCCACCAATATCGTCCCCGCCACCGCCGTGCTCGATGTGGAATGCCGGGCCCTGACCATGCCGCAGTTCGAGGCACTGCGCGACCGTCTTTTCGACTGCCTACGCGCCGGCGCGGTCGCCACCGGCTGCACCCTCGACATTCGCCCCACCGAACCCGTGTATGAGCCGCTGCTGCAGGATGACACCCTCGGCGCGGCCTGGAACGACGCGATGACGGAACTGGGGCGGCCTTTGGCGGGCTCCCTCGGGATCATGGCCGCCTCCACCGACATGGGCAATGTGTCCCAGCGTGTGCCCGGACTGCACCCCTTCGTCGGCATCCCCGGCGTCACCCACGCCCTGCACACCACCGACTTCGCCACCGCCGCCGTGAGCGAGGACGGCATGGTGTGGATGGAGGACATGGGGCTCGCGATGGCGTGGATCGTGGCGGCGATTGCCGAGGATCCTGCGCGTCGCGCCGCGGTGCTCGCCCAGGCGGAGCGTCTGCTCGCCGTGCGCGCTGAGCTGGAGCAGGCGGCGGTTGCGTCGGCCGAGCATGAGGCGCCGCAGACGCCATGACGACGCTGGACCTGCCCCGTCGGCCCGAGAACCACAGCCCGCACCGCACCCCCGTGCGGCGGCGGAGCCTGGGGCGCGCGCTTGCCGCGCTGAGCCTTGCCGGGGTCATCGGTGGGGCGCTTGCCGCCTGCAGCGAGCCGGAGCCGGAAGGCCCCGTCGGACCGGCCCCGATCCGCGCCACCGGCGAGACGGCAAAAGCGCCGTCGGGCCAGGTCACCGCGGTGATTGACGTGGCCGGCGACAGTGCCGGGGTGGTTCTGCGCGATGCCGCGGGGAACGATGTGTGGGCCGACGATTTCCCCTACCGGCGAAGTGCGCCCCCGCAGCTCGTCTGGCAAATCGGCGACGGAAGTGTCGCGGCGGCGCGGGAGGCGAGCACAGGCGCAGACGGCGGCAATAGCGGGGGTAGCAAGAACGGCACGGAGCAGGACGTGCTGTGGGTGATCGCCCCCGAGGGCGTCGCCCGGATTCACCGCAGCGCCGAGGGGCACTGGGTGAAGGAGGCTGTGAGCGGGAAAGAGCAGATTCCCGAGCAGATTCGCCAATGGGTGGACGCCCCGGCGGCCTCGGACGGGGCGGCGGGTTGATCCTTTCGCGGAGCGACCTCTTTCAGGCTGACCCTCTCGTGGACTGCTCTCGCGCAGTCTGATCCCTCGCCAGCGGGCCGTTTCGCGGGCTGACTCTCGCGCAGGCTGACCCCAGCCCCTGCCGGCGCGCTTTCTACCCCGCCTGCTCCGTCGTCGTGCTACCTCCTCCAGCCCGACGGCCCGCGCTTACCTGCCGTGCACCCGCCCGTCGCCTGAGCGCCGCCGCGCCGTCGCCGGCCGATCCCCACCGTTCTGCCCTGCGTACACCTCCGCGTCACCCGCCCTTGCCAGCATCACAGCAGGTCATCGGCCCGATGCCCCCGGGCCTGCCCAGCGGAAGCGGGAGCGCAATGAAAATCTCCGTGATCGGTGTTGGCTACCTCGGAGCCGTCCATGCCGCGAGCATGGCGAGCATCGGGCATGAGGTGATCGGCCTCGACGTTGATACCGAACGGATCCGCCAGCTCAACGCGGGAATCGCCCCCTTCCACGAACCCGACTTTGAACCCCTCCTGCGCGCCGGCATCGAAGCCGGAACCCTCCGCTTCACCACCGACTACGCCGAAATCGCCACCGCCGACGTGCACTTCCTCGGGCTCGGAACCCCCCAACTGCCCAACGGAAACGGCGCCGACCTGCGTTACCTCGAGGCCGCCGTGAGCATCCTCGCCACGCACCTGCCCGCCCGCCACGGCGCGCCCACCCTCGTCGTCGGCAAATCCACCGTGCCCGTCGGCACCGCCCGACGCCTCGCCCGCACCCTCGCCCACCTCGACGGAGTGCGCCTGCTGTGGAACCCCGAGTTCCTGCGTGAAGGCTTCGCCGTCGTAGACACCCTGCGGCCCGACCGCATCGTCTACGGCGTCAACACCCCCGCGAGCGACCCCGAACCGCGCGAGGACCACCCCGCGGTGCAGATGCTCGACGCCGTCTACGCGCCGGTGCTCGCACACGGCATGCCGCGCCTGCTGATGGGCCTCGAAGCCGCCGAACTGGTCAAGGCCAGTGCCAACGCCTTCCTCGCCACCAAAATCTCCTTCATCAACGCGATCGCCGAAATCTGTGAAGCAACCGGCGCCGACGTCACCCACGTGGCCCGCGCCATCGGCATGGATGAACGGATCGGACGGCGCTTCCTGCGCGCCGGCGTCGGCTTCGGCGGCGGCTGCCTCCCCAAAGACATCCGCGCCTTCGTTGCCAGCGCCGAAGACCTCGGCTGCGGCTCCTCCCTCGCCTTCCTGCGTGAGGTCGATGCGATCAACCAGCGCCGCCGCGACCGGGTGGTGCAGTGGGCGCGGGAAATGCTCGTGGGGAGTGAAGGGGCCGACGGGGTGCCTGCGTGTGGCGGTGCCGGTGGTGCCGATAGTGCCTTTGATGCCGGTAGTGCCCGTAGTGCCCGTAGTGCCGACGGGACTGGCGGCGACGGAGGGAACACATTGGCCGGGAAACGGATCGCCATCCTCGGCGCCTCCTTCAAACCCGACAGCGACGACGTGCGCGACTCCCCGGCCCTCGAAATCGCCGAACGCCTCATGGACGCGGGCGCGGATGTGTGCGTCACCGACCCTGCCGCCCTCGAGAACGCGCGACGTCGCGTGCCCGGGCTCCACACCGCATCCGACCTGGCCACAGCCCTGCGCGATGCCGACCTCGTGCTGCTGCTGACCGAATGGACGCACTACCGAGACCTCGACCCCGATGAACTCCGGCCCCTTCTGCGGCACCCCTGCATCATCGACGGACGCGGAGTGATCGACCCTGCCCAGTGGCGTGATGCCGGATGGGAAGTGCGCGCCCTCGGACGGCCCTAAGACGTCGGGAGAAAATCGGAAGAACGTCGGGAGAGCGCTGAGAGAGTGCTGGGAGAGCGTTGGGCCCTGCGGAAGATAAGTGTTTGAAGTATCCCGGATCGGTGCAGTCTCACAGCTCAGGGGGCGGACAAGCCGCCCGTCCTGCCGATACCCTGACATAGTTGCCCACCCGGAGCGCGCCGCCGGACCCGAGCGCCGGCCGAGCGTCGCCCAGCGGCCGGGCAGTCCACCCCCTATTGAGAGGCCGCCGTTTTGGGAGAACTGCATCTCGGATTTGAGATCGGGGCGCTCGTCGTCCTGACCCTGATCCTCATCATCGACCTGCTGATCGTCATCAAACGACCGCACGAACCCTCCATGAGGGAAGCCTCGCTGTGGATTGGCTTTTACGTCAGCCTCGCCCTGATCTTCGCTGGGATCCTGCTGGTCGTTGGCGGTCTTGAACCGTCCGGCAAGTTCATCACCGGCTGGCTGCTCGAATACTCCCTGAGTATCGACAACCTCTTCGTGTTCATCGTGATCATGTCGAAGTTCGCGGTGCCGCGGAAGTACCAGCAGGAAGTGCTGATGGTGGGCATCATCATCGCGCTGATCGCCCGCGCCATCTTCATCCTGCTCGGCGCCGTGATCGTCGAACGCTTCGCCGTCGTCTTCTACATCTTCGGCATCTTCCTGCTCTACACCGCGTGGAAGCAGGTCAAGGAAGACGACGAAGACGAAGGCGAATCCTTCATCATGCGTAGCGTGCGCAAGATCTTCCCGGTCTCCGACCACTACGACGGGAACAAGCTGCGCACCCGCGTGAACGGCAAGAAGCTGTTCACGCCCATGCTGCTGGTCTTCATCACCATCGGCCTGACCGACGTCATGTTCGCGCTGGACTCCATCCCCGCGATCTTCGCCATCACGACCAACCCGTTCCTGGTCTTCACCGCCAACCTGTTCGCCCTCATGGGCCTGCGCCAGCTCTACTTCCTGCTCGGCGGGCTCATGGATCGCCTGAAGTACCTGCACTTCGGTATTGCCGCGATCCTTGGCTTCATCGGCGTGAAGCTCATCATCCACGCGATCCACAAGGCGCCTCAGCACTGGATCCCCGGCTTCGAGCTGGTGGAGAAGATTCCCGAGGTGCCGCTGTGGCTCTCGCTCTCCGTGATCGTGCTATCGATGCTCACCGCCACCGTGGCCTCGCTCGTGGCCAGCTCGCGTGACGACTCCCGGGAGATCCGTTCGGGCGTCCCGCATAACTGACCTGCGGGAGCTCGGCGGGGGTCTGGCTGGGTAGCTGGCTGGGTTGCTGGCTGGGTTGCTGTGAGGCCGTGCACAAAAGGGGTTTCTCAAGCCCCCCATGCCCACCTCAGGCCCCACGCCCACCTCAGGCCCGCACGCCCACCCCGACCCGGCACCCGCGGCCCCGTGCACAAAAGGGGCTTCTAGCGGCAGATACTGGAGTTTTTCTCCGGCGTGTGCTGTCTGAGGCCCCTTTTGTGTTGCGGTGGCGGGGGAAGGCCCTGCTGGGGGTGGCCTGTGGGCTGTGCTGCAGTCGCCGGGTCACGCTGCCCGAGCCCACACCTACAGCGCCGGCAGATCCACCACCCAGGGCTCGCGCACCAGCGTGGCCGGATCCCACGCCTCCAACACATCGGCCGCCGTGCGGCAGCCGTGAAGCCCCAGTGAAGCGCCGATCCTCTCCATCACATCGGCCACGCTTTCCCCCCACTCCAGGCGATCACGCAGCGTGACCGCTCCGTCGCGCTTGGCCAGCCGCGCCCCCTGCGTATTGATCGCGAGCGGCACATGCGCATACTCCGGCTCCGGCAGGCCGAGGAGCTGCGCCAGATGCGCCTGACGCGGAGCCGAGGACAGCAGGTCATCGGCCCGCACCACCTGATCAACCCCCGCCGCGGCATCATCAACCACCACGGCAAGGTTGTAGGCGACCACACCGTCACCGCGGCGGAGCACCACATCGTCCACCGGCCCGTCGACCTCACCCGCCCACAGGTCGCGCACCCGCCAAGAATGCACATCGGCGCGAAGCCGCAGCGCAGGCTCCCGCTTGAGCTCCCGCATCCGGGCGCGGCCCCGTTCCCGCGCGGCCTCGTCCAGGTCACGGCAGGTGCCGGGATAGGCGCCGGGCGGGGCATGCGGGGCGCTCGGCGCTTCCAGGATTTCGCGTCGCGTGCAGTAACACTCGTAGATGAGGCCTGCCGCATCGAGGCAGGCAAGCGCCTCCGCGTAGGCCGCGCCCCGCTCAGACTGGCGCACCACCGGGCCATCCCAGTCGACACCCAGAGCCGCGAGGTCCTCCAGTTGCCGCTGCTCAGCACCCGGCCGCACCCGATCCAGATCTTCCACGCGCAGATGGAAGGCCCGCCCGGTGCGCCGCGCGAGCACCCACGCGAGCACGGCGGTGCGCAGATTGCCCAGGTGCAGGTCGCCGCTGGGGGAGGGGGCGTAGCGTCCAGCGCCGGTGGTCACGGGCGATCTCCTTCGAGGGGGCGAGGTCGGGGAGCAGGGGGCGGTGGGGTAGAGGGCGATGAATCCACGAACAGTGGCGCCGGGCGTGCCGGGAGCACGAGCAGCACATCGTCGGCGCGGCCGCCCGGCACGGGACGCAGCAGATCGGCGGAACGGAAACCGAGGCGCTGCGCCAATCGACGCGAGGGGTGATTGCTAGCTGAGGTCACCGCCAGAACCTCCCGCCCCTGCGGCCCGTGCACCGGATGCTGCAAGAGCGCGCGCATGGCCTCGGTGGCGATGCCGTGGCCATGCCATGCCGGAGCAAGGCGCCAGTACGCATTGAGGGCCTGGGGAGCGACCGGGTCATCCGCGGGCAGAGGCGCGATCGCGACCACACCGAGCAGAGGAGAGCCGTTCAAAAGACCCGCGGTGGCCCGGTCCGGGCCGCGTGCCCCGTCGGCCCCCTCACCAGCACCATCTCGCCAGCGCACACACCACGGCCCGCGCCCCGCGCGCTCCCACTGGCTGCGCCACACGTCGAGTACCCAGCGCATTTGCGCGGGGTCGGTGAGCGGCGGGGTGGAATCGTGCAGGAAAGCGGCGGGGTCGCTATGCAGGGCCCAGAGGTCCTGCTCATCGCGCTGGACCACGGGGGTGAGGGCAAGCCGTTCGGTGAGCAGCCGTGGTTCGCCATGGCCCTCGGGGCGGTGGGCTGAGGTTTCGGGCTCATGCCCGTCGGGCATGACGACGGCGCGGCGGCCGCCGTCCGAGGA
>JAEWEZ010000159.1 GCA_023389045.1 Actinomycetes bacterium
GGGCAAGGGATCGCCGCGAAGCCCGAGGGGCCAGAGAAACAGAGCCCTCAGGCAGCGTCCGGAGCCGTCGAACGCTCGATCACCGGGGGCGTGACCGCACTGGCCAGCCCGCCCGCCACGAGCGGAACAATCGTCGTCGCGATCGTGAGTACGAGCATTGCGGTGGTGGCTGGCGCCGCCGTCACGCCGAGCGCCACCAACGCCGCAGCCCCGGCAGCCTCCGTGAGCCCCACCCCGCCGGGGGTGAGGGGAAGCAGCGCCACCGTGCGGGCAAGCGCAAAAATCACCAGGATCAGCAGCACCGGAAGGTCGATACCCAGGGAGCGCAGCCCCAGGATCAGCACAACCGCCTGGGCGAAGCGGGCCAGGAGGAGAAGAGCCACCATCGCCGGGCCACGCGAGCGTAGAGCGGCTACGAGCTTGCCGCGCAGAGCCCGCAGCACAGGGATGGAGGAGGCGGCTTCAGCGCTCCCGTCGTCGATCGCACTGAGGATCTTGTCCATCACGCCGGGGCTCAGCAGCGCAGCGAGTATGACCAGGCTGAGCATCCCGAGGCCTGCCGCAGCCAGCACCGACCAGATCCCACCGGGCAGGCTGATAGTTCCCAGACCCAGGAAGGAACTGGCGGCGTAGGCGATCAGACCGAAAACCGGCACCAGAACCGTGCTCACGATCGTTTCGGCGATCCCTGCCAGGCAGACACCGAGCACGATCCCGCTGGCGGTCATCCCGGCTCGGCGCAGCAGCCAGGCCATCAATCCCATTCCCAGCAGCCCGCCGCTCGGGAGCGCGCTCGCAGCACCCGCGCTCACGGCATGGGCGTGCAGAACACGCGGCAGCGGCGCAGCGGGAGTGGCCAGGCGAAGGCAGAACGCTTCCAGCACGAGGGCGAGCAGGCCGAGCCCGACCGCCATCGGAAACACCCACAGCGGCAGTGAGCGTGCAGCAGTGGCGACGGCGCCCCAGTGCACGTCGGTGGCCCAGGGCAAACCCCAGATCAGGATCGCCGCCAGGATGGCCAGTGAGATCACGGTCCAGACGGGGGAGGGGCGCCAGCGGGTGGGACGCTGCTGCGCGGTGGGAAGTGCATCGCCTAACAGCTGGGTGAGCACCCGGTCGTCAGTATTGCTGCTGTTCACGGGCATGAGGTGATTCTCGCATGGCAGGTGCACCAGATGCGTCGTCTAAATGTCAGGGGGAGGCCGTACGGTAAAGACATGCATACCGTGATCGCCCTTTTCGTTGCTGCCCACATTCTGTGCTGGGCCGTCACCCTGGGCCTGTGGGTCGCTGATGCCAAGACCCGCCAGCCCAATGCCGGGATGGCTCACTCCGCTGCCTGCGCCCTGGTCTTTGGCCTTTGTGCCATGGCTTTTTCCATGGGGGCCATCAGCACGGGGCACCTCTGGTACACGATCAAGCTGCTGCTCTCGGTGCTGGCCACGGTCTTCGCCTTCGTGGCGATCTCCCGTCGGGAAGAAACCTCCGATGTGGTCTGGTACGGCATCCCGCTGTGCATCGTGGGCAATGTGCTCGTGGCGGTCTTCAACGTGGGTGCCTGAGCGGCGCACTCCGAAACACACGGTCGGTGATTCATGAGTTCCTTGTTCGACGATCTCTCCCTGCCCGATGCCTTCCGGCGTCTGGACGGGGTACGCCCCGATCCTGAGAACCCAGAACAGAAACGGACTCCGCGGCAGGCTCAGAGGCAGACGGAGCCTGGCGCGTTCGCCTCCTCTGCTGCGCGGGCGGAGGATGCACAGCTGTCGTTCGAGGATGAGCCGCCGACCGACGAGGACGCGCCGCCGGAGGAAGAGGCTCCCCCGGAGGATGGCTGGGAGCCGCCCGCACCGTGGCAGGCCCCGTCGGAGCTTCCCCTTCTCACGGCCGGAGAACACCGCCCCGAGACGGGAGAACACTGCGGGTATGCCCCGTGGGCGAGTGCGGACCCAGCCGCTCTGGAGGAGCTGGTCGAGGGGCTCAACGACCCGCAGCGTCAGGCCGTCCAACATCGGGGCTGCCCCCTGCTGATCGTGGCCGGTGCCGGCTCAGGCAAAACCCGTGTGCTCACGCGACGGATCGCGCATCTGCTCCGTTCCGGGGAGGCGATGCCCGGGGAAATCCTGGCCATCACCTTCACGAACAAGGCCGCCGCCGAAATGAAGGAACGCGTGGCAGCGCTCGTGGGTCCGGTGGCGCGCAATATGTGGGTGTCCACCTTCCACTCCGCCTGTGTGCGGATCCTGCGACGCGATGCCGAAGCGGCCGGTCTGCGCAGCACCTTCACGATCTACGACTCCGCCGACTCCCAGCGTCTGATCACCACGGTGATGAAAGACCTCGAGGTGGACACCAAACAGCATCCGGTGCGAGCCGTGGCCGCCCGCATCAGTGCGCTCAAGAACGATCTGGTGGACCCTATCGACGCTGCCGATCAGGCCGAGAGCGCTCGCAACCCCTTCGAGAAGACCCTCGCGCAGATCTACAGCGCGTACACGGAGCGTTTGCGCCAGGCCAATGCGGTGGACTTTGACGACCTCATCGGTCTGACCGTGCAGCTCCTGCGGGATCACCCGGCGGTCCGCGAAGGCTACCGTCGCCGCTTCCGGCACGTGCTCGTGGATGAGTACCAGGACACCAACCCGGCCCAGTACGCCCTGGTGCGTGAACTGGTCGGGGAGGACCCTACCGCTGATCTCACTGTGGTGGGTGACTCGGATCAGTCGATCTACGCTTTCCGCGGCGCCACGATCCGCAACATCGTGGAGTTCGAGCAGGACTTCCCCTCTGCCCGCACCATCCTGCTGGAACAGAACTACCGCTCCACCCAGAACATCCTCACCGCCGCCAATGCTGTGATTGAGGAAAACCAGGGCCGGCGGAAGAAGAACCTGTGGACCGCGGAGGGCAAGGGCGAACAGATCACCCTGTACGTGGCCGATGACGATAAAGCCGAGGCCCGCTACATCGGCCGGCAGATCGACGCCCTCGTAGATGAGGGGCGCAGCGCCGCCGATATCGCGATCTTCTACCGCGCCAATGCCCAGTCCCGAGCCATCGAAGACCAGCTCATCCGGGTGGGTCTGCCCTATCGGGTGATCGGTGGCACCCGCTTCTATGAGCGGCGCGAGATCAAAGATGCGATCGCCTACCTGCAGGTGATCTCTAATCCCGATGACGAAGTGAATCTGCGGCGCATCCTCAATGTGCCCAAACGCGGCATCGGGGATCGTGCCGAGGCGATGATCGCCGCCTTCGCCGAGCGGGAACGCATTGGCTTTGCCGAGGCACTGCGGCGTGCCGATGAAGCCCCGGGCCTCGCCACCCGTTCACTGAATGCGGTGCGCTCCTTTACGAACCTGCTCGACGGGGTGCGTCGACGCTACGAAGACGGGGACGGCCCCGCGCAGCTTCTCGAAACATTGCTGAACCAGACCGGCTACTACGCCGAACTGCAGATGAGCGATGATCCGCAGGACGAATCCCGCCTGGAGAACCTGGCGGAACTCGTGAGTGTGGCTGCGGAGTTCGAAGCGCAGATGGAAGCGGCCGAGGCCGCCGCCTCCGAGTTTGAGGAGGAAGGATCGGAGCAGGAGGAACCGGAAGCCTCACTGCTCGACCAGTTCCTGGAGAAGGTCTCGCTGGTGGCTGATGCGGATCAGCTTCCCGGTGAGGAAGACCAGTTCGTCACCCTCATGACCCTGCACACTGCGAAGGGCCTCGAGTTCCCGGTGGTCTTTCTGACCGGCATGGAGGATGGCACCTTCCCGCATCAGCGCACCCTGGCTGATCCGGAACAGCTGGAAGAGGAACGGCGCCTGGCCTACGTGGGTATCACCCGGGCGCGCGAAAAGCTCTTCCTCACCCGCGCACAGATGCGTGCCCTCTGGGGCGCCCCGCAGTTCATGCCGGGTAGTCGCTTCCTGGATGAAATCCCGGAGAGTGTGCTCGACGTGGCCCGCGCCGGTTCGTCCCTGGCCGGTTTCGGGGGCGGCTTCGGGGGCGGATACAGCGGCGCGGGAAGCTACGGCTCCTCGCGGGGCGGTGAAAGCAGCTGGGGGAGTGGCGGCGGTTCGAATCGCCGTGGCCCCTCCTTGAGCGGGGGCACCGGGGGTGGACGCAGCGATGTGCGCCGCCCGAGCTTTGGCTCCGGCCGGAAACCCACGGCCGCTGCTGACCTGCCTCACCTCGTGGTGGGCGATCGCGTGACCCACGATTCCTTCGGCATGGGAACCGTGACGGAAGTGTCGGGCCAGGGCGAGAAAACCCAGATCGAAGTGCAGTTCAAAGCCCCGCACGGGACGAAGCGCCTGCTGCTGCGCTACGCTCCGGTGACGAAACTCTGAACCGCTGTGCAGAAGGAGCGGCAGATGCAGGGCAACCCCACGGAGCCGACGGAGCAGGACGAGTTGCAAGCGACAGCGGAATCCCGCCCGCGACGCTACCCCGGGCACACCCGCGGCAGCATCGCCCTGCTGATCTTCATTGTGGTGGTTGACCTTCTGCTGCTGACCATCATTGGCTCTGGGGTCCTCATCATCGGGATCATCGTCGGTTCCGCCTTTCCCGCGCAGCGGCCGGATGATATGAGCCCCGCCGGCCCCATCGCCATCGCCTGGGGGATCATTTCCGTGGTGCTGATGATGGTGGCGACGGTCTATTCGGGACGAAACCTGACCCGGCCCGGTCTGGTCATCGCTCTGATGCTGGGCACACTGCTGGCAGTTCCGCTGCTCGGCTTCATCACGATTGCGATTGGACTCGCGCCCGCGCCCTGATCACGCCCGGCCTATGAGCCTGCGTCGGCACTGGCGTGAGAGCCAACGCCGGAACCTGCGTCGGAACCTGAGCTCGGACCCGCGTCGGATCCTGTGTTCGGACCCGACGCGAAACCCGCGTGGGGACCGGAGGACGCGACTCTCCCGCTGGTCTTGCGGGCCTAATCGCCCGCTCACCGCTCCTTTCCCGCCATAGGGTGAGGGGCGTGCGCGGTGGCGTCGGCCCCACCCCTTCGCGCCCACCACCGCATCATCCGGTCCCCGACCCAGGAGATTCCCCATGCGCATCGGCATCCCGCGCGAGCCCGACCCCGCGCAGGCGATCGTCGCCGCCACCCCCGATACCGTCACAAAACTCATCAAGCTCGGCTACGAGGTCTGCGTCCAATCCGGCGCCGGGGAGCGAGCAAGCTTCCCCGATGCGCTCTACGCGGATGCCGGCGCGCAGATTGTGGGCGATGACGTGTGGGGCTGCGAGATCGTGACCTGCCTCGACACCCCGCCGCGTGAGCAGCGCCGAGCGATGAAAGCAGGCCACCACCTGATCGCGCGGATGGCCCCGGGGCGCCACCCGGAACTGATCGACGAACTCGTCGAGGATTCCCTCACGGCGCTCGCCATGGATGCCGTGCCGCGTATTTCGCGGGCCCAGTCCATGGACGTGCTGAGCTCGATGGCGAATATTGCCGGCTACCGGGCCGTGGTCGAAGCGGCCTCCGCTTTCGGCAGGCTCTTTACCGGACAGGTCACCGCTGCCGGCAAGATCCCCCCGGCCACCGTGTATGTGATCGGCGCCGGGGTGGCGGGCCTCGCCGCGATTGGCACCGCCGGTTCGATGGGCGCCGTCGTCAAAGCCACGGACCTGCGCCCGGAAGTGGCGGAGCAGGTCGAGTCGATGGGTGCGGAGTTCGTGGCGATCCCGGCGGCGGCAGAACGCTCCGCCGATGGTTACGCCAAGGAGATGACCGCCGATCAGGCGGCAGCCGCTGCGCGCCTGTACACCGAGCAGTCCGCGAAAGCCGACATCGTCATCACCACGGCCTCCATTCCTGGCCGCCCCTCCCCGAAGCTGCTCACGGCAAGCGATGTGGCCGGGATGCGCCCCGGCAGCGTGATCGTGGATATGGCGGCAGCCGGCGGCGGCAACTGCGAACTGACCGTGCCCGGTGAAGTGATCACCACCGAGAACGGCGTGACGATCATCGGGCATACCGATCTCGCCGGGCGCCTGCCCGCGCAGGCCTCCCAGCTGTACGGCCAGAACATCGTGAACCTCCTGGCGCTGATGACACCGGAGAAAGACGGGATGCTCACGATCAACCTGGAGGACGAGGTGATCCGGGGGATCACCGTGACCCGCGCCCGGATCGACCGGGAACAGGAACGCCCGAAAGTGGTGGCCGATGTGCTCTGGCCGCCACCACCGGTCAAGGTGTCCGCTGCCCCCGCGCCGGCCCCTGCCCCGGAGGCAGCACCGGCCGCCGCAGAAGAAGCCAGTGGAAGCGGCGTTGGCCGGATCATTGCGCTCGTGGTCGCGGCACTGCTCGGCGCCGGGCTGATCCTCGCGAGCCCGCTCGCCGTGGGCACCTCCTACATCGTGCTGATGCTCGCGATCGTGGTCGGTTTCTACGTCATCACCGCGGTGACCCACGCCCTGCACACCCCGCTGATGAGTGAAACCAACGCGGTCAGCGGCGTGATCCTGGTGGGTGCGATCCTGCAGGTCGGCTCCAGTAACTGGGCCGTCAGCATCCTCGCCTTCCTCGCCATCGTGGTCGCCTCGATCAACGTCTTCGGCGGGTTCACCGTCACCCACCGCATGCTCGCGATGTTCCGGAGGGACGCCTGATGCTTATCGACGTTTTCGACTTTGACCTCGGGCGTGAAGCCCTGCGCCTGTCCAATCTGGCCTACCTCGCGGCGGGGCTCCTGTTCATCCTGGCCCTGGCGGGGCTGTCCAAGCAGACCACCGCGCAGCGCGGCAACCTCTTCGGCATGATCGGTATGGGGCTCGCCCTCATCGCCACCGTCGTGCGTTCCGTTGTGGAATCGGCCATCGCCCCTGACACCCACCATCACGCTCTCGTGACGCTGATCCTGATCGTCCTGGCGGTCGGTATCGGTGCTGTGATCGGTGTGCTGAAGGCACGCAAGGTCGAGATGACCGGCATGCCCGAGCTGATCGCCCTGCTGCACAGCTTCGTGGGTCTGGCCGCCGTGCTGATCGGTTTCAACTCCTTCATCGCCCCGCAGGGCGTCACCTCGGATATGCACCTCTTCCACCTGGTGGAGGTCTTCCTGGGCATCTTCATCGGCGCCATCACCCTGACCGGCTCGATCGTCGCCTTCCTGAAGCTCTCCGGGAAGATCAAGGGCGCCCCGCTGATGCTGCCGCTGCGCCACCTGCTGAACCTCGCCGCCATTCTGGTCACGCTGCTGCTCGGGGTTGGTTTCGTGGCCGTGCACGGTGAAGGGTTCCTCGGCTGGTCCTGCCTGCTGCTGATGACGCTGATTGCGCTCGCCCTGGGCGTGCATATGGTTGCGGCCATCGGTGGCGGTGACATGCCGGTGGTCGTCTCGATGCTCAACTCCTACTCGGGCTGGGCTGCTGCCGCCGCCGGTTTCATGCTCGGCAACTCGCTGCTCATCATCGTGGGCGCACTGGTTGGCTCCTCCGGTGCCTACCTCTCCTACCTCATGTGCAAGGCCATGAACCGTTCCTTCATCTCCGTGATCCTGGGCGGTTTTGGGTCCGACGGTGGTGCTGTGGCCGGTGATGACGACGACGGAACGCATACCGAGATCACGGTGGAGGAGACCGCAGCTCTTCTGAAGGACTCCAAGCGTGTAGTGATCACCCCTGGCTATGGCATGGCGGTGGCGCAGGCGCAGTACCCGGTGGCCGATCTGACGCGGCGACTGCGCGAGGCCGGCGTGGATGTCACCTTCGCGATCCACCCGGTGGCGGGGCGTCTTCCCGGGCATATGAACGTGCTGCTGGCCGAGGCCAAGGTGCCCTACGACATCGTTCTGGAAATGGACGAGGTCAACGACGATTTCGCGGATGTCGACACGGTGCTGGTCATCGGTGCGAACGACACCGTGAACCCGATCGCCGAGCAGCCGGGCTCCCCGATTGCGGGCATGCCGGTGCTGAAGGTGTGGGAAGCCAAGCGCGTGATCGTCTTCAAACGCTCGATGGGCGCGGGCTACGCCGGTGTGCAAAACCCGCTGTTCTTCCGCGAGAACACCGACATGCTCCTGGGCGATGCCAAGGTAAGCGTGGAAGGGATTATCGCAGCGCTGTAGCGGTCGGCTTTAGCGGTCCGAACGGTTCTTCGCCCGGCGCGGTTCTTCGCGCCGGGCGAGCGCGTCATACTCCCGCTCGGAACGCCCCGCTGCAGTGTCGTCGGCCGCGTCGTCCTCGGTCTCGGAGCTACGGAACTGGCCCACCAGGGCCCAGCCGAAGCGCACGACCATCAGGCCCAGCACGAGCGAGATCACGATGATCGGTGGGATTCGCAGACCTGCGCTGGCGAGCACGAACCAGATCACCCCGAGCGCGGCGCCCATGAGCAGCGCATCACGCACGGCGTGCCAGATCCGTCGGCCCACCTGCGCTTCCTTGGCGCGACGTCCCGCAACGACCGCGGCGGCAGCGGTGGCCCTGCGGGCACGGTCCGCATCGCGGCGCAGACTCTCGCGCCCCTCCCGCGTGCCCTCATCAGCGGCTTTGCGGGCTGCACGCACATAGGCGCCGGCGCGGTCACTCGAGGAGCGGGCGCTCTCCTTGATCGCCTTCGCGGCGCCGGGGGCCTGCTTGCGGTAAGTGTTGCGGGCGGCTTTGGCGTAGGTCTTCCAATCAGCCACGGCGATCCCTCCAGTCCCGATCATCCACGGGGCGTGAGCCCTCGGCTGGGCGGTACTGCTCGCGTGCGTCGTACTCCCGGAAGTCCCGTGGCGATGGGTCGTATCGGCGGTCGTCACGGTCGTGGTCATCCCGACGGTCGTACCGACGGGGTTCGTCGTATCGACGGGACTCGCTGTATCGGGACTCGTCATAGCGACGCTCATAGCGGTCCTCATACCGACGGTCGTCGTAGCGATCGTCCCCCGGCGGCTCCTCCCGCCAGCGAATATCGCCCCCGCGCGGATCCGCACGCGGAGTCTTCCCCCGTCGGGCCCGATGCTCGTAGAAGTAGGAGAGCCCCACATTTAAACCGATGGTGAGAACCACCGAGAGGAAGAAGCTCGACATCGTGGAGCGCACCCCGAGAACACGCAGCACGAGGAACAGCACCAGGATCGCAATCACGCTGAACCAGAGCTGATCACGGATGCGGCGGCCGAGACTGCGAGAGGGTCCACTCATGCCGTCCATCGTAGAGGGGTCCTTTTTCGCCCGCCTGGGAGGAGAGTGACCGGCCTCACCGTCCGGGAGGGACTGATGTCCCTTCTTGTGTGACGGACCTCCCCGAAAACAGCGTTAGGCTGAGACTGTTCCCCAGGGGCGGCGTCGAGGCCGAGAGCGGCCACCGCCCGCTGTCGACATCGGAAGGACAACACCCCGTGGACCTGTTTGAATACCAGGCCCGCGACCTCTTCGAGAAGCACGGTGTTCCCGTGCTTGGCGGAGTTGTCGCGGAGGACCCGGCCGCTGCCAAGGCCGCCGCCGAGCAGCTCGGCACCCCGGTCGTCGTCGTCAAGGCTCAGGTCAAGACCGGTGGCCGTGGCAAGGCCGGCGGCGTGAAGATCGCGAAGTCCCCCGAGGAGGCCGAGCAGAAGGCCGCAGAGATCCTTGGGATGGACATCAAGGGCCACACCGTGCACCGCGTGATGGTCGCCGCTGGCGCCGACATCGCCGAGGAGTACTACTTCTCCCTGCTGCTGGATCGCGCCAACCGCAACTACCTGGCCATGTGCTCCGTTGAGGGCGGCATGGAGATCGAGCAGCTCGCGGTCGAGCGCCCCGAGGCCCTCGCCAAGGTCGCGGTGGATCCGAACGTCGGCATCGACGAGGCCAAGGCCAAGGAAATCGTCGAAGCGGCGAAGTTTGACGCCGAGACCGCCGCGAAGGTCGCCCCCGTGCTGCAGAAGCTGTGGGATGTCTACCGCGAGGAAGACGCCACCCTCGTGGAGGTGAACCCACTGGTCAAGACCGGCGCCGGGGACATCATCGCCCTGGACGGCAAGGTCACCCTCGATGACAACGCCGAGTTCCGTCAGCCCGGCCACGCCGAGCTCGTGGACTCCAAGACCGAAGACCCGCTCGAAGCCAAGGCCAAGGCTCTCGACCTCAACTACGTCAAGCTCGACGGCGAGGTCGGCATCATCGGCAACGGCGCGGGCCTGGTCATGTCCACCCTCGACGTGGTGGCCTACGCCGGCGAAAAGCACGGCGTGAAGCCCGCGAACTTCCTGGACATCGGCGGCGGCGCCTCCGCTGAGGTGATGGCCAACGGTCTGGACGTCATCCTCGGCGACCCGCAGGTCAAGGCCGTGTTCGTGAACGTCTTCGGTGGCATCACCGCCTGCGACGCCGTGGCAAATGGCATTGTGGGCGCCCTCGAGAAGCTCGGCGACCAGGCCTCCAAGCCGCTGGTCGTGCGCCTCGACGGCAACCGCGTTGAGGAAGGCCGCGCCATCCTCGAAGCAGCAAACCACCCCCTAGTCACCCTGGCCGACACCATGGACGGCGGCGCCGCGAAGGTCGCCGAGCTCGCCGCGAACGGAAAGTGAGCCCCACCTCCCATGTCTATCTTTCTTGACGAGAACAGCAAGGTCATCGTCCAGGGCATGACTGGCTCGGAGGGCATGAAGCACTCCCAGCGCATGCTCGACTCCGGCACCGCCATCGTTGGTGGCGTGAACCCCCGCAAGGCCGGCCAGTCGGTCGCCTTCGACGGCGGTCACGAGGTGCCCGTCTTCGGCACCGTGAAGGAGGCCATGGAGGCCACCGGCGCGAACGTCTCCGTGGTTTTCGTGCCGCCGAAGTTCGCCAAGGGCGCCGCGATCGAAGCGATCGACGCCGGCATCGAACTGCTCGTGGTGATCACCGAGGGCATCCCGGTCAAGGACACCGCCGAGTTCTTCAACTACGCCAAGGCCAAGGGCACCACCCGCATCATCGGCCCGAACTGCCCCGGCCTGATCAGCCCCGGGAAGTCCAACGCCGGCATCACCCCCGCCAACATCACCGGCGCCGGCAAGCTGGGCCTGGTCTCCAAGTCCGGCACGCTGACCTACCAGATGATGTACGAGCTGAGCGACATCGGCTTCACCACCTGCATCGGCATCGGTGGCGACCCGGTCATCGGCACCACCCACATCGATGCGCTCGAGGCCTTCGAGAAGGACCCGGAGACCATTGGCGTGGTGATGATCGGTGAGATCGGTGGCGACGCCGAAGAGCGTGCCGCGAAGTACATCCAGGAGAACATGACCAAGCCGGTCGTGGGCTACGTCGCGGGCTTCACCGCCCCCGAGGGCAAGACCATGGGCCACGCTGGTGCGATCGTCTCCGGTTCCGCCGGCACCGCCCAGGCCAAGAAGGAAGCCCTCGAGGCGGCCGGCGTGAAGGTGGGCAAGACCCCCACCGAGACCGCCGAGCTGATGCGCGAGATCATCAAGGGTCTGTGACCTGAGGCGTGAGCGGCCGGCTGCCGAGCTGTGGCCCGTCGGCCGCTCACCCCAGGACAGAGCGGATCGCGCGGGGGCTGAAGAACTCAGCCCACCCGCCCCGTGACCCTTCCGTGCAGCGCCCCGAACCAGACGGTTCGGGGTGCTGCGCTGTCCACCCCGTGATGGGAGCGGCGCGGGTAGACTCCGCACTAACCGATGGGCGGCCCGCGGTAAAGGGCTTACAGGGGCTTACCGGAGTAAAGGAGTGGCAGTGAGCGGCGATCTGATCGACACCACCGAGATGTACCTCAAGACGGTGTTCGAGCTGGCAGAGTGCGGCACCCCGCCGATGCGCGCTCGGATCGCCGAACGGCTCGGCCACTCGGGGCCGACGGTTTCCCAGACCGTGGCACGTATGGAACGCGATGGTCTGCTCCACCTGGGGGAGGGGCGCGTCATTGAGCTCACCGAGGAGGGGCGCGCGCTGGCCACCTCGGTGATGCGTAAGCACCGTCTGGCAGAACGCCATCTGCTGGATGTGGTGGGTCTTGACCTTTCCCTGGTGCATGAAGAGGCCTGCCGCTGGGAGCATGTGATGAGCCTGGAGGTCGAAAAGTGCCTGGCCAAGACGCTGAAAGCCCCGTACACCGACCCCTTCGGCAATCCGATTCCGGCGCTTGATGCCCTCGGCGTTGAAGCGCCGAAGCAGGAAGGTGATTCGACGGCGATGCCGCTGCCCGATGCGGTGTCCGATCGCGGCCCGGTGATGGTGCGTCTGGTGCGGATCGGCGAGTGGGCACAGGCCGACGAGGCCTTGCTCGAGGACCTGGTGCGCCAGGGGGCGCTCCCGGGTGCGCACCTGGAAGTGCGCCGTCACGGTGATGCTTTGGCTGTGCGTGTGGACGGTGCCGGGGAACCGATTGCGGTCCAGGAGGACATTGCGGGCCAGCTCGTGGTGACGCCGCTCGCCTCGTAAGTAAAGCGACGGTCAAACTCTGCCCCAGAAGCCTCCACGCCCCTCGGAAATCGGTGGCACCCCCTTCTAAAGTCGAAATCGCGTCGCGCGATAGAAGTGCGATGCGCCCCTTCGATGGTCAAGCCCCAGGGCGTCGAAGAGGCTGCGAATGCGAGAGTGTCACGGGGCCGGGAGCAGAACGTGTCGAAGACCGTGAATACCACGCATCGTCGCCCGATGCGCGCCGTGACCCCCATGACCCGCGCCGCCCGCACCGCCGGTGGTGCCGCCATGGCCGCAGGCATCATGCTCACCGGTGGCTCCTTCGCCGCCGCTGATGAGACCGGCATTAAGGGTGCACCTCAGGCTGAGGGTGCCTCTCCCGCAGCTCTCGCCCCCGTGACGGCTCCCTCCGTGGCGATCCCCGGCACCAAGGCTGGCGCCTCCGCCTTCACCCTGGCTCCGGCTGCCTCCACCATCACGGTGAAGGCTCCCGTTGAGCAGGCCGATGAGGCCGAGGTGACCGAGCGTCGCAGCGAAGAGCGCGCTACCCGCTCCAATGAGCGAGAGGACCGCCGCGACCGTAACGATCGCGATGAGCGCCGCGAGGAAAAGAAGGAATCTCGCAACGAAGGCCGCGAGCTGTCCCCGGGTAAGGGTGCTTCAATTCTCGCCACCGCTCGTTCCGGCATCGGTGTCCCCTACGTGTGGGGTGGCTCCACCCCCCAGGGCTGGGACTGCTCCGGCTTCACCGCCTGGGTGTACGCCCAGCACGGCATCTCCCTGCCGCACTCCGCCGGTGCCCAGGCCCGTATGGGCAAGCGCATCCCCCGCTCCGAGGCTCGCCCCGGCGACCTTGTGTACAAGCCCGGCCACGTGGGCATCTACGCGGGCAACGGGCGCCTGGTCGATGCCGGCAACCGCCGCGTGGACACCTCCGAGCGCGCCCTCTACTCGGGCAACTGGAGCTTCTACCGCATCGTGGGCTGAGTTCCGGTTCTTTACTTTGGCGCGACCCCGCACCCGACTCTCGGGTGCGGGGTCGCCGTTTATGGGGTGGGGTTGCCGTCTATGGAGCGAGGTTGCTGCCGTAGACCCAGGGCCGCAGACCGTACGTCACACCGTGCGCGCACGGTGGAGTGCGGATGGGGGGCTGAATATCCGGTGCTGTCGGGCCACGCCGGGTAAGGAAAGGTAATGCCGGACCGCTCCGCGAGGCACTGGATGTGACGCAGGGAACGGCCCGAGTCAGTATCTTGTGATCGGCATCGCCGGCTAGGTAAAGGGCACTTCAAACCCTTTTCCCAATGCCACCAGGAGCCTGGGATTGCCCCCGTTCCCCCTCCTAAAGTCGTACACGAGCTGATCGCCACGGATGAGCCGTCTCTCGGAAAACCCCCACATCCCGAGGAGACGTAACCACCACGAACATGGGGGCAGGGAGCAGAACGTGTCGAAGACTGTGAAGAACACTCATCGCCGCCCGATGCGTGCCGTGACCCCCGCGACTCGTATGGCCCGCAGTGCTGGTGGGGCTGCCATGACCGCCGGGATCCTCCTGGCCGGTGGCACCCTCGCCACGGCAGATGAGCACAGCACCGATGCTGCCCCCGCCAAGGCCCCCGCTGCTGATCAGACTTCCGCCACCGCCACCGTGGAGATTCCGGTCGCGCAGGTGAAAGCGCAGGCTTCCACCCTCGCTCCCGCCGCCTCGTCCATCACGGTGGAAGCCCCGGAAAGCGACAACGGCCGAGATAGCGACGAGAGCGCTTCTGAGACCCGTGACCGTGATGAGCGTGCATCGCGCAATGGTGAGCGCCGGGACCGCGACCGTGACTCGCAGCTTCAGGAGCGCAAGGCTTCAGCCCAGGACCGTGAAGAGGGCGAATCCTCGCTGCGCGCCACCGGTAAGGGTGCCCGCATCCTGGCCGCCGCCCGTTCCGGCATCGGCACCCGCTACGTCTGGGGTGGCTCCTCGTACTCCGGCTTCGACTGCTCGGGTCTGGTTCGCTACGCCTACCGTCAGGCAGGCATCAGCCTGCCCCGTTCTTCCGGTGGCATTGCCAGCGCCGGTAAGCGCATCTCCCGCTCCGAGGCTCGTCCCGGCGATGTCGTGGTGTGGCCCGGCCATGTGGGCATCTACGCCGGCAACGGCCGCGTGGTGGATGCCTCCGATTCCAAGCGTGTTGTTGTCGAGCGTTCCCTCTGGGGCTCGCCCCGCTTCGTGACCTTCCGCTGAGAAGGTCCCACCCTTTCCCCCGCATCCCAGCGACATCGGCCCCGCACCTGATCAGGTGCGGGGCCGATGCGCGTTCAGGGGCGCTCGATACCCTGGGGGAGTGCCTGCTGCCCTGCGTCTCTCGCTGATCGTCCTGCGTGACCTGATTGCTGCCGTGCTCACGCTCCTCGCGGTGCTGCTTGCGGCGGCTGCGGTTCCCGCGCTGTGGATGGAGAAGAACCTGGTGCAGGAAAAGGGGTTTTTAGCGATAACGCAGCCGCTGGGTGAGGACCCGTCGTTCCAGCGTTCCCTCACCGACCCGGCTGTTGAGCAGGCCTTTTCTGCGGTGGAAATCCCGAACTTCGTGCGGGATCTGGTGGAACCGCAGGCGAAAAACCTGGCGTCAGACCTGACCGGAACAGACGTGTACGCGACCGTGTGGAACGGGACGATGAAGCAGCTGCATGGGGCGCTCTTTACCCCCGGTGCAGCGCCGCTCCAGGTTGATCTGGAGCCGCTGATTGAGCGGGTGCTGTCGGGGGCCGAAAAGATCGTGCCGGTGGAGATCCCCCGTCCGCAACACACCGAGATCACCCTGGCCACGGTGCCGGATGTGCCGGTGCTCGCGCAGATGGTGTCCTATGCCCAGTGGGCGCATCGGCTCGTGCCGCTTGCCATCCTGAGCGCCGTGCTCGCGGTGCTGTGTGCTCGGCACCGGAGGAGCATGATCGCTGTGGGGGGCGTGCTGATGATCGTGGCCGGGGTCGTGGTGACGCGTCTAGCGGAAAGCGTCGAGCAGCTCGTTCCTGACGCCGTGGATCAGGCCCCCTTTGTGGGGCAGATCGTGCGGGTTTTCGAGGCGCGCTTCACGGCCGACGTGGTCCCGCAAGGGGGCCAGATGGTCACTTTCGGGGTCCTGGTGATGATCCTCGGGTTGCTGGTGGTGGGAGTGAGTCTGCTCCTTCGCCACCGTCGCACTCTCAGGACACAGAGGGCGTCTGCGCTGCCACCGTCGTGACGGCAATATCAATGAGTCGGGCGGCGCTTCGCGCGGTGCGCTGATCCCGGTCCAGGGAGGGGTTCAGCTCCACCACGTCCATGAGGGCGAGAACACCGGTGGCGGCTGCTTTCTGCACGGCGTGGGCGATCAGGGGCAGTGGCACACCGAGGCCGGCGGGGGCACTCACTCCGGGAGCGGCGGCTGCGGGAAGCACATCGAGGTCCACGGTGAGGTAGAGAATGTCGAGGTCGCGCGCAAAATCTTCGATGAAGGAACTGATTGCTGCAGCGCCGCCCTGAAGCGCTTCCATATCGGTCATCCAGCGCACTGCGAGGTCCCGGGCCTTCGCGAACAGCACCCCGGTATTGGAGGGCTCGGCAATGCCGATCACGCCGTAGTGCAGCTCATGCCCGAGGGCGGCTTCGGCCCGCGCCATCTGCAGGAAGGGCGTCCCGGAGGTGGGGCGTTCTTCATCGCGTAGATCGAAGTGGGCGTCAAGGTTCAGCACGCCCCAGCGGGGGCGGCGGCCCTCGGTCGTGTGCACACGGGAAGAGGCGGCAAGGCCCTGGTAGGAGGCCCAGGCGGTTTCATGCCCGCCGCCGAGAACCACGGTCAGACGGTTCCCGGGGGCGTCGAGGGCGTGGGTGATGAGGGCGGCTGCGCGCTCTTGTCCGCCTTCGAGGTCCTCTCCTTCGGTGCGGGCGTCACCGTGGTCGAGCAGGGCGAGGGCGCCGCTGGCCAGGTCGCCGTGGAGAGCGAAGGGGGAGAGGGCCCGACGGAGGGCGCGGGGCCCGTCGGCCGCACCAACTCGCCCGCGGTTGCGA
>JAEWEZ010000166.1 GCA_023389045.1 Actinomycetes bacterium
GGATAAATCGGATGGGTAGGGGGTTGTTGAGGGTGGGCTGGGGCTAGGGGCTGGAGGAGAGACCAGGACCGGCGGCATTGCCGGACGTGGCGCAGGATGGATCGCCGTGAAGGGTGGGTGGAACCTCGAGCAGCTGCCCGGGGTAGATCAGGTCGGGGTCGGCTCCAATCACGGGACCGTTCGCGCGATGCAGGATCGGCCAGCACCGAGCGATAGCTTCGGGATTGTCTCGACCGGGGCCGAGGAGGTCATCGGTAATGCCCCAGAGGGTCTCGCCTTCGCGCACCGTGTGGGTGCGTGGGGCGCTCTCGGAGGTATGCGCGCGGGATGCCTCACCGCGGGACGCCGCAGAAGCGGCAGGAGAAGAGCTAGGCGAAGGAGCTGCGGACGGGGACGGCGAGGTGGTCATCGAGGAGGCAGGGGAGAGCTCGCCCTGTGCAGCGGCAGCTGTGTGCTCTTTCTGCGGGGATCCCCAGCCGAGCGGAGGGAGGTCCTCTGCCGCATCAGTGGGCTCGCCGCTGCCCCATCCCAGTGGCGGGAGGTCGGCAGCATCATCGGCGGGATTGCCCTGGCCCCAGCCGTGCGGAGGGAGAGGCTGAGGTTCAGGGGAGCCCCAGCCCAGTCCAGGCAGGTCCGTAGTCTCCATGGGCTGCGGGACCGACCCCATCCCTAGCCGTCCCACGCCAGGGGTGCCGGTGTCGACGTCGGGCTGTGAGCCGTACTGCTGAGTGTCAAGGCCGGGGCTGCCCGGGGAAAGAGGTTCTGTGTTGTAGCCGGCGAGTCGGCCGACGGCAGCCGGAACGGGCCCCTCGGACATAAAGGGAGGGGTGGCGGTGGGGGTAGCGCTGAGGGGTGGACTGAGTACCAGGGCGGTGGTTGCCGTGATCATGCCCAGCCCCACCTTGCGTGCCAGGCGGGGCGCCAGCACTGCGAGAGCACGGAAGGCGATCCGCGAACTGCGCGAGGCGGGCCCGCCGAGCTGCACGATCACGGCCAGAGCCCAGATCACGCAAAGGTAGAGGCAGGCCAGGGCGAGTGCGAGAGCGGCGGAGGCAAGCACCCAGGAGGTGAGCGAGGTCAGGCCGATGGTTGCGTTGGCATTGGAGGCCAGGGACAGACCGAGTAGCACGGACACAACACTGGATGCGGCGGCGCCCGCGCTGGCGGCGGTGCGGCGCAGCGCATCGGCGCGGCGTGGCGTACTCGGCATGAGTGTCTCCCTGGGGACCTGAAGCGGATAGGTCAACGTTGGCTCATCTGCTCAGGTGCCGACACCGGGACTACAGGGAAGACCGCAACACAGATCGTGGTGGCTGCACTGCCAGATCACAGATTCTGTCGTTTGGTGTTGTTTGGCGTCGTTGGCACCTGATTGAAAAGTAGTTGGTTCACTCCCTGCCCCACAATCCGCCTTCGGTCCCCTCTGGATACCAACAAAAGTGCCGATTTCTCCGGGTTTGGAACTAAAGTGCGAAACCGTGTCGTCAATAACTCCATCGCAGGTCGAAGGCATTTTCTCGGAAGTACCGGGGATGACGATTCCTCCACAATGAGCCACCGATCGAACGCCCCCACCATGTATCCGCAGCCGGTCAGGAGCGCCCGATGACGCGCTTGCGAGCATCTACAGTGACGCCCATGGCACCGAATCCCACGCCGATGATGCCCGAGAGCAACCATTCGATGGAGTCGGATGGTGCGCGCCCCGATCCAGAGGCACGTCGACTCGACCGACTCCTGCGCGATGTGGAAAGCCAGTTCGCCCATGAGCAAGACCTGGAATTGCGTGCGACCGCCGAGGAGCTGATGCGCGCAGAAAGCGCACAGGTGAGTGTTCAGGACCGTTTACGGGCCGCCCATGGGCAGATGGTGCAGTTTCTCTTGCGAGGTGGGCAGATAGAGCAGGGCACGATCACGGTGACGGGCACTGACTGGGTGGAGATCGTGCGCCGTCACGACGGAGCCCGGGTTCTGCTTCCCGGATCCGCGCTTGTTGCGGTGCAAGACCTACCTCTGCGAGTGCGCAGTGCACCCGCCGATAGAGGAGCCTGCCGCTCCTGGGGCGGGCGCCTACGCGATCTCGTGCGAGACCGTGCCCTTGTCACGCTCAGCACCTCGGCAGGAGCTCTATGCGGGCGGCTGAGCCGTGTGGGCGCGGACGCCGTGGAACTTGCCGTTGTTCCGACGGGCGAGCGGGCAGCGCTCTCCGGTGGGCGCATGACCGTGCTGCTCGCACAGGTGAATAGCGTCATCGTGCACTAAAAACACTACCGTGCACTAAAACGCCCTGGCGCACTCAGCCTTCCGCAGCGCCCACTCAGCCTTCCGCAGCGCCTTAGACCTTGTGGCGCTGTTCCTCCTTCGCGAGGCTGCTGGCAGTTTCGGCGTAACCGCGCTGGATGTAGGAGTCGAGTTCGCTCAGTTCCACTCGCCACTGTCCGCGGCCACCTACTTTGATAGCCCGCAACTGACCAGAACGCACCAGTGCGTAGGCCTGCGCCGAAGAGATCGACAGCATCTCTGCCACCTCTGACAGCGGCACGAAACGAGTGTGCATCTGGTGTCCTCTCACAACATCGTCTGGTGTTGGGAGCAAGTGTGGCAGAGGGAAGCCGCCTGTGCCGAGGGATCAGAAAAAATGTGGATAAGCTAAGTTTTTGCCCTTGACCTGCGAAGAGTCTTGTTTTTGTGGATAACGGCGGATGGTGAGACCCCTCGGGGACGGCGGCAAAAGCCAGTTATCCACATTGTGAGGGTGGGGGAAGATCCGCCGTGTCGAAAACCGCTAACCTCCCCAGCGAACCCGCATCTGGCGGGCCCAGCACGGCTCTGCGTGAGCCGAACCCAGGAGGAGAGCATGAGCACCACCCCCGTGATGCGTCTGCGCCGCCCCCGGTGGAAAGACCCCCGTCTGATCATCGGAGTGGTTTTGGTTTTGGCAAGTGTCTTGCTCGGCGGGCTCCTGGCCGCCCGGATTTCCGGCACCACAACTGTTCTCGCCGCGCGTGAGCCGATTGTGCCCGGCCAGCAGATCACTGCCGAAGATCTCATTGCCGTGGAGGTGCGGCTCGGAGATAGCGCCGGGGCATACCTTGAATCAGCTGCGGATATCCCCGCCGGTACGGTTGCGACCCGCACCGTCGACAGCGGTGAACTGCTGCCGCGTTCGGTGCTCGGGCAGCCAGAAAGCGTTCCACTGCGGCCGCTCATGATTCCTGTGGACTCCAGCATTGCCCAGTCGATTCGTCCGGGCTCCGATGTGGAGCTGTGGCATACCCCGGAAGGAGACGCTGAAAGCAGCGGCACCGAGGCCGTCGTGCTGGTGGATCGGGCGGTGGTGCGCCGCGTCGACGAAGGCAGCTCTCTCGGAATGCGTTCGATGGCAGTTGAAGTTCTGATCCCGCGGGAGAAGCTGCCCGAGGTGTTGCAGGTGCTCGCCGCCAAAGGCCGCCTCGATGTGATCGGGATTCCCGGTGCAGGGGAGGCATCCTCATGATCGAGGTTGTGCTGTGCGCTTCCGGGCGCGATGAAGTGCGGATCGTGCACGATCTCGCCCACTATCCCGGTGGTGGGGTCCGTGTGGTTCGACGCTGCGCCGATCTGGCAGAAACCCTCGCCGTGGCAAGCTCCGGGATCGGCGATGTTGTTCTCGTGGACCTGGACCTTCGTGGCCTGGGAAGGGAACACCTGGCAGACCTCCTGCACAACTGTGCCGTGGTCGGTTTGCATCGTCAGGAGAATGTGGCGGCAACCGGTTTGGGGCTGAGCCGCCTCGTTCCCGTGGACGCTGATATCAGCGATGTGGTTGAGGCTCTGCGCGGTGCGCTTGATGATCGTGCCGAACATGGCGGGGGATTCCTCCCGGAGGCGCCGGAACCGGAAGAGGCAAGCCGCAGCGGACGGATGATCGCCGTCTGGGGACCGGTTGGCGCGCCGGGGCGCTCAACCGTGGCCGTGAACCTCGCCGCAGAAGCCGCCGCAGCGGGAACTCCAACCGTCCTGGTTGACGCTGATACCTACGGTCCATGCCTCGCCCAGATGATCGGGGTGCTTGAAGAGAGCCCCGGAATCGTCGCAGCGTGCCGAGCAGAGGACCGCGGCACCCTTGACGCCACCACCCTGAATGGGTTGCTTGATGAAGTGCGCCCCTCACTGCGTTTGCTCACCGGGATTGGTGTGCCGCGGCGCTGGGCGGAGCTGCGGGTGCATGCACTCGACGGGCTCTGGAAGCGTCTGCGTGCCACCTCTGCGCTGACGGTGGTGGATGTGGCCGGCGTGCTCGAAGAAGATGAAGACCTGAGCTACGACACCCTTGCGCCCCTGCGCAATGCTGCCGCCACCACCGCGCTGCACCGGGCCGATGCGGTGATCGCGGTGGTGAGCGCAGACCCGGTGAGTATCACTCGGCTTCTTCGTCAGCGTGAACGTCTGGAGGAACTTGGTGCCACGCAGCTGCACGTGGTGGTGAACAGACTCGCGCCACCGGTTTCCGAGGCGCGTCTGCGCGATGTCATTGCGTCGCGGCTTCCACTGCGCAGCTTGACCGTGCTTCCGGAGGACGGACCGTCCTGTCGTACCGCGCAATGGGAAGGATCGATGCTGTGTGAGACGGCAGGGCGCAGCGCACTGCGGCAGGCGCTGCGGGAGTTGGCACTGTCCGAGGCCGTGCTTGGAACCTCGCCGGTGACGCCTCCTCTGGCAGAAAACGGTGCGTCGCGCCCGGGCGAGCCGCCACAGCACTCTCAGCGTCCGCCGGCAACGCATCGACGTGACGGTGCCTGTCGGATCCGCGCCGCACGCTAAAGGACGCACCGTGCTGCACGTTAAACGACAGATCGTGCTGCACGCTCATGAGAGCTCAGCGGGAAAGAACCTGCGGCCCAGGGGATGAGAAGATTCGCTTATGCGCATCTTCCTGCCCCTGACCGCTGCTGACCGCTCGGCCCTCACCACCGGAGCCACCCGCCTTGCCCTCGATGAAGGGCGCCTCGCCTGGGCAGTGACCGCGGAGGCACGGGCAGACCTCAACGGTGACGAGGAGGATCTGGAGTACGAGGCCATGCAGGACGCTGTGCACGTAGCCCTGACCGCCGCCGCCCCCGATCAGCGGATCATGATCCTGGCCGGAGACGTTCCCACCGGTGATGTCACCTCCGGGCCGGAAGAAGCAGGGCTTTTCGGATGCCGCCTGCAGCGGCCGAGCACCCTCCGCCTGGCCAGCATGCATGTCAGCGAACTGACCGCTGCCGGGCACGAGGCTTCCGATACCGATCCGGGACTTTTCTGGTTCGACGCGAGCGAGGCCGCCGATGCTCTGGAGAGCCTCGACCGTGGCCCGCGCTGAGATCAGCCCTCTGCCGGGAACCGTTTAGCGTAGGCGGCGGCCGCCTTCTCCTCACGTCGCAGAATCTTTCCAACATACGGCGCTGCGGCGCGTTCCAGACGCCCGCCAATCAGCGGCACCTTCGCGACCATGTCACCGTCCACGGTGATCCGTGCCCCGTCGGCCCCCACAGCCTCGAGCCGCATCGTGCCCGTCATAGAGGCCGGCGTGCCTTCAACCACCAGACGGGTGCTGCCGGCACGGGACCCGTCGGCCCCTGGTGCCTGCCAGCTCTGCTCCTCCGTGATCGTGACCGAGGAGCCGACGAAGGGGCGCGCCACATCCGGGATCCCCTTGGTGGGCATCACCAGCGTGGTCGTGACGGTGAAGGCACCAGCCGGCTCGCCCGAGACGTTCGAGCGGGCGCTCGTGGCTCCCAGAGCCTCGGCCCGTACTTCGGCATAACGCGGATCGGCATACATGGCGCAGACAGCGTCAGGCGACAGGGGAAGGGACAGAGTCTCGGCTACTTTCATGACAGCTCCTCCAGCTCGGATACCTCTACCCTACGGTGTCCCTGCTGGGGGCACTCAGCACTGTCTATCCTTGACGCATGCTCAGCCTCGCGAAGTTCCGCACTCCCGCCCTTGACGACCGTGCCGTGGATTGGCTGCAGCACCTGGTGGGGGACTGGAACCTCGTGGCGGATCTGCTGCGTTCGGATCTGGTGCTCTGGGTGCAGGCACAGAATGGGCCCACCGCTGTGGCGCACTGCCGTCCCGCCACCGGCCCCACCGTCTACTACGAAGACCCCGTCGGAGAAACCCTCGGGGAGGATGAGAACCCTGACCTCACCGCGCTTCTGCAGGGGCAGACGGTGGAGTGGGCCTCCTCGCAGGGCATGCGGGAAGGGCGTGAGGCGCAGTGCCGCCTAGTGCCGGTGCGTCGGCACGGGCGCACGCTCGCGGTGCTTGCGGTGGAAGCTCCGGTCAGCACCCATCCGCTGAGCACCTCGGAGACTCGCCAGCAGGAACTCGGGCTTCGCCTTCTGCGGATGATTAGTGAAGGTGCCTTCCCCATTGAAGGCGCCCCGATTCCGCCGCGTCGTGGCGCCCCGCGCGTCGGTGATGGCGTGGTGGAGCTCGATGCGGCGGGTGTGGTGTGCTGGGCCTCGCCTAATGCGCTCTCGGCCTTCCACCGTTTCGGTATCGAAGGCGATATGACCGGCTCGATCCTTGCGGAACTTTCCACCGGGGTTCTGCAGTCCCGCGTGCCGGTGGATGAATCCCTGCCTCTGGTGTTGATGGGCCGTGCGGCCTGGCGCTCGGATATGCAGGCTCGCGGGGGAACCCTCTCGCTGCGTGCAGTGCCGCTCACCCAGCAAGCCACCCGGGTTGGCGCGGTCATCCTGGTGCGTGACGTCACCGAGCTTCGCCGCCGCGAACGCGAGTTGATGACGAAGGACGCGACGATCCGCGAAGTCCATCACCGGGTGAAGAACAATCTGCAGACGGTGGCGGCGCTGCTGCGTATGCAGTCACGCCGCATGCACTCCGATGAGGCGCGGGAGGCTTTGAACGAGGCCATGCGCAGGGTCTCCACCATCGCCCTGGTGCATGAATCGCTTCTGCAGGGCGCCGAGGAGACGGTGCACTTTGACGAGGTCATCGACCGCTGCCTGCGCCTAGCCGTGGATGCGGCCAGTGCCACGGTCCGCCGCGAGGGCGGGGTCAGTGCGCTCTCGGATTCCAGCCAGGTGGTGGTGCGCACCGAGAAGATCGGTCGGGTCGGAACGGTCAGCGCCGAGGAAGCAACTCCGCTCGCGCTCGTCGTGATGGAACTGGCGACCAACGCCGTCGAACACGGACTCTCAGCCCACGGCGGAACGCTCACCGTGCGTTCGGAACGCAAGGGTTCGCATCTGAAGATTCACGTGGAAGACGACGGGGAGGGCCTTGGTTCGACCAAGCCCAGCGGGCTCGGCACCAGCATCGCCGAGACGATGGTGCAGGGCGAGCTGGGGGGGACGATCCAGTGGGTCAATCTGCCCGACGGGGGAACGCGGGCGACGGTTGAGGTGCATCTCGACCCGCAGATGGTCTAAAGGATCAGCCGGCGCCTAGGCGCCGGCTGGATCCGTGCAGATAGAGCGTGCGAGCGACGCCGCGTCATCGCGGGCGCGGCGACACCGCAGACGTGTCAGCCGGCGCGGCGAGCGCGCGCGTTACGACGCTTGAGGGAGCGGCGCTCATCCTCGGACAGCCCACCCCACACACCGGAATCCTGCCCGGTCTCGAGGGCGAACTTCAGACAGGCGGTCATGACCTCGCACTTCTGGCAGACGGCTTTCGCCTCCTGGATCTGGGTGATCGCAGGCCCTGTGTTCCCAATGGGGAAGAACAGCTCGGGATCATGCTTGAGGCACTCGGCACGGTGGCGCCAGTCCATCGTCACTCTCTCTTTCCGGACTCCGCGCCGTGCGGGGGCACGGAGCGGACAGTGTCGTCGCGCAGGGCGCGGACGGGGCTCGTTCGCTGAGCTCCGATCTCGCATACCGACAGGGGAATCGGTGGGGCGGCGGATCGGGCTGGCTTCCATTCTCGGCCCCTGACCAATGGGTCACAAGAGCATGTGAGCGGTCGGCGGGTGGCACTTCCCACACGCCGAATGCTTGCGTACCGATGAGTTTTTCGCAGGTAGGGGCAGCACGAGACGGATAGAGTGCATGCCATGTCCGATCCTGCCGCCGGCCCGTCCGCGTCTGTTCCCGATCCCTCCACCAGCGGATCTTCCGCTTCTCACGGTGCGCTGAACGGCGCGCGTCAGGAGGCTCCGGAAGGGGTCCGACGCAGTCCTCGCCGGCTTGTCGCTCTGCTCCTCGGGGTCGAGGCGCTGATGATCCTCGCGGTGGGTGCCTACGCCCTGGTGCTGCTGGGCCGTGGGGAGGTCTCATCTCGCTTCGGCATTGCCCTGGCGGTGCTCATGGGCATTTTTGTGGCGGCTCTGCTGCTGGCGGCGCGCTCGCTGGTGGCCGGTGGGCGCTTTGGCGTGGGGTACGGCATTACCTGGCAGCTCTTCCAGTGTCTGATCGCTGTGAACCTGATGATGGCGCACCTGTACTGGCAGGGAGCGGTGGCGCTCTTGCTGGCCATTGCTGTTTTGGTGGCGCTGGTCAAGGTTTCGCGTGAAGAACATGACGTGTCGCTGAGGGTCCTGGACCGCTAAGCACGTGACAGCACGGTGGCCCGATCTCGCCGCAGCGAGATCGGGCCACCGTCGTGTGGGGCGGGGGAGCGGCGCGCCTGCCTCGTCCCCGGGATGCCCCGTCGCTATCCCTTAGGAAGCGCTCAGCGCTTCCGCGGGGGCGGTGCGTGCGGCGCGGCGTGCCGGAAGCACCGAGGCGAGCCAGCCCGCCAGGATCGAGAGCACCAGCAGAGCTGCGAGCTGAACCCATGGGAAGGACACGGCGACCGTGAAGGACTTGCCGAGGATGGCGGTCGCACCGACGGCCCCGTAGAGGGAACCGAGGAGCACACCGATCATCGACCCGACCAGGCCGAGCAGCACACCCTCCCAGCCGAGCATGGCGCGCATCTGACCCCGGGTGGTTCCCAGCGCCCGCAGCAGGGCGTTCTCGCCGGTGCGTTCGATCACGCTCAGGGTCAGCGTGTTCGCCACACCCACCAGTGCAACCACCACGGCCACGGCGAGCAGAGCCACCGTAATCCCGAGCAGAACCTGCAGCACCGTGCTGTAGACGCTGCGTTCGACGCCGGGCAACTGCACGCGCGGGTTCTGCGCGCCCTCCATCTCCATCACCGCACTGCGCGCCTTCGTTCCTGCTTCGGCAAGTTCGGTGGTGCCGAGGTTGCGGTCCAGGGCGACGAAGAGCGCCTGGGTGCCCTGATCGTCCTCGACAGCTTTCAGATCCTCCGGGGTGGTCAGGGACAGGGTGAGTGCAGGGATCGTGCGCACCGTGAACTCATGCGGGGTCCCACTCGTACCGGTGACCGTGATCTTCTGGCCGTCCGAGAGTCCGAAGGTATCCGCGCGATCCTCGCCGGTCAGAAGCACACCGGGCGTGATGAGATCGCCGAGCCCTTCGCGGGCGGAGAGCCGGTCGATCTGCTCGGGCGTGACCCCGTAGGTGGTCATGGTGTCTGCGCCGATGTCCTCGATCACGCGCAGTTCCTCGGTGGGAATGGCTTCGGCGTCGGTGACGCCCTCAACGCTCTTGAGCTGGGATGCGGCCTGCTCGGGCAGAGCGTCGGCACGCACGACCATGTCGATCGGTTTGCGAGCGGTGAGGTCCTGGGTGAGGGTCGTTTCGGCTGTGCTCGCCCCAACCGCCATCAGTGACATGAGCGTGGTTCCGATGACGAGAGCGGCGACGGTGGCCGCGCTCCGCCCGGGATTGCGCAGCGCATTGGCGGTTGCCAGTCGCGCCGGCAGACCACCGAGCGGGCGCACGAGGATTCCAGTGAGACGGGTGAAGGGTCCGACGAGGAAACCGAGGCAGAGAAGCACTCCGAACAGGCTGACTGCCCCGCCGAGAATCGCGATGAGCACACCGAAACCGATTGAGCCCTTATCGCGTACCGCTTCGACGGTGCCTCCGGCGAGCAGCGCAAAGCCGATGAGGGCGATCACGGTGGTGATGAATTCCCCGAGGCCGAAGCGATGACCCACCTGCGGCGGCGTCGGCCGAAGGGCCTGCAGCGGCTTCACGCTGACGGCACGACGCAGCGGGAGCAGGCCGGCGAAGACGGAAATGATGATGCCGGCGAGGATCGGCACCACCACGGAAGCTACCGAGAAGGGCACCGGAACCAGCGTCGAAACCCAGCCGAGGGCGAAGGAGAGCGCAAGGAGCACCTGCACAGCCAGATGCCCGAGCAGCACACCGGCAACGGAGCCGAGCACCCCGACCAGCAGGGACTCGCGCAGCACCGTGGTGCTCACCTGCCCGCCCGTCGCCCCGAGGGTGCGCAGCAGCGCCAGGTCGCGGGTGCGCTGGGCAAGAGTAACGGTGAAGGTGTTGGCGGTAACGACGGCGGCGGTGATCAGGGCGATCGCGACGAAGCTGCCGAAGATGACGCCGAGCGCGGCGAAACCACCGGTGGCTTGTTCTCGCTCCTTCTCAAGGGCAACGTCGACGGTTTGCACCATCCCCACCTTGCCGTGGAGATCCTCTGCCGCCTGCTCGGCATCCACCCCGTCTTTCAGCGCGACATTCCAGGTCACCGTGTTGGACACATCGCCGTAGGGAACGCCGGTGAGCTGAACGTCTGAATACTCCGTGAGCGCCACCTCCAGAGGAGCGCCAATGGTCAGGGCCGAGCTACGCGGCGCCATAATCCCGACGATCGTGAGGGGAGAACCAGAATCATTCGGTTTCTCAGGATTGAAGGCGCTTGTCATGACCGTGTCACCAACACCCACGCGGAGAACGTCGGCAACACTCTGGTCGACCACGACCTCCCCATCCGCCTGGGCATGACGCCCCTCGATGAGGCGGGTCGGGGCGACCTCCTTCGGTGGGATCACGACGGGGAACACCGTGGTGGCGAGTCCATCCTTGCCGCGAAGTTCGCCAACCGTGTGGCCGATATCTGGCCACATATAGGCCGCCTGGAGAATCTCGGGCGGGTGCACGCCTTCTTCCGGGGAGTTGTCACTACCCACGGGCGTCACGACGAGATCGGCGCCCAGGCGCTTCGCTTCAGAACCACCGGTGACCGAATCCTGCATGACGGTGCCGGCTGCAAACATGACCGCCACGAAAGCTGTGGACAGCGCGATGGTGATGATGGCCGCCAAGTGGCGGCGCAGGGGAGTGAGTTTGATGCGGCGCCTCATCGACGAGCCTCCGCGCTGAAGGGGGCGTGCTCATCGGAGGCGATCTTGCCGTCGACCAGGGAGATGATGCGGTCCGCGCGCTCCGCGGCATCCCGCTCATGGGTCACCATCACGATCGTCTGCTGGAACTCATCGACGGAGAGCCGCAGGAAGTTCAGCACCTCTTCGGTGGTGTGGGAGTCAAGGTTGCCGGTGGGCTCATCGGCAAAAACGACGGCGGGGGAGGTGACCAGGGCACGGGCGATAGCGACGCGCTGTATCTGGCCGCCCGAGAGCTGAGAGGGGAGGTGGCGCAGGCGGTCACCGAGACCGAAGGCGCTCACGAGGGTGTCGAACCAGGGGCGGTCCACTTTCTTCCCTGCGAGGTCCAGGGGCAGCAGGATGTTCTGCTCAGCCGTGAGCATGGGGAGCAGGTTGAAGGACTGGAAGATGAACCCGATGCGCTCACGGCGCAGGATCGTGAGGGCTTTGTCTTTCAGAGTGGTGATCTCGGTGCCGTCGATCTGGATGGAGCCGCTATCGACGCTGTCGAGTCCCGCGAGAACGTGCAGGAGGGTGGATTTTCCGGAGCCGGAGGGCCCCATGATCGCGGTGAAACGGCCGGATTCGATATCGAGGCTGATCCCGTCGAGTGCTTTGACGGTGCTCGCGCCGCTTCCATAGGTCTTGCGCAGATCGCGCGCAATAATCGCCGGGGCGACGGTGGGGGAACGGTCGATCGGATTTTCGCTCATGCCCCGATCATGCGGCGTGCGCCCGGCTTGGGGCATCGTTTCCGGGGAGGTCTTTTCCCCTTCCGACTCCCACCAAGGGGGCACGCCGGCTCATACCTGAGTATGACCTGAGTGGGTTCTGGCAGAAACCTGCACGAGAAACGTGGGCACCTGGCGGCACCCGGCTGCGCGTGCCGCCCTCACTCCCCGGGCCGAACGAGCCCGGTCTCAAAGGCGATGATGACAGCCTGCACCCGGTCACGCGCCCCGATCTTCGCCAGCACGCGACCCACATGCGTCTTCACCGTCGCTTCCGCCACGAAGAGTTCCGCGCCGATCTCCTGATTGGAGAATCCACGGCCCATCAGGGTGAGCACCTCGCGTTCGCGATCCGTGAGCGCCTCGAGAACCGAGGCGTCTTTCTCCTGGGGCTCAGGAACGGCAACCACCTTCGCGAGCAGACGTTTCGTGGCCGAGGGGGCGATCACGGCATCCCCGCGATACACCGTGCGAATGGCGGAGAGGAGATCCTCGGGCTGGGCGTCCTTGAGGAGAAAACCGCTGGCCCCGGCACGAATCGCCTCGACCACGTACTCGTCGATATCGAAGGTCGTCAGCATGATGATCTTGGGGGCGCGGTCCTCGGGCAGCTGCTCCAGGATCGCGCGCGTGGCCGCAATGCCATCCATCGTCGGCATACGCACGTCCATCAAGATCACATCCACGCTGTGCGCACGCAGCTGCTCGACCGCCTCGGCACCGTCAGACGCCTGGAGCACGACCTCCAGGTCGTCCTGGGAGTCGATGACCATGGCGAAACCGGCGCGGACCAGCGGCTGGTCATCCACCAGGGCGATACGCAGGGGGCGGGTGGTCTCAGTCATGCGGTCTCTCCTAAGGTAAGCGGGTGGGAGGGAGGGGCGTCGTTATCTTGCGCGAGGCTGCTCGGGTGAGAGTAGGGGCCGACGGGATTCTCGTACGCGGGGATGTCCTCACGGTAAGGGTTCTGCGCGAGGGCTGGTGAAGCCGACGGCGCGTCGGCCCCACCCGGAAGCGGCAAGGTGGCGCGCACCCGGAAGCCGCGTCCCGGCAAAGGCCCCGCTTCCAGAGTTCCCCCGAAGAGGGCCACACGCTCACGCATACCGGTCACACCATGCCCCATGCCATCGGAGTCGGGGTCCACGCCCTGCCCGTCGTCGATCACATCCACCTCAAGCTGCCCGCCCTGGTGGCGGATCCGCACCTGTGCACTCGCCCCCGGGCCGGCATGCTTCATGACATTGGTGAGCGCTTCCTGCACCAGACGGAACAGGGAAAGGCTCATCGCCTGCGGGATCTGCTCCGCCTGCACGGTGCCGAGATCCAGGGAGGTGGGCAGACCGGCGGCACGCACCCGCTCGATCAATTCCGGCACCCGGTCGATCCCAGGCTGGGGGCCGAAGGTCGTTTCCTCATCAGCCCGGAGCACCCCGAGCAGGGACCGCATATCGGCGAGGGCTGCTCGCCCGGTATCGCCGATGGTGCTCAACACCTCGACGGCTTTCTCCGGTTTTTGGGAGGCGATGAAGCGGCCTCCATCGGCCTGCGCAATGATCACCGACAGGGAATGCGCCACCACATCGTGCATCTCACGGGCAATCCGGGCACGTTCATCGGCCACGGCGAGGGCGGTGCGGTGCTCACGTTCACGGACGGCCTGCTCCGCCCGATCGCGCGACATCCTCAGCTGCAGCAGCCGAGCTTTTTGCAGACGCCCCAGCGCCCACACCGCGATCACGCTGGCGCTACCACCCACGGTGAGGATTGCACCCATGATCAGAGCGGAGCTGAGCGAGCCGTAGGGGTCAAAAAAGGCGATCGTCAAAGACCAGTACCCCGCCTGCACCAGGACGCCAAGAAACCCGAGGATGACCGCGGCAATATGCGTGCGGGGGCGGCCATAGGCCACCGCGCAGTACAGGGCGTAGAAAGTCATCACATCGCCGCCAACCACCGCCATATTGCAGGCAACATGCGTGACGGCGAGGATCGCGATGAGTGTGATGGCGAGACCAGGCTTTTGGCGGCAAATTGCGCCAAGCGCGACCATCGGCAGGGTGAAGAGCGCCCACCAGCTGCCCATCCCGCCGGCGGCGCCCGTCAACAGCGCAAAAATGGCGACCACGATGGTCAGCGACGCAAAGACGATGAGATCCACGGTGCCGGGGTTCTCGACCACCCAGCGGAAGGGATCCGGGCCGTTTTTGCGAGCGGGGGCGTCCGTTGGAGAGTCGGCGGTGTTGTTGCCTGACGCATCCACAGCGGCGCGGCGAGGGCTCTCTCCTGCAGGCAGGGGAGAGTTGGCGCTCGGCGAGACAGTGCTGGGGCGCGTGCTGGACATGCCCCGAGCCTACGGGGAACACCGGTGGGGCGCGTCAGTCCACAGGCGGATGCTTCAGATCACAGCAGACGCTGCGGCGGCTGAAGCACCGTCGGCCCCTCCACCCCCACGCGCCCCACAGCGGGATCCACTTCCTGCAACTCCAGAGCGTCTTCGGGAACAAGGTGCGTATCGTCCGCGATCCAGGCCTGTGCTTCCCGGGCGTCACTCATGGCGGTATCGAGCCAGGAATCCACGACCTCGCGGCGCAGCATCACCGGGGCGCGGTCGTGGATATCGCCCAGAACATCACCGGCTTGACGGGTGATGACGGTAGCGGTGAGGAGATAGCCGCCATCGGGGCTCGCCGCGGGGCCGGTATGCCCGCCGGGGCCGCGCCACCAGGTCACGAGCGCGGCGGTGAGCAGGGCGGAGCCATCGGCGGGGCGGATGAAGAACGGTTGCTTCGCGCCGGAGTCGGTGCGCTTCCACTCGAAGTAGCCGTCCATCGGGATCAGCGCACGGTATTTCCCGAGGCAGCCGCGGAAGCTCGGCTTCTCGATGAGTGTTTCGCGGCGCGCATTGAAGGTGCGGGAACCAAAAGCGAGGTCCTGGGCGAAGGGTGGTAGTAGCCCCCAGCGGGCGGTACGCAGAGCGCGCAACACCGCCCCGGATTCCTTGTCGACCGATTCGGTGACGACATGGATCGGGACGGTGGGCGGGATGTTCCAGCGGGGCTGGGCATGCGGATCGCTCAGATCCTCGGCGCCAAGGTCTTCACACAGCGGCGTGAGATCTCGGAAGAGAGCGAAACGTCCGCACATGCCAGCTCCCGGGCCTGCTCGTATCAGTCCTTGGCGTTCTCGTCCGTCGAGACTTCAGCGTCGCTCGTGACGTCGGCGTCGTCGGAGTCCTTCGCCTCATCAGCGTCCATCGCATCTTCGTCGGCGCGGGGCTCCAGACGATGCTCGGGCGCCACATGCGCCTCACCGCTGCGGTGCAGATTGCGCAGACGGATATCGCGGCCCTCGTCGATCAGCTGCTCACGCTTCTCCTCGGCCTTCTTCACGCCGGAATCATCACGCATCGGCAGGGTCAGGGACTCCTCAGCCGGCATGCCGGTTTCGAGTTCGCGGGCGCGCTGGTACTCGGCGTCCACCTCGGCACCCATGATGATCACGATGTTCATCACCCACAGGGCGAAGAGGATCGCCATCACACCACCGATAGCGCCGTAGCTGGAGTAGCTGGCGATGGTGGTCATGTAGATGGAGACGGCCACAGCCGCCAGGGCGATGCCCACGATCGCGAAAACGCCACCGGGGGAGATCAGACGGAAGGGCTTCTCCACATTCGGGGCGCCCCAGTACAGCACCGAGACCAGAGCGAAGGCGAGAACCAGAATCACCGGCCACTTCACCCAGGCCCAGATCGGCAGGAAGGAGTTGGTCAGGAAGGCGAGCAGGCCCTCAGCGCCGAGCGGCTGTGCGATTGGCCCGAGCAGACCTTCGACGATGCTCTGGTTCAGCAGGATCGAGACCATGATCGCGAGGATTCCGAGGATCAGCATCAGGGTGATGCCGAGCATCCCGAGGTTCAGGCGAACCGGGCCGCGGCCCTCTTCCACCTCATAAATGTGGTTGGCGACGCGGCCGTAGGCCTTCACATAGGCCGAGGCCGACCACAGGGCGGTGCCGATACCGATGATCAGCGCGACGGTGCCGCCGGTGGAGGAACCGAGCAGGGAGTCCAGGGTCGAGTCGATCGCGTCCCCGGCACCCACGCCGCTGCCGGCCACCGCATCCTTGATGAGCGCGGCGAGCTGATCCTTGATCCCGGAGAGCAGCAGTGTGGCCAGGGAGAACAGGGCCAGCAGGGTCGGTGCAATCGAGAGCACCATGAAGTAGGTCAGCTTGGCGGCCTGGTCAGTTCCCCCGTCACGGGTGAACTCGGCCAGCACGCGCTTGGCCATGTACTTCAGGGTGGGCGCACTAGGGCGCTTGGTCTCGTCGGTGGTGGCGGAGGAATCGGCCATCTCGGAGGGCTCCTGCTCGCGATGCGGGTGGGAAAAAGGGAGGGCCGACGGGGTGGTGTCGGACCGTCGGGCTCATAATCGCATGAGGAATGGCTCTTCGCGCACGGTGGGATGCGTGCATGTGAGGGATTCGCGCGGCTCGGGGCAGGGAATGCCGTGCACCGTCGCCATTGGGGAGGAACCGTAACGCAGGTTTTCCACAGCGATATCCACAGTTGTCCACATTCTCCACAGGGCTCCTCGCGTAAGGCCCACTTCTCTCTACCGTGATCGCAGCGGCGCAGGCGCCCAGCCCGCCCGTATGACGACCACAACGGGACGGGAGGATGGCTGTGGACGCCATCGGCTTGATCGAAGCGGAATCACGCGAACTGATTCGCCGCCGTGGGCTCGACGCCCGCGCCGACGATCTCGAACCGCTGATCCGCGAGGTACTTGCCGACTACGACCGGCGCGCCGCCGGCGGAGCCGTGCCGTTCCTCCCCGATGAAGACGCTGCCCTGGCAGAGGTCTCGGCACGCATCGTCGGTTTTGGCCCCCTGCAAGAGCTCCTGGACGACCCGACGATCGAAGAGATCTGGCTGAACTCACCCACCCAGGTGTTCATCGCCCGGGACGGCCGCAGCGAACTCACCCCCATCGTGCTGGAGGACCACGAAGTGCGCGGCATCGTGGAGCGGATGCTGCTCAGCTCCGGCCGGCGCCTGGACCTCTCCACTCCCTTTGTTGACGCACTCCTGCCCGACGGGTCCCGGCTGCATGTCGTGATCCCGTCGGTGACGCGCCGCCACTGGGCCGTCAACATCCGCAAATTCGTTGCCAAAGCCCACGACCTGCACGACCTCGTTACCCTCGGCTCTCTCACCCCGCAGGCAGCAGCTTTCCTGGACGCAGCCGTCGCCGCAGGGCTGAACGTCGTCGCCTCCGGGGCGACCGGGGCCGGGAAAACTACGCTGCTGCGCTGCCTCGCCGCCTCCGTCGGGGCCCGTGAACGCGTTGTCACCATCGAAGAAGTCTTTGAACTCGACCTGGGGCTCCGTGACGTCGTTGCCATGCAGACCCGCCAGGCAAACCTCGAAGGAAGCGGCGAAATCAGCATGCGTCGCCTCGTCAAGGAAGCCCTGCGAATGCGCCCGAGCCGGATCATCGTCGGCGAGGTCCGAGAATCCGAAGCCCTCGACATGCTGATCGCCCTCAACAGCGGCCTGCCCGGGCTGTGCAGTATCCACGCCAACTCGGCACGCGACGCCGTCACCAAACTGTGCACACTGCCGCTGCTCGCCGGTGAGAACGTCTCCAGCCGCTTCGTGGTTCCCACCGTGGCCAGTGCGATTGATCTAGTCGTGCACCTCGACATCGAGGCCGATGGCAACCGCAGCGTCCGCGAGATCGTCGCGCTGCCCGGCCGAGTCGAAGACGACGTGATCGAGGTGGCAGATCTCTTCGTGCGCCGCGGTGGCCGTCTTGAACGCGCCGGTGGGCATCCGCCGCACCGGGAACGTTTCGCACGCGCCGGATTCGACCTGGTTGCGCTGCTCGGTGATCCACAGGAGAGCGCAGCATGACCGACGGCGCCGTGGTCGGCCTCGTTCTCGGGCTTGGCCTGCTCATGATCTGGTGGTCCGCCTGGGAAGTGGAGGGCGCGGCCCCACGCACCGGTGGGCCTCTGGGGCGGTTCCTCGAGCGCCTGCGTGAAGACCTCGTGCGGGTGGGGCTCGGCACTGTTCCACCGGCTGCTGTTCCACTGGTCAGTGCCGGGTTGGGGCTACTGGTGGCGCTCATCCTGTGGGCGGTGAGCACCGCGCTCGTGCCCTCTGCGGCTCTCGGCGTGGTCGCGACCGTCGCCCCCTTTTTCGTGCTGCGGGCACTCGCCCGGCATCGCACCGAACAGCTGCGTGATGTCTGGCCCGAAGCAGTCGATCACATCAGTTCCGCTGTCCGTGCCGGCCTCTCCCTCCCGGAAGCTCTCGCCCAGCTCGCGGACCGTGGCCCCGAGGCACTCCGGCCGGCTTTCGCCGAGTTTGCCCGCGACTACCGAGCCAGTGGCGACTTCGGCACCTCCCTCGATCGCCTCAAAGACCGCCTGGCTGATCCGGTGGGGGACCGGATCGTCGAGGCACTGCGTATCACCCGCGAAGTGGGCGGCACCGACCTGGGTGTTCTCCTCCGCACCCTCTCCGCTTTCCTCCGCGAAGATGCCCGCACCCGCTCCGAAATCGAGGCGCGCCAGTCCTGGACGGTCAACGCGGCCCGCATGGCTCTCGTCGCCCCATGGATTGTGCTTGCCCTCATGTCCACCCGGCCTCAGGCCGCGGAGGCTTACGACACCCCCGCCGGCTTCATGCTGATCCTCGGCGGGGCAGTGGTCTCGGTCGTCGCCTACCGGGTCATGATGCTCATCGCGCGCCTTCCGCAGGACGAGAGGGTGCTGCGATGAGCCTTTCACTTCCCGTGATGATTGGTGCCCTTCTGGGTGGCGCACTGGGTATTGGCCTGCTCCTCATCGCCTTCTCCACCCCGTGGCTGCGCCGCGTCAACATTGAGCAGCGCATCGATCCCTATCTGCGGCGGGAACGCGAAAGCACCCTCTTCGATGCGCCGCGCCCGCAGGGACGTTTCGAGGTGCTCCTCGGACTGCTCGCCCGACCGATGGCGCGGCGGGGCATCGGGTTTCTCGAGCGCCTGACCGGCGGGCGAGAACAACTCGAGCGCCGTTTGCGCCTGGCTGGCCGCCGCAGCGGGGCCGACGCCTTCCGCATCGAACAGGTGCTGTACGGGATTGCCGGTGCTGCCGCCGGATTCGCGATTGCCGTCGCCGCCGTCACCATGCGCGGCACCAGCCCGGTCATGGGGCTCGCCATCGTGCTCCTCTGCGGCCTCAGCGGGGTGCTTCTTCGCGACTACCTGCTCGGACGAGAGATCACCCGTCGTGCCTCCCGGATGGCACGGGAGTTTCCGACGGTGGCTGACCTCCTTGCGCTCGCCGTTGCAGCGGGGGAGAGCCCCATCGGCGCGATGGAGCGGGTGGCGCGGTCCTCCCGCGGTGAACTCCCCGCCGAACTCGGGGCGACCGTGGCAGAAATCCGGGCCGGCGCCACTGCCTCGCAGGCACTCGCCACCCTGGGCAGCCGCGCGCCCCTGGATGCGATCGGGCGTTTCGGAGAGGGGCTCGCGGTCGCGATTGAACGCGGAACGCCCTTGGCGGAAGTGCTTCGCGCCCAGGCGCAGGACGCCCGGGAAGCCTCCAAACGTGAACTGATGGAGATCGCCGGGCGTAGAGAAAGCCTGATGCTCATCCCCATCGTCTTCGGGGTTCTGCCGCTCGTGATCCTCTTTGCGATCTTCCCCGGTCTCGCGGTGTTGGAGATCAGCCTGTGAAAGCCCCGTAGACGCCAGCCCCTTGAACCATGCATGACACCGATACGACAGGAACAAAGGAGAACACCATGTCGATTCACCGCAACCGCCTGAACCGTGGCGCAACGTGCACCCGCATCGAAAACCTGAGCGGCCCCGCGCAGGAGAACTCCCGTGCCCCCTGGCCGGCCCGCCTCCGCCAGGCCGTGCTTCACCGCCTGCACAGCGACCAGGGCGATGTTCCCGGCTGGGTGCTCATTACCTTGATGACCAGTGCGATCGTGGTGGGGCTGTGGGCCGTGGCCTCCGAACAGATCCTGCAGCTCTTCAACAACGCGATGGCGCCCTTCCTGGAAGGGAAGAAGTGAGCCCTGCCGCCCTGAGGCGACGGCTGCGGGATGACCGTGGCTCCGTGGTCATCGAGTTCCCGCTGGTTGCGGCGCTGATCATGCTGATCGCCGTGACCGTGATCCAGGCCGCGGTGATCGTGCATACCCGCAACATGCTCACCGACGCCGCCGTGCAGGGCGCCCACCATGCGGCGCGGATCGGAGCAGAACCGTCCGACGGGGCGAGTCGCACGCAACGTCTCATTGAGCAGCGGTTCGGAAGCGGCTTCGAGGTGGAGACCGATGCCCGGGTGGACAACGGCGTGGTCACCGTGACCGTGACCGCGCCTCTGCCGCTGGTCGGTCTGATCGGCCCCAGCCGCACCCTGGTGGTTGATGGGCGCGCGCTGGATGAAAAGTCCTGGGATGACTCCGTGTACCTGCCCGAAACGGAGGAGGAGGGGCAGCCATGACGGGCCAGAGGTCTGGGACTGTGCACGACCGCCGCGCGGGCTCTGCCTGGAAGCGGTGCGCCGAGGATGAGGGCAACACCCTGGTGGAGTTCGTGGTCCTTGCGGTGGCGCTCCTCGTTCCCTGCCTCTATCTCGTTCTCACGCTCGGATCAGTGCAATCGGCCGTTTTCGCCGCAGATGTGATCGCGCGAGACACCGCCCGTATCTACTCCATGGAGGGGGATGACAAGGTGGCTGCTGAACGCAGCAGGGCCCATGCCGAGATGGTCCTCGCCGATTTCGATCTCGACGCCGGGGACGTTCTCGACGTGACCTGTTCAGAGACTCCCTGCGCGAGCCCCGGCGCCACGATCACCGCTCGTGTACGCATTCCCGTGCAGGTGCCCGGAGTGGGGCCTGTGCTGGGTGAGGCCGGCCCGGTATCCGTCGGCTCCCAACAGACCATCCGGGTCGATGAACATCGCGGAGCGCGCCCATGAGTACAGCGCGGAGCGCGCCCATGAGTACATCGCGCATGAGCACCGGGCCGGCACGCGTAGCAGATGGCCCGTGCCCTTCGCCGGAGCCAACGGAGGGGCGCCAAAGCCGTGTCCATGAACGTGAACGCCGTACCCGGTTAGGGGAGAGGCTCCGCGAGGATGCCGGCACACTCACCGTGCTCATCATCGGAGTACTCGTCGTGATCCTGATGGTGATCGGGATGGGGACCGCCGTGACCGGTGTGAACCTGGAACGCAATGGCCTGCAGCACTGCGCCGATGCCGCTGCGCTCGCCGCCTCCCAGGCCCTCGACTCCGACCCGCTGTATGCCGAGCGCACCGGACGCTCCGTGAATCCGGAACTGGCCCGGCAACGCGTCGTGGAGTACCTGCGCGATTCCCCCGACCCGTCCGCGCGCCTAGAGAACCTTCGCATCGGGGAGATCACCGTGGGTGCTGATGGCACGGTCACGGTGGAGCTACAGGCGCAGACGCATCCGCCGCTCGTCGGCTGGTTTACCCGGGGTGCGCGCAGCCCCATCCCCTTGCGGGTGGTGGGAGAGGCACGCGCCGAGTAAATCCCGGGGAGGGGAGTGCGGGGTTCGTCGCTGCGTGAGTATTCGCACCGCACCGTATCTGCCTGCGCGCGGAGCCTCGCGGCTCGGTCTGCCGTAGACTCGTGCCTCGTGGCCACCATCGACTTCTCCGAAGAGATCCCGCACCTGCGTTCGACCCTGTCGTCGATTGAGCAGGTGACGGGCATCGACGCCCTCGATCGCAAGATCGCCGAGCTGGAGAAGGAGGCCTCCGCCCCGGATCTGTGGGATGACGTCGAAAACGCTCAGAAGGTCTCCTCCGCTCTGTCCCACGCCCAGGCGGAACGCCGGCGCATCGGTGAACTCGCACAGCGTGTGGATGACCTCGAAGTGATGGTGGAACTGGCCGCTGAGGAAGACGACGCCGACACCCTCACCGAGGCGGAAAACGAGTTCGCTTCCATCAAGAAGGCTCTCGACGAACTCGAGGTGCGCACCCTGCTCTCGGGTGAGTACGACGAGCGCAATGCCGTGGTGACCATTCGCGCGGGCGCCGGTGGCGTGGATGCCGCCGACTTCGCCGAAATGCTCATGCGCATGTACCTGCGCTGGGCAGAACGCCACGGCTACTCGACCAAGGTGATGGACACCTCCTACGCCGAAGAGGCCGGCCTGAAGTCCGTGACCTTCGAGGTCTCCGCGCCCTTCGCCTACGGCACCCTGTCGGTGGAAGGCGGCACGCATCGCCTGGTGCGCATCAGCCCCTTCGATAACCAGGGCCGTCGCCAGACCTCCTTCGCGGCCGTCGAAGTGATCCCGCTGATCGAGTCCACGGACCACATCGAGATCCCCGAATCGGATCTGAAGATCGACGTGTTCCGCTCCTCCGGTCCCGGTGGTCAGTCGGTGAACACGACGGACTCCGCCGTGCGCATGACCCACCTGCCCACCGGCCTGGTGGTCTCGATGCAGGACGAAAAGTCGCAGATCCAGAACCGTGCTGCGGCCCTGCGCGTGCTGCAGTCCCGCCTGCTGCTGCTGAAGAAGCAGGAAGAGGACGCCAAGCGCAAGGAGCTGGCCGGTGACGTGAAGGCCAGCTGGGGTGATCAGATGCGCTCCTACGTGCTGAACCCGTACCAGATGGTCAAGGACCTGCGCACCGAGTACCAGGAAGGCAATCCGCAGTCGGTCTTCGACGGTGAGATCGACGGTTTCGTGGATGCCGGGATCCGCTGGCGCGCGGAGCAGAACAAGGGCGATTCGGAGGACTGAGCGCCTACTCGGCGCAGGCTCAGCGCCGCTCCAGTGCTGACGGCGCCGTGATCCTTGACCAAGGCTTGACCTCTCTGGGTGATTCACCTCCCGGAAAAAGTCGGTCGTTCCCCCTACCCTGGCCAGTGGCAGTATCCCCAAACCGGTCAGGCTTCCTGTGATCCGATTCGACGACGTCACCAAGACGTATCTGCGCGGCAGCACCCCCGCCCTGGATAACCTCAACATTGAGTTTGAGCGCGGGGAGTTTGTGTTCCTCATCGGCGCTTCCGGCTCCGGCAAGTCCACGATGATGCGCCTGGTGCTGAAAGAAACCACCCCGACCTCGGGCACGGTCTATGTGGCGGGTAAGGACCTCTCCACCATCCCGTCCTGGAAAGTGCCGGCCCTGCGCCGTGACATCGGCATGGTCTTCCAGGATTTCCGACTGCTGCCGTCCAAAACCGCGTATCAGAACATCGAGTTCGCCCTCGCGGTGATCGGCACTCCGCGCCGTGTGGTGCGCCGCCTGGTTCCGGAAATGCTCGAAATGGTGGGTCTGGAGGGCAAGGGTAAGCGACTCCCGCATGAGCTCTCCGGCGGTGAACAGCAGCGTGTGTCGATCGCTCGAGCCTACGTGAACCGACCGTCGATCCTGCTGTGTGATGAGCCCACCGGCAACCTGGACCCCTCCACCTCGCAGGGGATTCTCGCCTTGCTCGAAGAGATTAATAGCCGCGGCACCACAGTGCTGATGGCAACGCATGACCGTCACGCGGTGGACCGCATGCAGAAGCGTGTGGTGGAACTGATCGGCGGGAAGGTCGTGCGTGATGAGGCCCGTGGCGGTTACAGCTCGGCTCATGCGGATTCTGTGATCTCAGGGAACCATCCCGATGGGGCCGACGGTGCAGAGGCCGAGGCACCCGTCGGCTCCCCATTGAAGGATGAGAATGCCGGGGTGACCAGCGCGCATCACGCGCAGCA
>JAEWEZ010000062.1 GCA_023389045.1 Actinomycetes bacterium
TGACTATCCGCTAGAGCGTCTCGAACAGGACCTCGTCGATGCCGCCTATGTGCGGGTGGACATGGTCTCTCGGCGTGGAGAGTTCGCGGTGCGCGGCGGCATCCTCGACGTGTTCCCGCCCACCGAACCGCATCCCGTGCGCGTGGACCTCTTCGGTGATGAGATCGACGACATCCGCTGGTTCTCCGTCGCCGATCAGCGCTCCCTCGAGGTCGTGCCGCATGGCCTGGACGCCCCCGCCTGCCGCGAAATCCTGCTCACGGATGAGGTGCGGGAACGTGCTGCCGCACGCGCCGAGGACCTTCCAGGGGTGCGCGACCTGCTGCAGCGGATCGCCGCAGGGATCGCTGTCGAGGGCATGGAATCTCTGAGCCCCGTGCTCGTGGACCGGATGGAGCAGGTCAGCGACACCATCCCGGCCGGGGCACGCTTCCTCGTGATCGACCCCGAGAAGACGCGGGCCCGCGCCGCTGAACTCGTGGCCACCACCGATGAGTTCCTGGCTGCGGCCTGGTCCAGCGCCGCCGCCGGGGGAGGGCTCCCGATCGACGTGGGCGCCGCCAGTTTCGTGCCGCTGGATGAGGCCCGCGAGCATGTCACGGCCGCCGGCCGCCCGTGGTTCACCCTCGCCTCCTTCGGCCTCGACCACGATGTGGACCTCACCGGGAGCACCCACACCCACCCCGGTTTCAGTGGGAAACCGGCCGAGGCGGCCCGTGATCTCGAACGGCGACGACTCGACGGATGGCATGTCATCGCGACAATGGCCGGCCCCGGCGGTGCCCGGCACGCGGCCGAGCAACTGCGCAGTGAGGGACTGCCTGCCGTGTATCGGCCCCAGCTGAACGATCCGGTGGAGGCCGGGGACGCCGTCGTCACCGTCGGCCCCTTCCTCGACGGATTCTTCGATGAGGACGCCCGGCTCATCCTCGTCACCGAACGTGACCTCACCGGCAAATCCGGTGCCCGCCGCGGCGCGCAAGCCAAGATGCCCTCGCGCCGACGCAATGTGGTCGATCCCCTCCAGCTCACCCCCGGTGACTACGTCGTCCACGCCCATCACGGGGTTGGGCGCTTCGTGGAGATGACCAGCCGCGTCGTCGGCGCCGGTGCCAAACGCGCCACCCGCGAATACCTGGTCATCGAATACGCGCCCTCCAAGAAGGGACAGCCCGGGGACCGCCTCTACGTGCCGAGCGACCAGCTCGACCAGGTCACCCGCTATGTCGGTGGTGAAGAACCCTCCGTGAACCGGATGGGCGGGGCCGACTGGGCGAAAACCAAGTCCCGGGCACGGCGAGCCATTCGCGAGATCGCCGATGAACTCGTGCGCCTGTACTCGGCCCGGCAGGCCGCCCCCGGGCACGCCTTCGGTCCCGACACCCCCTGGCAGCGCGAACTCGAAGACGCCTTTGAATACGTCGAAACCCCCGATCAGCTCTCGACAATCGAAGACGTCAAACGCGATATGGAAAAACCCGTGCCAATGGATCGCTTGATCCTCGGCGACGTCGGCTACGGAAAAACAGAGATCGCCGTCCGCGCCGCCTTCAAGGCCGTGCAGGAGGGCAAGCAGGTCGCGGTGCTCACCCCGACGACGCTCCTAGCCAAGCAGCATCTGGAGACCTTCTCGGAGCGCTATGCCGGCTTCCCGGTCACGGTGAAGGGCCTCTCGCGATTCCAGAGCGCCGCAGAGTCCGAGGAGATCATCGAGGGGATTGCCCAGGGCACGGTCGACGTGGTGATCGGAACCCACCGTCTGCTCACCGGTAAGGTGCGCTTCAAGGACCTCGGGCTTCTCATCATCGACGAGGAACAGCGCTTCGGCGTGGAGCACAAGGAAACCCTCAAAGCGCTGCGCACCAACGTCGACGTTCTCTCGATGAGCGCCACCCCGATCCCGCGCACCCTGGAGATGGCTGTGACGGGGATCCGCGAAATGTCGATGCTCGCCACGCCCCCGGAGGAGCGCCACCCGGTGCTCACCTACGTCGGCCCCTCCGATGACAAACAGATCACCGCCGCCATCCGACGCGAACTGCTGCGCGAAGGCCAGGTCTTCTACGTCCACAACCGGGTCGAAGACATTGACCGAGTGGCCGCCCACCTGCAGGAACTAGTTCCCGATGCGCGCATCCGCGTCGCCCACGGCAAGATGAATGAAACGCAGCTCGAGCGCGTCATCGTCGACTTCTGGGAAAAAGAGTTCGACGTGCTCGTCTGCACCACCATCGTGGAAACCGGCCTGGATATCGCCAATGCGAACACCCTGATCGTGCAGCGTGCGGATCGCTTTGGCCTCAGCCAGTTGCATCAGCTGCGCGGACGCGTGGGCCGCTCCAGTGAACGCGCCTACGCCTACTTCCTGTACGACGGGATGAAGCCGCTCACGGAAACCGCCCATGACCGCCTGAGCACCCTTGCCGCGAACACCGATCTCGGTGCCGGCATGCAGGTGGCCATGAAGGACCTCGAGATCCGCGGCGCCGGCAACTTGCTTGGCGATGAACAGTCCGGGCATATCGCCGGGGTGGGCTTCGACCTGTATGTGCGGATGGTTGGCGAGGCCGTTGCCGCCTTCCGCGGTGAAGCCTCCGCCCCCGAAAAAGACGTTCGCGTCGAGCTGCCCCTGGATGCGCATGTGCCACACGAGTACATCGCCTCGGAGCGGCTGCGCCTGGAGGCCTACTCGAAGCTTTCGGCGGTACGCGAGATCGCCGAGGTGGACCAGGTACGGGCCGAACTGGAAGACCGTTACGGGGCGGTGCCGCCGCCGGTCGAGGTGCTTCTGGATGTGGCGCGATTCCGCATCGACTGCCGTGCCGCCGGGATCGACGAAGTCCTCGCCCAGGGGAAGATGATCCGCTTTGCGCACCTGGAGGTGGCGGATTCGGCCGCTATGCGCATGAAACGTCTCTACCCGGGAACGCTGCTCAAACCCGCCACCCGGCAGGTACTGGTTCCGCGCCCGACGACCAGTCGCTTCGGCGGCCAGGAACTGCGTGACCACGACCTTCTGGAGTGGGCACGCAAGGTGATCGCCACGCTGCGGCCTCCCTCGGTAGCCTCCTGAGCGTGAATATCCACGACACCTCGCCGCACGACGATCCCGCAGAGCCCTCGGCGCAACCCGAGACCGGGGGCTCTCGCCAGCCGCCTTCGGTACCTGAGGAGTGCACTGCGGTGCGCGGCGGGCAGCTGCTACGCGCCGTCGAGGTGATGGACGCGCTGCGTGCCCCCGAGGGTGATGCCTGGACGCATCAGCAAACCCACGCGAGCCTTTCCCGCTACCTCCTGGAAGAAACCCATGAGGTGCTCGACGTGCTCGCCGACCCGGCCGCGCATCAGTGCACGGCGCTCGCCGATG
>JAEWEZ010000084.1 GCA_023389045.1 Actinomycetes bacterium
CCCCCGGGAGGTTCCGCAGCGAGCGCGGGGTGGCAAGCGCCCGCAGGGCGTAGAGGATCGCGGCAAGGTCGATCACTTCCTGCAGGAGTGCACCGACCACGGCCGGGATCAGGCCGGTGGTTGCCACCAGCATGAGCCCGACGCTCATCACGATGCCGATCCAGATCGCCACCAGCGCCACGCTCACGGTGTGCCGGGCCACCGCAACCACTTCCACCACGGGGCGCAGGGAGTCGCGCAGCACCACACCGTCAGCAGCCTCACCGGCGGCCGTCGCACCGTTGACACCCATCGCGATTCCCACATCGGCGCTGGCGAGCACCGGAGCATCGTTTACGCCGTCGCCCACCATGAGCACAGCGCGCGGCTGCGCTTCAGCGGCCAGACGCACCTTGTCGCGCGGCAGCAGGCCGGCGTGCACTTCCCCGATGCCGAGCTGCGTGGCAACGTGCTGGGCGGTGGCCTCGGCATCACCGGTGAGCATCATGATGCGCTGCACGCGTTGCTCGCCGAGCCAGTGCACGGTCTGCGCGGCCTCGGGTCGCGCCTCATCAGCCAGCAGCAAAACCCCGGCGTAGGTGCCGTCGATGCTCACGTACGCAGCGGCCTGGCCTGCTTCCAGCGTGGGTGCGGGAACCGGGCCGGTTTCCGATTCGATGTAGGCCTTCTTGCCGACCACCACGGTGCGCCCCTCGATCACGGCGCGCACGCCATGGGTGGCCTGCTCCTCGGCATCCTGGGAGCTCGCCAGGCGAATCCCCTGTGCCACGGCCGCCTCGCGGATCCCCGCGGCGAGCACATGCGAGGAGTACTGCTCCGCCGAGGCCGCTAGACGCAGGAGCTCCGTCGGCTCTATATCCCGGGCAGGCTGCACATCCACCAGGATCGGACGCCCACGGGTGAGGGTTCCGGTTTTGTCGAAGACGGCGGTGCGCACTCGGCTGAGCGCCTCGAGCACGGCGCCACCCTTGACGATCACGCCGCGTCGGGAAGCCTGCGCCTGCCCACCCATGAAGGCCACCGGCGCCGCGATCAGCAGCGGGCACGGCGTCGCGAGCACGAGCACTTCGGCAAAGCGCACGGGATCCCCGGATAGCGCCCAGGCGAGCGCGGCAATCGCGAGGGCCACGATGGTGAAGGGCACCGCGTAGCGGTCGGCCAGGCGCACGATCGGTGCTTTGGCTTTTTCGGCTTCCCGCACGAGCGCGACCATCTGCTGGAACTGGGAGTCCTTGGCGGCGCGGGTCGCGGCGATCAGCACGGCCCGCTGCCCATTCACCGACCCCGACATCACGTCCTGGCCAGCTTTTTTACTGACCGGCAGGCTCTCCCCGGTCAGCGAGGATTCATCGAACTCGCCGTGTTCGGAGAGCAGTTCGCCATCGATGGGCACGACTTCGGAGGGCCGGACCAGCAGGTGGTCGCCTACCGCGATCTGCTCAGCATCGACATCTTCGATGCGTGCGGCCGACGGGTCCTCGCCATGGCTGCGCTCGCTGAGGGTTCGCCCCTCACCACCGCTCAGCACACGATGCGCCGTGCGCGGGGTTTGGGTGAGGAGGGCGTCGAGGTCGCGGGTCGCGCGGCGGGCGGCATAGTCCTCGAGGGCTTCACCGCCGGAGAGCATGAGAACGACGATCAGGGCGGCCACGTATTCGCCCACCGCGAGGGTGGAGATCATGGCCACGAGCGCGAGGATGTCGAGCCCAAAGTGGCCGCGGAGCACATCGCGGATCATGTCGATCGCGGTCACGAGAACGAAGGCGGCCACATAAATGGTTGCCACCCAACGCCCCGCCTGCGGCATTTCTGCCAGATGAAGCCCAAAAACAGCGAGGCCTATTCCGAGGGTGGATGCCACCCACGGATACTCTTTCACGAAACGGCCGATGCTCTCCATATGCCGACCATAAACCGAAAATTCTCATCTGACCAGCAAGGATAGGCTTATCTGAGGTTGGCTACGGCAAATCTAAAACGCACTTTTTGGCGCCTATAAATCGCTTAGGAAAGGCTATTCTTCGCCCGTTTTTCCGCGGATAAATGCAGGCGCGAGCGTTATGCCCGCACCGTGCACGCGTCGTCAGTGACGATCTGCGTCCGAGCGCAACGCGAAGGTGCCCTGCGCCCGTCGGCGCCCCTGCACAGCACAGGTCGGCACCACATCGGCCAGGAAGCGATACCGATCCGCCGTGTACTTGGCGCGCAGATTGCCGGCATCGGCCGCGGCGGTAAGCTGACGCCACCAGTCCGCGAGGTCACCCCAGCCAGGAGCCGCGAGCGACCCGCCGAACTGCTGCACGGCGAGCGCCGCGCAGAGCGAGGCGAACTTCAGGCGTTCCTCGAGCGGCCAAGCGGCAAGCGTCCCCAGCACGATCCCGGCGGCGAACACATCGCCAGCGCCCGTCGGATCCAAAGCTGTCACGGGAACCGCTGGGCAGTAAGCCTCTTCCCCGGTGGAGGAGTCGATCGCATAGGAACCGGCGGAACCGTCGGTCACCACGGCGAGCGGAACCCGGTCGGCAAGGGCTCGCACCGCCCGATCCGGGGTCTCCGTGCGGGTGTAGTTCATGGCCTCGACCGCATTCGGGGTGAAGGCGTGGCAGTGAGCGAGCGGGGCAAGGTCGGCGGGATCCCAGCGCCCGCTCTCATCGAAGCCGATGTCGGCGAAAATCTTCGTCCCACCTGCGGCAAGCTGCGCCCACCAGCCGGTTTCCCCGGCCAGATCCACCACGGCTGCGCGGGAGCGGGGCGCCCGCAGCACCAGGGTGGAGAGAGGCTCGGGCAGGGAGTGGCCGTGGGTGACCATGGAGCGGTCATCATGCGCGGCGATCGACACCGTCAGATGCGAGTGGAAGTTCTCGAAGCGGCGCGAGGCTGACAGGTCGATCCCTTCCTCATCCTGCATGACCTGCCACATCCAGTCGGCGTAGGCGTCATCGCCGAAGCCGGCGACCAAGCCGGTGCGCAGGCCCAGACGAGCCGTGGCAGTGGCGAGGTTGGCGATGCCACCGGGGCTGGAGCCGAGGCCCTTGGACCACAGTTCCTCCCCCGGCCCGGGCATGCGGTCGAGGCCAGTGAAGACGATGTCGAAGAAGACGGTGCCGGAGAGCAGCACGTCGAGCGGCGGGTCATCGCTCTGGCGGGTTGCAGCCAGGGGATCCCAGTCGTGTACGGGCGTGGTCGGTGAGGTGCTGTCGCTCGGGGTGCTCACCGTGGGATCGTCTCACGACGGGGGCGGTGGGCCCAGAGACTCTCGGGCCTGGGATTAGGTGGACCGTGGTTGCGAGGCGAGGTGCCATCAGCCCGCTGTGCACGCATGTCGCGCGGAACCGGCCCGTCTCAACCCCGTCGGCGCTCACCCCGTCGGCGCTCACCCCGTCGGCACCAACCCCGTCGGCCCCTCACCTCCCCGTAC
>JAEWEZ010000085.1 GCA_023389045.1 Actinomycetes bacterium
GCCCCGCACCACACGGTGCGGGGCCTTCGTCGTCTGGTCACCTTCGTCGTCTGGTCACCTTCGTCGTCTGGACACCTTCGTCGTCTGGACACCTTCGTCATCTGGTCGTACTTCGGGGGCTACCGCACCGCGGACACGTCCAGGGCACGCAGCAAGCCGTCTTGGTCCCCGACGATGAGGGTCCAGCCCTGATTGATCAGTGCGGGAGTGGAGTGAACCCGTGCGGTACCGATCTGCCGCAGGCGCCGCATGCTGGGGCGCGCCGTATCGATCACGGTGAGGATGCCACCGTGGGACACATGCAGCGCGAGGGCGGTTCCGGGCACTGCCACAGGCCCCGCATCCAGCGAAATCAGGCCGTCGTCCCCGATGCCCTTCGTCGCCCCGTTTGTAGGGTCGATCAGCATCGGCTTCTTGTTTTCCTGCACGGCGAGAATGCGGCCGTCCTCCAGCAGGATCGGCGGGGAGTACATAGCGGATACCTTTGCCTCCCAGCGCGCCGCACCGCTTGCCGCATCGACGGCGAACATTGCCGCCACCGTGCCCACCAGCGCGGCCCCGTTGCCGAGGTCCCGGACGACGCAGTTCCACGGCCCGTACAGCAGCCGCCGGTAGTCGCCTGTCTTATCGGTGGTGTTTAAAGACCACTTCTCAGCCCCGTCGCCGAGCGCATAGCCGCGCACCGTGCCGTCACCCACGCCGACAACCAGTGTGTCGTCGATGAGGGGGGGACGCCCGGTGGACTGCTGCGGAATGGGGACATCCCACTGGATGCGCCTCTCCTCATCGATGCGTGCCAGTCGGTTTCCGGTAGCCACGATGATCGACTTTTCTCCGCGGTCTTCGATGAGCAGCGGGGTGGAGGCAATCGGGTGGGGTAGCCAGGTGCGGTGACGGATGGAGCCGTCATCCAGATGCGCGGCGTAGAGGCAGTGATCTGCGCTCGGCACATACGCGAGTCCGCGTTCGGCATCGATGGCCGCACCACGGTGCACAGGCCCGATGCGCGTGCTCCACAGCTCGCGCAGCCGACCTCGACGCAGACGAACCAGGCTGAGCTACCCCCGGTTGGTTGCGACAAGCACCCGGTCCGAAGCGATCGTGGCAAGTGCGCCTTGAACTGCGCCGTCTAGCCTCAGGTAGTCGGTTTCGCGTACCGGTCCACCGCCCACGCTGAACTCGGTGGCGTCTTCCCAGAATCCGCCGTCATGAGTATCGGCGCCGGCTCTCACCCCAGCGCATCCACGGCAGGCCGCCCCCAGGTTCTGCTCGTGGATGACGACGACACCATTCGCGAACACTTGCGTGGCGTGCTCGAACGTAGTGGCTTGGAGGTGAGAGTCGAGGCCGACGGGGCAGCTGCCCTTGACGCGATCGCTCATGCCACACCGGATCTCGTCATCCTCGACGTGATGATGCCGGTGATGGATGGCCGGGAGGCACTGCGTCGCATCCGCGCAGGTCATGAGTGGCTCCCGGTGATCCTGCTGACCCAGGTGGGGGAGAGCTTTGAGCGAGCGGCTGCCCTGGACGAGGGTGCCGATGACTATCTGAATAAGCCCTTTGATCCGCAAGAGTTGCTCGCCCGGATCCGGGCCGTGCTCCGCCGCAGCGGCCAGGGCGCCGTTCCCCTGAGCGCCGCGACCGGATTGCGTTCCGGTGCGCTGCGGATTGATCGGCCGGCTCGTCGCGTCTTCGTGCACGACCGGGAGAAGCAACTCACGCCGCGCGCTTTCGCTCTTCTCGAGTTTTTGATGTCCCATCCGGATGAGGTGTTTGACCGGGACCGTCTGCTGCACACCGTCTGGGGTTTCGACGCGATCGTCACCACCCGCGCCGTCGATCATCGGATTGCGGAAATCCGTCGCGTCCTCGCTGATGACGAGGAAACATCGCAAGCGATTGGAACCATCCCCGGCCTCGGATATCGCTTTGCGCGTCCGGTGGAGAAGGCATGAATCGAACCATCAGGATTCTCATCGCCGCGATGGTTATTCCCGTGGTGCTTGGGCTCGTGATCAGCCTGCCCTGGTGGGCGCTGGGTAGCCGCGACAGCTTCTACGTCTCCTTCTCTCTGCCCTGGCTGCCGCTCGTCCTGGGCGCCCTCATCGCGCTAGCCCTACTTCCCGCCCTGATCACCGCCGTGTTTCTGGGTTTTGAGGCGAAGCGCAGTCAGCGTCGGATGCTGAGCGAACACGCGGCAAGCCGTCGTCGGCTCCTCTCCCGCCTCGACCACGAGATCAAAAACCCGATCCAGGGAATCCGAGCGGCGATTGCCGACGAACCCTCCCCGCGGCAGCGCGCCAGTATCGATGCTCAGGCCCGTCGGCTCACCGGTCTGCTGAGCGACCTGCGCAAGATCACGGAACTCGAACACACCCAACTCGAACTAAGCCAGGTGGACCCCTCCGCGCTCGTTGCGGAAACTGTGCTGGCCATTGCGGAGGTTCCGGGTGCGAAAGACCGTCGGATTCATGTCTCCCTGCCGACGGCACCACGCCCCCTGCCGTCGATTGTGGGGGACGGGGATCTGCTGTTTCTGGCGCTGATGAATGTGCTCACCAATGCCGTGAAGTACTCCCGGCCGGGGGATGCGATTGAGATTCGGGGGCGCGCCGAGGCCGAGGAGGTGGTGCTCGAGATCGCCGATACCGGGCAGGGGATTCGGCCTGAGGACCAGCAGCTGGTCTGGGAAGAGCTGGGGCGCTCCCGGGACGTCCACGGGATTGAAGGCTCCGGGCTGGGCCTGCCGATGGTCCGCGCGATTATTGAGCGTCACGGTGGGAAAGCAGGCTTGGAATCCTGGTTCGGTGAAGGGTCGACGATCACGCTGAGCCTGCCCGTTAAAGGCCCGGAGCCTCGCCGCTCAAAGGAACGGACGCTGCTCAAGGGTCCGGATCCCCGCCGTTGAAAGGCCCGGAGCCTTGGAGGCAATCCGGCGCGCTGCCCCGTGCCGTAGCCCTGCGGCTCGCAGACACAACTGTGATGACACGACTGTGATGGGGGCTCTCCGGTCCACCCGACGGCGCTGCGAGGACACGACGAGGGGCCGCCGCCGCGCCACCACGGCGCTGCGAGCACGATAAGCATCACCCCGTCTGCACCCAAGAGAACCTACCGGCGCGTCTACCATGGATGGTGGAGCCGGCATTGTGGGCCGGTTCGGACCCAACCTAGGAGACATGCCCCATGGCGCAGCTGGACATCACCCTCGACGGAAACCCGCAGCAGATCGAGCCGGGCACCACCGGAACTGCGCTGTACGAGGGCCGGCGCGAGATCGTGGCCCTGCGGATCGACGGTGAACTGCGCGACCTCGATACCACCCTGGAAGCCGGACAGTGCGTGGAAGGGGTGGAGATCTCCAGCCCCGACGGCCTGCAGATCCTGCGCCACTCCACCGCGCATGTGCTCGCCCAGGCGGTGCAGAAGGTGAACCCCGACGCCAAGCTGGGCATCGGCCCACCCATCGTCGACGGTTTCTACTACGACTTCGATGTGGCCGAGCCCTTCACCCCGGAGCAGCTCAAAGCCCTCGAAAAGGAAATGGCCCGCATCGTCAAGAGCGGCCAGCGCTTCGTGCGCCGCGAGATCAGCGATGATGACGCCCGCGCCGAGGAGGCCTCCGAGCCGTACAAGCTCGAACTGATCGGTCTGAAGTCCCAGGCCGGGGATGCGGCCGAGGGAGCCAGCGTCGAGGTCGGCGAAGGCGGCCTGACCATGTACGACAACGTCGACCGTCGCGGTGAAACCGTCTGGACCGACCTGTGCCGCGGCCCCCACCTGCCCGACACCAAACTGATTGGCAACGGCTTCGCCCTCACCCGCTCCGCCGCCGCGTACTGGCGTGGCAGCGAAAAGAACCCGATGCTGCAGCGCATCTACGGCACCGCCTGGCCCAGCAAGGAGGAGCTGAAGGCCTACCAGGAGCGGATCGCGGAGGCTGAGCGTCGCGATCACCGCCGCCTTGGCAATGAGCTGGACCTCTTCTCCTTCCCCGATGAGATCGGCTCGGGCCTGGCGGTCTTCCATCCCAAGGGCGCGATGATCCGCATGGAGATGGAGGACTATTCGCGGCGCCGCCACGTCGAATCCGGCTACTCCTTCGTCAACAGCCCCCACATCACCAAGGGACAGCTGTTCCGCACCTCCGGTCACCTGGACTGGTACAGCGACGGCATGTACCCGGCGATGCATATGGATGAAGAGCGCGACGCCGAGGGCAACATCACCAAGCAGGGCCAGGACTACTACCTCAAGCCCATGAACTGCCCGATGCACAACCTGATCTTCCGCTCGCGCGGGCGCTCCTACCGCGACCTGCCGCTGCGCCTGTTCGAGTTCGGCACCGTGTATCGCAATGAGAAGTCCGGTGTGGTGCATGGCCTCACCCGCGCCCGCGGCTTCACCCAGGACGATGCGCACATCTACTGCACCCGCGAGCAGATGCATCAGGAACTCACCACGGTTCTCGAGTTCGTGCTGAACCTGCTCAAGGACTACGGCCTAGACGACTTCTACCTGGAGCTGTCCACCAAGAACCCCGAGAAGTTCGTGGGCGATGACGATGTGTGGGAGGAAGCCACCCGCACCCTCGAAGAGGTCGCCACCGCCTCTGGCCTGGAGCTGGTTCCCGATCCGGGCGGCGCCGCTTTCTACGGCCCGAAGATTTCCGTGCAGGCCAAGGACGCGATCGGCCGCACCTGGCAGATGTCCACCATCCAGCTCGACTTCAACCTTCCGGAGCGTTTCGACCTGGAGTACACGGCGCCCGACGGGTCCCGGCAGCGTCCGGTGATGATCCACCGAGCCCTCTTCGGGTCAATCGAGCGTTTCTTCGGTGTGCTCCTGGAGCATTACGCCGGCGCCTTCCCGGTCTGGCTCGCCCCGGTGCAGGTGGTCGGGATCCCGGTGGCCGGCGAGTTCGTGCCCTACCTCGAAGAAGTGGCGCAGAAACTGCGGGCCCGCGGGGTGCGCGTCGAGGTGGATTCCTCCGATGACCGCATGCAGAAGAAGATCCGCACCCATACCAAGGAAAAGGTGCCCTACCTGCTGATCGCGGGCGGGGATGACCAGGCGGCCGGTGCGGTCTCCTTCCGTATGCGCGATGGCTCGCAGGACAACGGGATCCCCGTGGATGAGGCGGTCGAGCGGATCGTCACCGCGATCCGGGACAAAGTCCAGGTGTGAGATGACCTCCGATCACGCCCCGGAGACCTCTCAGCAGCCGGCTGCGACGGATGAGCCGCAGCCGGCCCCCCAGTGGGAGGATGCCCGCGACTTCGCGGGCATCCCCGATGACACTGAGCGCCTGTGGACCCCGCACCGCGTGGTCTACATCGGCGGGGAAAACAAACCGAGCGACCCCGCTGACCGCCACCAGTGCCCCTTCTGCGCCGGACCCGAACGCAGCGATGAGGACGCCCTGATCGTCTATAGGGGCCAGGTCGCCTTCGTGATCATGAACCTGTACCCGTACAACGCCGGGCACCTCCTGATCTGCCCCTACCGCCATGTGAGTGACTACACCGACCTCACGGAGGAGGAAGTGGCCGAGGTGGCTGCGCTGACCCGCACGGCGATGCGGGTGGTGCGGAAGGTGTCGAACCCGGCGGGCTTCAACCTGGGCATGAACCAGGGGGAGGTGGCCGGGGCAGGGATCGCCGCGCATCTTCACCAGCATGTGGTGCCTCGATGGAAGGGGGATGCGAACTTCCTGCCGATCGTGGCGCGCACCAAAGCGGTGCCGTACCTGCTGGCCGACACCCGTCGGATGTACGCCGAGGCGTGGCCGCAGCCCGCACAGTAAACGCGCCCCGGGGTGGTGGGAGCCTCCCGGTAGATCCTCTGAGGGGCCGATGGGGGAGACGCGAGCTGCCGACGGGGGACGTCAGTGTGAGTAAGCGGTGAGTCCGACGTGCGCTGCGCTACGATGACCGCGGCCGATCGGTAGCTGTGATCTGGCCGCGACGACCGCGCTGACTGGCGGTTGCAGGGGAGTGACCTGCCCGGAAGCAGCGGGGAGGACGAGGAGGACCACTCGGGATGAGCACGACGAATAACGCGCCGCGCCCAGAGCCCCGCCCGTCGGTGCCGCCCGGCCCCGTTCTCGACCAACCCGTCGTTCCGCATCCTGCCGCTGCTCGCCCTGCCGGCCCCCCGGTTGCGAGGCCGCAGGATCCTGCGCTGTCTGGCCGTGAATACCGCTACGACGTGGCCCGTCCCGTGACTGCGCGCCTACCCGAGCCATCACGGGCCGCCCGCCGCGGCCAAAGCTGGTTTTCATCCCCGTTGCTGCGCTGGGGCATGAATATCTTCGGCATCGTCCTCATCGTGATCGGCGTTGCCGTTCTGATCTGGACGGTTTTCCGCCCCATGGGCTTTGGCACCTCCCTCGTGGCTTTCACTGCCGCCCTGGTGCCGGTTGCGATCGTGCTTCTTGCCGTGTGGTGGATCGACCGCTACACACCGCAAACCAAAGGCTCGCTCATCTTCGCCTTCTCCTGGGGAGCAATCGCCTCGGTGGGCCTCACGCTTCTGTTCGCGGGCACGTTCATGCGCTGGGCACTGCCGGAAGGAAAACCCCACGTCCTCACCGTGGAGTTCATCGGCGCCGCCATCCAAGCGCCCGTCCTGGAGGAAGCCTTCAAATCGCTGGGCTTGCTGCTGCTGGTGCTGATGGGGCTTTTCCCCCGGATGCGGCGGATCAGCGGCCCGATCGACGGGGTTGTCTATGCCGCGCTGATCGCCGGCGGCTTCGCCTTTACCGAGAACATCCTGTACTTCGCGCGTTCCTTCCATGAAGCGCAGGCCGCGGGTGACATCAAGGGATTCTGGACGACCTTCTTCCTTCGCGGCATCCTCTCGCCCTTCGCGCACGCCTCCTTCACCGGCCTTGCCGGCCTGGGGCTCGGGATCGCGGCCGAGCGGCGCTCCTTCATGCTGCACTGGGGGCTGGGCCTCTCCGGCCTCGCCGGTGGAATGGTTTTGCACGGGCTGTGGAATGGATCCACCTTCTTCCTCCCCGTCAACCCCGACGACCCGATGGAAAGCTTCGTGCGCTTCTATCTCACCGTGCAGGTGCCGATCTTCCTGATCCTCGCCGCAATCGTGATTTTCCTGCGGCTGAGAGAACGGCGCATTGTGCGTCGCCAACTCTCTGACTACGGCCGCGCCGGCTGGTTCTCCCCGGAGGAAGTGGAGATGCTGGTGCGGATGGGGCGTCGTCGTCGGGCCGAAAAATGGGCGGGCAAGCACGGTGCGCTCGCCCGGATGGCGATGCGGGACCTGATCACGAGCGCCGTTGAACTTGCGATGCAGCGGCACCGCGCCACCCATGCCCGCCGCACCGCACGCGATCGCCGTGCCGAGCGTGACCTTCTGGAGCGCATCACCGCGGATCGTCGTCTGATCGGCGCGCTGACCGCCCCCGTCACCCGCGCCTAGGCGCGAGCACCCTCACCCGCTGCCTGTGCAGGCAGCGGGCAGGCAGGCCGTAGAATGATGCGGCTGCAAGCACGAAACAGATTCAAGGAGAACCATGTCGGGGCATTCCAAGTGGGCAACCACCAAGCACAAGAAGGCCGCGATCGATGCGAAGCGAGGCAAGCTCTTTGCCAAGCTGATTAAGAACATCGAGGTCGCCGCGCGTACGGGCGGCCCTGACCCCGCCGGTAACCCCACCCTTTTCGACGCCATCCAGAAGGCGAAGAAGTCCTCCGTGCCGAACGACAACATCGACCGCGCCGTCAAGCGCGGCGGTGGCCTCGACGGCGGCGGCGTAAACTACGCAACCCTCATGTACGAGGGCTACGCGCCCGGCGGTGTGGCCGTTCTCGTCGAATGCCTCACGGACAACAAGAACCGTGCGGTTTCCGAGGTGCGCCTCGCCTTCAACCGCAACGGCGGCAATATGGCCGATTCCGGTTCCGTCTCCTACATGTTCGAGCGCAAGGGTGTGGTGACCCTGCCCAAGGGTGAGCACACCGAGGATGAGCTGCTCGAAGTGGTGCTCGACGCCGGCGCCGAGGAGATCACCGACGAAGGCGAAACCTTCGAGATCCTCAGCGAAGCAACCGACGTGGTCGCCGTGCGCACCGCCCTGCAGGAAGCCGGGATCGATTACGAC
>JAEWEZ010000133.1 GCA_023389045.1 Actinomycetes bacterium
TATTCCGCGGCGACGACCGGCGCTCCCCCGGCGCCCGCTACCTGGCCCTCGAACGCACCGTGATGGAAGCTCGCGGCGAAGAAGTGCACTTGCACATTCGCGGCGAGGGAAAAGGGATCGACGAAACCTTCGACTCGATCGCCCCCGAAGCCGCCTGCACCTCCATGCAGCTACACCTGCAGGTGCCGCCCGAGCAGTTCGCCGCCGCCTGGAATGCCGCCCAGGCGATCGCCGGGCCGCAGATCGCGCTAGCCGCCAACTCGCCTTTCCTCTTCGGTAAACGCCTCTGGCACGAAACCCGCGTGCCCGTCTTTACCCAGGCCCTCGACACGCGGCCCCCGGAGTTCGCTGCCCAGGGTGTGCGCCCGCGCGTCTGGTTCGGCGAACGCTGGATCACCTCCATGTTCGACCTCTTCGAAGAAAACGTGCGGATGTTCCCCGCGCTCATCCCCGAATCCCGGTCCATGGCGCAAGAACCGCTGCTCACGGCCGGTGCTGCGCCGCGGCTGCATGAACTCATGCTGCACAACGGCACCGTGTGGCGGTGGAACCGGCCGATCTACGATCCCGGCACCGATGTGCCCCACCTGCGTCTGGAAAACCGTCTGCTGCCCTCGGGGCCGACCGCCGCGGATATGGCGGCGAACGCTGCCTTCTTCTATGGGCTCGTGCGCACCCTCGTGCATGAACGCCGCCCCCTGTGGTCGCGGATAAGCTTCGAGCAGGCCCGCGAGAGTTTCGAAAGCTGCGCCCGCTGGGGCCTGGAAGCGCGTATCCCCTGGCCGCGCATCGGCAAGGTGCGGGTGGCCGATCTACTGGTGGACACGCTCATCCCACTCGCCATGGACGGGCTGCGGGACCTCGGGGCCGACCAGCAGGTGGTGGACCGCTACGAGCAGATCCTGCACGGGCGTGCCCGCAGCGGCCGCAATGGTGCCCGGTGGCAGATCGACGCGGTGACGTCTCTGGAGCTGCGTGGCCTCACGCGACTGCAGGCGCTGGCGGAGATGACCCGGCGTTACCGCGAGAACGTGGATACGGGTGTGCCCGTGCATGAGTGGCCGCTGCCGGTGGAGGAGCGCGGGTAAAGCGGCTGGTGACTAGCGGCGGTTAGGCCGGCCGGCCTGCAGCGGGATAAGCAACTGCGGTGGCAAGGCGAGGCGCGGCGGGGGCTAAGCGGGTCGGCGGGACAAAACGGGACTGAGGCGGCCCCAGCCGTGCAACATGCACAGCAACAGCCGCTCACGTCCCCTTTTCACACGCGGCCCCGGCAAGGCGCCCAGGTACGAGGCCACTTGTCTCTCCCACCGGACGCGATTCCCAGCAAATCGGGAGCTTTGGCCCAGTCTTCGTTGCGGTTCGTGGGGTCTACTAGTCGCAACGCGTCACCGGTGGGACCCGCTGACTGAGGAGGAGGCGAGGTCCCCTGGACCGAGACGCGGGGGAAAGGGATGGCCCCGGCTCGTGGGGACGAGCCGGGGCTCTTTTCTGTCTGCACGCCGGGCGGCGTCTACCTGCCGCTCTGCCCAACACGCTGTGTGCTGGGCACCGGTCACACCCTGCCGACCAGCCACCCGGCCAACCAGCCACTTCGTGCCTAGTCGGGGCCGCTCAGCATCGACCTGCCGCTCTGCCCAACCCGCCGTGCGCTACACACCGGTCACACCCGGCCAACCCACCGCCCCGAAGCCTCAGCCCCGGCTCAGGCCAGCGGACCCTCCGGGATCTGCACGTGCTGCCGCACCCATGTGTGCATGGCAATCGCAGCGGCAGCCGCCACATTGATCGACCGGGTCGAACCGAACTGTGTAATGCCCACCACCGCATCGGCCCCGGCCAGCAGCTCCGCGCTGAGCCCGGGCCCCTCCTGCCCAAACACGAGCAGACAGCTCTCCGGCAGCACAGCGTGCTCGATCGGCATAGCCCCGGGCACCAGATCCACGGCCACCACGGCAAGCCCCTCGGCCCGCGCCATCTCCAGCAGGGACGCGGCATCCGGGTGGTGGTGTTCGTGCTGGTAGCGGTCGGTGACCATGGCTCCGCGGCGGTTCCAGCGTCGGCGCCCCACGATGTGGAAGGCGGCCACGTTCATTGCATTCGCGGTGCGCACGATCGAGCCGATATTGGCGTCATGCTCGAGGTTTTCGATGGCGATGTGCAGGCGGTGTCGCTGCGCGTCGAGGTCGGCGATGATCGCGTCGCGCCGCCAGTACCGGTAGCGGTCAAGCACATTGCGGCGGTCGCCGCCAGCGAGCAGGGCGGGGTCAAGACGCGGATCGTCGGGCCAGGGCTGCGGGTGCGGGCCCACACCTACTTCACGTTCGGCTTCTTCCCGTTCCGCATCGGCCGACCCACCCTTGGCGGCCGTGTTACCAGGCATTTCACCGTTGAGCGGCTTATCTCCGGCGCCACATCCCTGCACAGACGGTGTGCTCATCGGCTGGCAGGGGTGGGGTTATCGGGGTCGGTGTCGGCGCGGCCCGCTGCGGCCGACGCATCCGCCCCGGCCTCACGCTGCGTCCGGGCCTCACGCTCCGTCTCCGCCGGCGCATCCGCCCCGACCTCTCGCTCCGCGGTGGTCTCCGCACGCGCCTCCGTCTTCGTCTCGGCGCTCTCCCCTTCGTTCTCCTGCGCCTCAAGCTTGGAGAGTTCATGCGCGTCCGGGTCGGGCAGGCCGGCGGCGCGACGTCGGCGTTCGCGCTGCACGAGTTTCACAAACCACCACAGCACCAGCACGATGATCAGCACGTAGACGATTTTGGAGATCACGTCGGTGTAGGGCTCGATCACGTGCCAGTTATTACCGAGGGTGTACCCGAAGGTCACGAAGATGGTGTTCCAGATGGTGCTTCCGGCGGCCGTGAGCAGGGTGAACTTCCCAATCGGCATTGCGTAGAGCCCCGCCGGGATCGACACGAGCGAGCGGATCCCCGGCACCATGCGTCCGAAGAAAATGCCCTTGGTTCCGTGCTTATCCATCCATGCCACGGTCTTGTCGTAGTCCTCCACGTTGACCAGCGGCAGGCGGATGAAGAGGCGCCGCAGACGCTCGGGGCCGAGCAGACGCCCGATCCCGTACAGCAGCCAGGCGCCGGTCACGGAGCCCACCACAGACCAGGCGAGCATCTCGAGGAAGCTGTGGTCGGGCCCGGCGGCGGCCACACCGGCGAGCGGCAGGATCACCTCGGAGGGGATCGGGGGGAACACGTTCTCGAGGAAGATCAGCAGGGCAACGCCGAATCCTCCCCACTGGTTCATCGTCTGCACCGCCCAGTCGACGATGTTCATGCGTGTTCTCCTCGCTGCTGTGGTTTGGGTCTGGGGCTCGTCCCGCAGGGCGCCGCCGGTCGGGGGCGGCATGTGGGGCCGACGGTGCCGCCCGAGGGATACCTCCCAGCGACAAGCGGCCCTCGAGCTTGCACCCAGGGTCGTGACCAGTCGCCCCTCATGCTAGGCAGCCCCGCCTGAACATGGGCCGAGGCTGTGACCTCCTCCCCATTGCCTTCCCATCGCCGCGCGCGCTCTACCCTGTACGCATGACCTTCAACCCGAATGCGGAAATCCGCTCCTCCAACACCCGTTCCGGCGGCGGAGGCGGCGGTTTTCGCCCGGGCCGCGGCGGGATCGCAATCGGCGGTGGCGCCAGTGGCGTGGTGATCCTGATCATCGTGCTGATCATGCTGTTTACCGGCCGCAATCCTCTGGACCTGCTGGGAACGCAGCCGCAGGCCGGTCAGCAGCAGCACCAGCCTGCCCAGGGCGGGGAGCTTGAGCACTGCCAGACCGGTGCGGATGCGAATAAGCGGGATGACTGCCTGGTACAGGCCTCGGTGGAGTCGACGGATTCGGTGTGGGCGCAGGTCGCACCGGCCTCCGGGATCCAGTTCCGTGAGGCGCAGGCCCGCGTGTTCGAGGGCAGCGTGCAGACCGGTTGCGGCGCCGCGAGCTCCGCCACGGGCCCCTTCTACTGCCCTGCCGACGAAACGATCTATGTGGATGTGAGCTTCTTCCAGGAGCTGGAGTCGCAGTTTGGGTCCGACGGTGGTCAGCTCGCCAAGATCTACGTGGTCGCCCACGAGTACGGGCATCACATTCAGCGCCTGGATGGCACGCTGGAGAAGGCAGATATGCGCGACACCGGCCCGCAGGGCCAGGCGGTTCGCCTGGAGCTGCAGGCGGATTGCTACGCCGGCCTGTGGGCACACCATGCCTCGAAGAGCACCGACGATGAGGGGCGCCCGATGCTCGAGCCACTCACGCGCAAGGACATCGAGTCCGCGCTGTCGGCTGCATCGGCGGTGGGCGATGACCATATTCAGGGCGAGCTCGGCGGCGGGCAGGTGACGCCGGAGACGTGGACGCACGGCTCTTCGCAGCAGCGCACCGCCTGGTTCATCCGCGGCTACGAGCAGGGCACCGTCAAGGCCTGCAACACCTTCGCGGTGGACAAGGTCTGAGAGCTCCGGCCCGTCGGCCCTTTTCCTACCGTTCTCCCAGCGAGCCGGGATAGCCTGGACAAACACGTTGATGTGGATATCGGAGGGGGTGAGGATGTCCAGCACGCATGATCCATCGGCTGGGCGCACACCGGGCGGGACTCCCCCTGCCCCGAGCACCCCGCCCCACCCCGTCGGCCCGCCTCTTACCCCTCCGCGGCCTGCTGCCGCGCCGGGTCCTCACACCGCGCCGGCTCCTCACGCCTCCCCCGCACGCAGCGCGACGCAATCCACCGCCTCGTCTCGGCCCGTCAATCCGGGCGACCGCGACCTGCCGTGGAAGGCCACGGCTGAGCGCCGCGATCTGTGGGGTCCGCGGCAGTCGTCGTCGCAGGTGCTGCAGGGCCCTGTGATCCCTCCGGGGGCAATGGTCCGACGGCGCCCTCGCCGCAATCCCCTGGCTGCTTTCGGCCTTGCGGTGCTGAGCGGCGGTGCCGTGCTCCTGGGCGCAGCCGGCCTCGCGATCTCGGGGCTTTTGTCTGTGCCGATCGCCATCGCCGGTGGCCTGGGCGTGGGCCTTCTCGCCTCCCTCGGCGCCGGTGGCCTCGCCCTGGCGATCCGTCCGCGGGGTGGCGCGGTGCCGCTGCTCAGCGGTGTCGAATCAGCCCCGACCGGCCAGTTGCTCCAGAAGATCCTCGATGCGAACACGCAGAGCCGTGGCCGTATCGGCTCGCTGCGGCCACGCGCCGCTGATGCCACGGCAGCCACTGCCCTGCGTGATGCGGCCGCGTTAATCCAGCGCATTGATGCCCTGGTGGCAACGGAAGAGTTGCAGCGCCTGGTGCCGTCGGACAGTGAACTAATCCTGCTGGACGGCATTGCCACGCGATATGTGCCGGAGCTTCTGGATGCCGCCGAGGATGTGATCCGTTTCCTCGTCACCTTCCAGGGCAGTGCCCGAGAGGATGCGCTGCGGAACCTGGAGAGCATTAACCAGCAGCTCGGCGTGCTCACGGAGGGGGTGGAGCAGATCGAGCAGGACGTGGTGGCCGGGGTGTCTCGATCCCTCGAGGTGCATTCGGAGTTCCTCTCACGCCGCTTTGCCGATCAGAATCTGCCGCCTGTGCTGGATGTGTAATCCCGCAACCAGCCCTAAAAAACTTACTGACCAGCCCGTTCACCAGCATTTTCCACCGCCCGATTTACCAACGACGCTCATCGAGCCCACACAGGAGAAACCATGGAAAAGCTGCAGCCGCCCGCCCCTGCCGAGGAGATCGTCCCCGCCAAGCCCGTGGAGGAAGTGTCTGAAGAGAAGGCTGTGTCGCTGCTTCCCGACCTGCCGCCCGAGGCTCAGAAGGACCTCGAGAATCGCGCCGATCAGTGGCTCGAGGAGATTTCCACTCTGAACCCGAACTCGCAGGAGTTCACCGCTCGCGTGAATGCCCTCGGCACCGTGGCACGCCGTACCTTCGAGCGCACCTCCGGCACGTCCTCGCGGTTCATGCAGCAATCGCTGCGCGATGCGAAGGACGGTGGCGGCGCCCAGGCGGAGGTCTCCAAGAGCCTGGCCAATCTGCGCACCACCATGGAAGATCTCGCGCCGAAGGAGGAGACCTTCGCGGAGAAGGCCCTGAGCTTCCTGCCCGGCCGGAACTCTGCCGTGCGCTACTTCCGCAGCTTCGAGTCGAATCAGCAGCAGCTCGACAACGTTCTGGCCGCGCTGAGCCGTGGCCAGGAGATGCTGCAGCGCGATAACGCCGAGCTCGCGGTGGAGCGCCGCAGCCTGTGGGAGGACCTCACCGCCCTGCAGAAGGCCGCCGAGCTGCTGGCTCTGCTGGATGACCGTGCGGTGCGCCGCGCTGAGACGGCACGCGCCGAGGGCAAGGCTGAGCAGGCCAACGCGCTGGAGCGTGAGGTGCTGTTTGCTGTGCGTCAGCGCCGTCAGGACATTGCCACCCAGATCGCGGTGACCGTGCAGGCCTACATGGCGATGGGTCTGATCGAGGACAACAACATCAAGCTCTCGCAGGGTGTGGAGCGTGCGCGCACCACCACCGTGACGGCGCTGCGTACCGCGATCATCACGGCGCAGGCGCTCGAGAACCAGAAGCTGGTGCTGGATCAGATCGACGCCGTCAACTCCACCACGGACACGCTGGTGGCGAAGACTTCGCAGATGCTTGCCGAGAACACCCTGCAGATCCAGGAGCAGGCCACCAACTCGGGTGTGTCTGTCGAGACCCTGCAGAACGCTTTCGAGAACCTCTTTACGACGATGGATGGAATCGACGCGTTCCGTACGCAGGCAAATGAGAACTTCCTGCAGACGGTGACCGCGCTGGAGCAGCAGGTCAAGCGCGCCCAGCCGTACATCGACCGGATGCAGAACGCTCCGGCGCAGACGGCTCAGCTCGACCAGGCCACCGATCTGCTGCAGATCGACCAGTGATCTGACCGCCTCCCCGGCCTCACACGCAACCGGCCCCCCACCTGAAGGGGGCCGGTTTGTGTGTTGGGAGGCTGGTGCTGGCCTTGCCTCATTCGTGAAGCCCCCGCCACAGAGATCCTTCGCGGGGTTACTCACGCGTAGTGGAGCGAAGTTCCGGGGATACGCCGTCCGATCCCCGCACTTCGCTCCATTTCGGGGTGCTCCCCTTCCCCGATCCTTCTCCCTACCTAGGCCGACAGGCCGACCGGCAGTGATCATCGCCGATTCGCCACCGGTCACCATGGTGTGGGTGGGGTGGCCGGAGTGAAGCGGTAGCTAGGGTCCGGCGGCGGCTGGGTGGGGTGGCCGGAGTGAAGGGGTAGCTAGGGGGCCGGCGGCCGCTGGGTGGGCTTCCCTCGCGGAGAACTGGCGTTATACGTCCAGCTACGACATATACGCCGCAGCTGGCGATATACCGCCCATTCCCAACCGGTAACCCCGGTGTGCGCGGGAGGAGAGGCCACGGGCTGTGGCGGTATAGCAGTCGGGAACTCAGATCTCCAGTTCAGAGATGTCGTAGGCGTAGAGGTAGCGGTATCCGGCAGCTTCGACGGCCTCACGGGACGCTTCAGAGCGGTGCACGATCACGGCAACCGCCTCGATCTGCGCACCTTCCTCCGCGAGGGCCTCGCAGGCGGTGAGCACGCTGCCGCCGGTGGTAGAGGTGTCTTCCACGGCCACGACCCGTCGGCCCGAAACGGACGGCCCTTCAATGCGTCGCTGCAGGCCATGGGCCTTTTGTGCCTTGCGCACCACAAAGGAATCCAGGGGCTGGGCGAGATCCGGATCGGCGGCGGAGGCGTGAAGGATCGCGGTTCCCACCGGGTCTGCGCCGAGGGTCAGCCCACCCACGGCTTCCGCTCCGGGCATCAGGCCTTCGCGGCGCAGCAGGTCGAGCATGACTTTCCCGACCAGGGGTGCTGCTTCGTGGTGCAGGGTGATGCGACGCAGGTCCACGTAGTGATCGGCTTCCTGCCCGGAAGAGAGGATCACGTGACCGCGCACCACGGCGAGGTCGCGGATGAGTTCACGCAGGCGTTCGCGGTCAGCGGCGAGGGAGGGGCTGTGGGTCTCAGGCATGCCGCCAGGGTACAGCGGCAACAGGGGCCGCTTAGTCGTCTTCGCGCTGCCAGTGGGCGTGAAGTCGGCGGCTGGAGGCGCGTCGTCGGGCCCGTTTTAGTGCCCGCTCCCCCAGCACCCGGGTCCAGCGGGACATGGTTTGCGAACGCACGGGCGGGACGGTGTGTTCACAGTCGTCATCGCCCATCCGTCGGGAGATCGAGGGGCTGGAGATGACTTTCCCGCGGGCAGCGTCGCGCAGCGCCTGCTCCACCACGAAGGGGGCTTTGAGCCAGGTGACGCGGGGAAGGCCCTCGCGGTTGGCACCTGCTGCTTCATGCGCGCCGGTGTGCACGAAACCGGGGAGCAGGGCGGTGACGGTGACTCCGGTGCCCTGCAGTTCACGGGCAAGCGACTCGGTAAACGTGGTGACCCAGGCGCGGGAGGCGGCATAGGGGCCGACTGCTCCCTGCGCGGCAAGCGAGGAGACGGTGAGGATGGCGCCGCGGCGGCGCTGCACCATGGTGCGGGCGGCCGCATGAGAAAGCACCAGCACAGCTCGCATGAAGGCGTCCATCTGCTTTTCGTGGTCTTCAACGCCGACGGCGAGGAAACCGCCGCGCAGACCGTATCCGCTGTTATTGACGAGCAGATCCACGCGATCCACGGGGTCGGTGAGGCGGGTGGCCACACGGTCGAGTTGTTCGCGGTCGGTGAGGTCGGCCGGGAGCACGTCGATCGTGACTTTGTGGGCGTCGCGGATTTGGGCCGCAACAGCGCGCAGGCGGTCTTCATCGCGGGCCACGAGCACGAGATCGTGCCCGGTGCCGGCCAGTTGCCAGGCGAATTCGAGGCCCAGTCCGGAAGTGGACCCGGTGACCAGTGCGCGCGTCATGCAGGAAGGGTAGCGCCGGCTTTCTTGGTTTCCAGGGTCGGTGGTCGATTCGTGACCTGGCCCGGCTCCCGGCCGTGATTCTTTGCTGCCCGCCCCCGCGCCGCTGCCGCTGGGGTTCCCTGCTTCCCGCCCCCGCCGTGTTTGTCAGACCCTCCCCGTAGGATCGGAGCATGCGCATTGCCACCTGGAATATCAACTCCCTGCGGGCCCGTATGGACCGCGTTCTCGCCTTCCTCGAGCGCCACGACGTGGACGTTCTCGCCCTGCAGGAAATCAAGGCGAAGCCTGCTCAACTGGATCTTTCCGCGTTCGAAGCTGCCGGCTATGAGGTGGCTGCGCACGGTCTGAACCAGTGGAACGGTGTCGCGATTGCCTCGCGCGTGGGGCTCTCGGATGTGCAGGTACAGCTTCCGAACGTTCCTACCTGGCCGCAGGATGAATCCGGGGTGGTCGAGGCTCGCGCGCTCGGTGCCGTGGTGGGTGAGAAGCTCCGTGTCTGGTCGCTGTATGTGCCGAACGGGCGCGAGATTGAGCATCCGCACTACGCCTACAAACTGCAGTGGCTGGACGCTTTGCGCGCCGAGGGGGCACGGGAGCTTTCCGCCGACCCACAGGCTGCCGTGGTTTTCATGGGTGATTTCAATGTGGCGCCCCAGGATGAGGACGTCTGGTCGATGGACTTCTTCGAGGGCAAGACCCATGTGACTGAGCCGGAGCGCGCCGCTTTCCGTTCCGTGGTGGAGGCGGGTTTCGCTGATCTGGTGCGGCCTCAGCATCCGGGGCCGGGCGTCTACACCTACTGGGATTACCAGGCTCTTCGCTTCCCGAAGAAGGAGGGCATGCGGATTGATTTCGTGCTCGGTTCTCCGGCGGTGCAGGCCGTTGCCGGGGATACCTTCATCGACCGTGATGAGCGCAAGGGCAAGGGGGCCTCGGATCACGCGCCCGTGGTGGTGGACCTGGGTCTGTAGGGCCGACGGGGCTCGGGCCGGCGCAGCGTGAGGGGCCGGCGCAGCGGGAGGGCCGACAGGGCCGCAGAACCGGCCGGGATGGTCCGGCCGAAGTGGTCAGGGCCGAGGGTGTTTTCTGCAGGCCGTTGGGCTGCCGGGCCGACGGGGCTGGTTCCTCATGCGGTGAACCGCGGCCCAGACAGTGGTCCAGACACACGAAGAGCGGCGTCGCGTTAGCGCGGCGCCGCTCACCAACGAGCGCGGAGACGGGATCAGGCGTGAAATGGGTTGGTCACCGAGGTGTTTTCGACACCTGATGACCGGTCCCTTCCGGGGACCACTCGCACGTGGGTTCCGAATCCGCCATATCTCGTTGTCGTGGCACTAACGCTAGCGCTGTGACGCCGATCACGCAAGAGTCGCCTGACCTGCGATTCCTCCCCATGCACAGTCATCCCCTTTTTGAGGCCGACGGGTGACGGCGCCCGCATAGATCATCACAGTGGGCGTATGACCAGCACGATCTTCCGCCCGAACGTTTCAGACGCCCACCCGTCGGGCATGCAAACCATCCCGAATCACCGTGAGGACCATCGTCCCCATCCGCAGGCCCCCCGCGCCCGAACGCGCTTTCCCGTCGGCCCTCACCCGACGACGGAACGTACGTCACGGGCGACGGAGCCCACGGCTCTGTGGCTTGGGCGGGCCGGAATTCTCGCCGATATGGTCCGCGACCATGTCACGGCGCTTGGCGCGCAGCTGATCCACGGCGCGCAGGCCTCGCCTCAGGAATCCATCGCGGTTGCCCTCGCGGATGCCGCTGAACTGGCACGCGGCACAGTCCCGATTCCCACGGGTCTCCCACTCGTGGCCGTGACCTCGTCTCATCCGATCCCTGATGCGCAGTGGCGCGCGGCCCTGGATCACGGGGCCCGCACCCTGCTGTCATTGCCGGCGCAGTCGGATGCCCTGCTCGAACGCCTGAGCGCCTATGCGAAACCTGCACGCAGCACCCTGGTCGTCGGTGTGGCCGGTGCCTGTGGCGGCGCAGGCGCTTCGAGTTTTGCCGCCCGACTGGCTGCTGCTGCCCGAGGTCACGGGCAGGTCACCCTGATCGACGCGGATCCCCTGGGTGGAGGTCTTGATCTGCTCGTCGAAGCACCCGCCCTGCACGGGGTGAGCTGGCAGGACGTTGATGGCATCGACCCCAGGGACGGGCAGGCCCTGCGGGAGGGCCTGCCTTCGGTGGATGATGTGCGCCTGCTGGTGCGCTCTGCCGGGTCTGCTGTGGATCCGCCGCGGCTCCAACGGGCATTGACCGCCATCTCCACGGCCGGCGGGGTCGCCGTCGTGGACTGCGCCGATGTTCTGCTGCCCACGGCGCTGCCCCACCTGGACCTGCTCCTTCTGGTCTGCCCCACCACCGAACACGCGGCTCGTGCGGCGCAGCGCAGGCTCAACCGCTGGTCCGCTGCCTCCGGTCTCACTCATCTGGTGGCGCGCTGCACCGGCCCGCTCGGCGCCGCCGATCTGGCCGCGCAGCTCTCACTCCCGCTCGCTGCGTCCTTCCGCGATAGCGGCAGCGGCACGGTACCCCTGCTCGATGTGCGCCGTGGCGGTGCTGATCGTGCATGTCGCCAGCTCATGGCGCGTTGGTGTGCCGGGGAGAGTACGCGATGAGCACCGACACCACCCTGGACCACCTGATCGCCGAGGTCCGTGCCGATCTTGTGGCGCACCCGGGGCCGGTGGATGTCTCGCGCGTTGCTCGGGTGCTGCGAGAAAGCGGCCAGGTGCTCGGCGCCGGCAGCATTTTGGAGGTCACGGCGCGGGTCCGCGACCACGTGGAAGGGCTCGGGGCCTTGCAGCATTTGGCTCGCCCCGGCGTCACCGATCTGCTCGTCAACGGCGATGGCAGCGTCTGGATCGACAGTGCCACCGGACTGCAACGCACCGAGGTGTATATCGGCGCTGATCAGGCGCGGGAACTCGCGGTGCGGCTCGCCACCGCGGGTGGGCGGCGCCTGGATGATGCCGTGCCCTATGCCGATGCACACCTGCCCTCCGGGGCGCGCCTGCACGCGGTCCTGCCGCCGCTGAGCCCTGCCGGGCCACTCATCTCGCTGCGTTTACCGGCCGCCCAGCCGCTCAGCCTGGAGGACCTCCTGCGTCTGGATGCGATCGACCTGGAAACCGAGCATCTGCTGCGGCTCATCGTGCAGCGGCGGCTGCCGTTCCTGGTCACCGGCGGCACGGGGTCGGGAAAGTCCACGCTGCTCGCGGCCATGCTCGGCGCCGCAGACCCCGGTGAACGGATCGTGGTTGTCGAGGACGCCCTGGAGCTGAGGATCGACCATCCGCATGTGGTTCATCTGCAGTCTCGGCACGCCAATAGTGAAGGGGCCGGGGCGGTGGACCTCACGGCGCTCGTACGGCAGAGCCTGCGCATGCGGCCCGATCGGGTGGTTCTCGGCGAGTGCCGCGGCGGGGAAATCCGGGAACTGCTGCAGGCCCTCAATACAGGGCATGAGGGTGGCTGCGGCACCGTGCATGCCAATACTGCAGCCGATGTTCCGGCCCGCCTGGAAGCGCTCGGTGCTCTCGGGGGTTTGGGGCGGGAAGCACTCGCCGCACAGGCGGCGAGCGCCCTGGAGGTGGTTCTGCATCTCGGGCGGGAGGGTGGTCGTCGGTTCCTGCAGGAGGTTGCGCTCCTCGAGCGGGATCGCAGCGGGCTTTTGGTGTGCCGCACCGCGCTCACGGTCGGGGCCGACGGGCCGCGGCCTGGCCCGGCTGCTGCGGCACTATCCGCCAGGCTTGGGCTCGCCTCGGGCGGCGGAAGGCGCGCCGCATGACTCCCCTCTTCGTTCTCTTCCTCGCGGTCGCGGGGCTTACGGCCTGGGTGGCAGCGCCTGCCCACTCGACGCCGGCTTGGAATCGACCGCCGCGGCCGCGCCGCATGGCACCACCGGGGGCGTTAGAGGTGGCGCGCATGGTCGAAAGCCTCGCCACGGTCGTGAGCGGCGGCTCTAGTCCCCGTCGGGCCTGGGAGGCAGTGGCGCTTACCCTCCCACCAGGGCCTTTACACACTGTGGCGGTCAGTGCCTCGCGTGGTGGCGATCCTGTGCAGGCCGCCGAGGGGAGTCTTCGCCGGCTTCCCGCGCTGCGCTCGCTGTCTTTGGCTCTCGCGGTGTGCACCCGCAGCGGCGCACCCACGGCAGACGTGCTCAGCGCATTAGCGGCAGCGCTTCGGGACCTGCATGATGCGGCGCTTGCACGGCGCAGCGCCTTCGCCGGGCCACGCGCCACCGCGCGGATCCTGCTCGCGCTTCCCGTCGGTGGGCTCGGCCTGGGGATGCTCCTCGGGGCTGATCCCCTCGCTTTCCTCACCGGCACGGCCAGTGGGCGGGTTCTCGCGGTCATCGGAGCGGCTCTCACGGTCGCGGGCTGGTGGTGGATGCATCGACTGCTTCAACGGGCTGACCCGCCTCCGCCTCCCGGGGTGGACCCCTCGGTGCTCTTGGAGCTCATCGCGGGGGCGCTCCGCGCGGGTCTCCCACCGGCCCATGCCGTGCTCGCGGTGGCGCAGGAGATCGACGGAGCCGATGCCGAGGTTCTTGAGGCGTATGGGCGGGCCTTAGCGGCCGGTGTTCCGGCTTCGCTCGCTGCGACGCGGCTTCCTGCTCCCCTCGCTCCCCTCGGCACCGGGGTGGTCCTCGCCGCAGAAGCCGGTGCTGACCTCGCCCGCGTGCTGCGCAGCGCGGCGGCGGATTCACGGCGGGGCCGGGCGCGGGATGCCGAAGCGCGGGCCGCGCAACTTGCCGTGCGTTTGGTGCTTCCGACGGGGCTTGCTCTCCTCCCGGCCTTCGTGGCACTCGGCATCGTTCCCACCGTCGTTTCCCTCCTTGGCGGAGCGTTCCTCACTGACCTGACGGGAGCTCTGCCGTGACCGCTCACCTGCAGTTACCGCATAGACCTCAGACGATCGGCGCGTGCCCGCTGCCGATTCCGCTCTGCCCTCAGCTCACCGGGGTGACCCCGGTGGGGGCGTCACCGATGACGCCCCGGCAAGCCCTCGGCTTGCCCCTCGCATGCCCCGCCCGTGGGCATGTTCCCGCAGCGGCTTCGGCCGCACCATCGGGGCGGAAAGAGCCGCCCCCTGTGAAAGGAGAAAACCATGGCCCTGACTCTCACTTCGTGGCGGCGCCGCCTGTGGCGCGCTCTCAGCGACGACACCGGCGCCTCCACGGCCGAGTACGCGATCACCGTGCTTGCAGCCTGCGGCTTCGCTGCCGTTTTGGTGGCGCTCCTGAAGTCCGAGGAGGTCCGCAAGCTGTTGGTGACGATCATCCAGTCGGCGCTCAGCCTGGGACAGTGATGACGGTGCCGCCCCGATCCTCCGGCCAGGCCCGCGCCGAGGCCGCAAGGCAGCGGTTCAGGCGAGGTTGGCTGCGGGAGGATCGGGGCTCGGCCACCGCAGAAACAGCCATCGTGCTCCCCGCTGTGGTGCTCATGGTGCTGGTTCTGCTAGTGGCTGGCCTGGGTCTGACCGCGCAGGTGCGCTTGGAAAGTGGAGCCCGTGCGGCGGCCCGGGAACTCGCCCGCGGCGAAGACCCGGCAACGGCGGTGGCGGTTGCGGAACGTGTCGCTGGCGACGGTGTGCAGGTGAGCATCACCCAGGACGGCGAATGGGTGAGCGTGCGCGTCGATACCAGCATCACCGCACCCACCGGGCTCCTGGCTGGGGCTACCTGGCACCTCACAGCCGATGCCCAGGCACGGCGCGAACCGCATCTGGTGGGGGCGTCATGAACGGGGTGCGCCGACTGGGTGGCTCCGCTGCCCGGCGACCGAGGCAGGGCATGGGCGTACCGCGTCGCGACCACACGGGGGTGGCACCGTGAGCACCGGCGCCGCGTCAATCCTGGCTTGGACGGGAACAGCCACCGCCGCCCTCGCCGCGCTCGCCTTCATCGGCGGAGCCCTGAACACCCAGGCCACGGCAGAGACGGCAGCTGATCTCTCGGCACTCGCCGCTGCTGACGCCCATGCGGTTGGGGCTGCCCCGTGCCCGGTGGCGGAGCAGGTCGCGGGGCGGAATGGAGCGCGTCTGCTCTCATGTCAGGTGGTGGAGGCAGATGTGCTGGTCGATGTCGGGGTGCATCACCGGGTGCTGGGTGAGGTGCGGGCGCGAGCCCGCGCCGGGCCCGGCACCCGCCAGCCCGAGCCCCAGGCTGGTCTAGGGCCTGAGCAGGTCCAGGAGGCGCACCGCCTCGGCCTTGGAGAGCGGTTCGTTCCCATTGCCGCATTTCGGGGAGACGACGCAGGCCGGGCAGCCGGCGGCGCAGGGGCAGGCGCGGATCATGTCGGCCGTGGCGCGCAGCCAGGCGGCGGCATCGTCGGCCCCTCTCTGCGCGAAACCGGCACCGCCGGGAGCACCGTCGTAGACGAAGATCGTCGGCTCCCCCGTGTCCTCGTGCAGGGCGGTGGAAACCCCACCGATATCCCAGCGATCGCAGGTGGCCAGAAGCGGGAGCATGGAAATCGCTGCGTGCTCGGCGGCATGAAGCGCGCCGGGCAGTTCCTCGCCGGGGATGCCGCATGCGTCGGTCAGATCCCGCGGGATCACCCACCACACGGCCTTGGTGGTCAGGGTGCGCGGCGGGAGGTCGAGCGCATGGTTCGCGAGAACAGCCTGGGTGTACACATCGCGCATCTGGTAGCCGGTGACCTGGTCGGTAACGTCTACCGTGCCGAAGCACAAGCGCACGCCTTCGGTCCACGGGATCGCGCGTTCCTCCTGGCGGATGCGGATGCTGGAGGTGCTTTGCGGGTGGGTGGTGTGCAGCGGATCTTCGCGGTGCACGAACGCCACGGCGCGTTCCACATCCAGGGCATCGACCACATAGCTGCGGCCCTGGTGGATATGCACCGCGCCGGTATGCACCTGGGAGTGGGCCGAGGCCGCATCCACGGTTCCGAGCAGGGTGCCATCGGCACCGTTCACGATCCGCACGGGTTCACCGCCGCTTCCGCGCAGGTCCGTGAGGTCGTGGGCGGATTGCAGGAGGGTCCAGTACCAGCCGGTGGGGCGGCGGCGCAGAGCACCGCGAGCCACGAGCGTGTCCAGCAGGTCCCGGGCGGTGGGTCCGAAGATCTCCTCCTGACCCTCGCGGATCGGCAGTTCCGCGGCCGCAGCGCACAGATGCGGGAGCATCACGTAGGGGTTTGCGGGGTCAAAAACGGAGGCTTCCACCTCGGTGCCGAAGACGGTGTCGGGGTGGTCCACCACGTAGGTGTCCAAGGGGTCCTCGCGCGCGATGAACAGGGCAAGGCTCACGCTGTTCTGGTCTTGGCGCCGCCCGGCGCGCCCGAACTGCTGCCACAGGGAGGCGCGGGTCCCGGGCCATCCCGCCACGAGCACGGCGTCCAGTCCGGCGATGTCGATCCCGACTTCCAGGGCGTTGGTCGAGGCGAGGGCGCGCAGTTCTCCGCTGCGGAGTTTGGCTTCCAGTTCTCGGCGTTCACGAGCAAGGTAGCCGCCGCGGTAGGCGGCAATGCGTTGAGCACGGTTGGCAAGGGTCGCGCTCGACCGCATCTGGGCATTCTCCGAAAGAATCCGCCGGGCGGTGGAGGCGACAAGTTCCGCTCCCCTGCGGGATCGGGAAAAAACGAGCGTTTGCACGTCCTCGGCTACGAGGTCGGCCAGAAGCGCCGCTGCTTCGCTGGTCGCAGAGCGGCGCACGGTCTGTTCACGCTGTCGCCGCTTATGGTCGGAGGTATTCATCGAAGCGCCGCTATCCGCGCCTTGAACAGGGCCTTGAATAGCGCCTTGATCAGGGCCTCTATCGGGGCTTTTATCAGGGCCTTTCATGACGCCCGCAGCCTGAGCATCCGTTTCGGCCTCCAGACTCCGCCCCGGCTCCCACAGGCCCACGGTGAGCCCGGCGCGGGGAGAGCCGTCCTCGATGACCGCTTCGACGTCGCGCCCGATCAGCCGGGAGGCGGTGATCTCGGGATTCGCGGTGGTGGCGGAGGCGAGGATGAAGGTCGGGTTGGCGCCGTAGTGCTCAGCGATCCGCCGCAGCCGGCGCAGCACCATCGCCACATGACTGCCAAAAACGCCCCGGTAGCTGTGGCATTCGTCGATCACCACATAACGCAACGCCCGCAGGAAACGCGTCCACTGCTCATGCCCGGGCAGGATCCCGTAGTGCAGCATGTCCGGGTTCGTCAGCACCACGGTCGCATGGCGCCGCACCCACCGCCGCTGCTCACTGGGGGTATCCCCGTCGTACACCGCAATCCGGGCATCACGCAGCCCAGCCCCCACCCCGAGGGCTTCCATATTCGTGAGTTGGTCCGCGGCGAGTGCCTTGGTGGGGGCGAGGTACAGGGCAGTGGCGCGGGGAGCGGCCAGATCCAACTCCCGCGCGCCCACGGCGCTGAGGATCGGCATCAGATAGGCGAGCGACTTTCCCGAGGCCGTGGAGGTTGCGAGCACCACATCGGTGCCCTCATACGCGAGGCGTGCCGCGCGTTCCTGATGAATCCAGGGGGCGGTGATCCCGTCGGCTTCGAGATGCTTGCGCAGCCGCGGGTCCAACCATTCCGGGAACGCTCCGAACCTCGGCTCACGTGGCGGCAGGTGCTCGACGTGCGTCAGACATCCCCGCCGTCCCTCCTGACCGCTCAGACGTTTCAGCAGCGCATCGGCAGGTCGCGTGGTCATCCGCGGTCCTCCTTGGTGCTGTTCGGGGGTGGTCATCGAGCGTGGTGTCATCGGCGTGGGGATCGACTGGGCGCTGGTCGTGAGTCGGCGCCTCGACCACGAGGGTCGAGCGCCTTCTCACGCCCTCAGGTGCGGGGTCAGCCGATGATCCCAGCAACTGACCGGTATCGATTGGGGCGTGGGTGTCGACGCGCGAGTGCACCTGACCTCGTGGTTCTGTGGGGTCCTCAGGGGCCGACGGGCCACCGGCTGCGTGACTCACACTGGGGCACAATCGTAGGCATGGCCTCTGACACACACGGCGCCCGGTATGAGCAGATCACTCCCCGTGTGGAGGGTCAGCACAGCCATACCGATCCGCACCTCACCGCCGATCAGTCCAGTGCAGCAGCGGCTCTGCTGTCCTCCGAGGTGTACTCGGAGGTGCCCTTAGAGGCTTCCCCGGCTGCGGACGCTCCACTCAGCAGCGACCCCGCGCTGATCGCCGCGCTGCGTGCTGACCTCGAGGCTGCCCAGTACACCGCTGCGCATACCGAGGCACTCCTAGGCTCCCTCGCCGTGGACGCCCTGCGCCGCGAGAACCCGGTACCGGCACAGCGAGTCCTCGCCTCAGTCACCGAACCGGCCGCCGTACTGATGCGCACCTTCGTGCTCGGCCAGCCCCTGAGCACCCAGGAGGCAGAAGCGATCTTCCCCCGTCTGGGCGTCAACGGTGCCGTGGCGATCGGTCTGCTCGGCCCCGCCACCCACAGTTCCCGCACCGGCGCGCCCAACACCAACACAGCAGGCACTGCCCCGTCGGCCCCACACCTCACCGGCGTGGAACAGCTCCGCCCGCTCATGGCCCTTGATCCCTACTCTGCCAGCGATGATGCCGGAGATATCCACTGGTGGATCGCCTCCGACCTGCCCGAGATCGCCACCGGTGAACCGCTCGGGCCCGAGCATGTGCTCGGCGTCGGCGGTGCCTCGCTCACCCTCGCGCGCATCACACCGCGCCACCGCATCGGGCGGGTTCTGGATCTCGGCACGGGCGGCGGCATCCAGGCTCTGCATGCGGCGCGTCATGCCGATTCCGTCGTGGCCACCGACCTCTCCGAGCGGGCCCTGAATGTCGCCGCCTTCAATATCGCCCTGAATGCCACGTCGAAGGACGCCCCGATCGAGCTGCGGCACGGATCGCTCCTCGAGCCGGTGGCGGGCGAACAGTTCGATCTGATCGTCTCCAATCCGCCCTTCGTCATCACCCCACGCAGCACCGATGAGGATCCCGACGCGGTCTGGACCTACCGGGACGGCGGCCGCGCCGGAGACGCCCTGCTCTCCGAACTCCTCGGCAGTCTGCACACTCACCTCGCTCCCGGGGGCCGCGCCGCCCTGCTCGGCAACTGGGAGGTCACGCAGGATTCCCCCTGGGATGCGCATCCGCGCTCCTGGCTGGAACAGGCTGCGGCCGACGGGGTGGATGCGTGGGTAATTCAGCGTGAAAGCGAAGATCCCGCGCAGTATTCCGAGACCTGGGTGCGCGACGGGGGCATCACCTCCCGCGATCCACGCTGGCCGGGGATGATCGGGGACTGGCTGGATGATTTCGCCTCCCGACGGGTCGAGAAGATCGGCTTCGGATACGTCCTTCTACGCCGGGCACCGTCTGCGGAAAACTCCCCCGGGCCGGGCACGATCCGCTGTGAAGAGGTGCTTGGCACCGGTTCCGGCACTCTGTGGACGCATCTGGCGCAGAGCCTCGACATGCTCGCGACCCTGCGTGCCCTGAGCAATGAGGGCTTGGAGCAGTCCCGTCCTCGACGCGCTGAGGATGTGGTCGAGCGCCGGTACCTCACGCCCGGCGCCTGGGATCCAATGCTGATCGAACTCGTGCAAGGCGCTGGTCTTGCTCGCGTGATGCCCGCTGATCAAGTGCTCGCTGCCGTGGTCGGTGCCCTGGACGACGGAACACTCACCCTGGGCCAGACCCTCAGCGCCGTCTGCGCGTTGACCGACGAGGACCTTGACCAGGCACGCGAGCGTGTTCTGCCGCAGGTGCGGGAACTACTGACGGCGGGAATGCTCTATCTCTAAGGGGAACCACGATCCATAAGCCCCAGCTCGAAATATAAGGCAATCCCGGTCACAGCATTCGCGGCCCGAAGCTCGCCGCCACGGCTGAGACCCGTCGGGCCACCGCAATGCTGGCCCCAAGCCAGCAGACAGACAACCGCGAGAACAGCGGCACAAACACTGGCCACAACAGCGGTACCAACAGGTCCACAAGGAAGGGCTAGACAACCACCCGATGCACTGTCCGCAGCGCCGGTCGTTGGGGATCAGCCCAAAGCGAAGGGCCCAGAAGCCGCCTTGTTTGTCGGGGTCACCGTGTACGGTGAGCCCACGGACCGCCCGAACGGTCCATGCGAACCCCGTCTGCCCCGGGCGGGGGTGCGCCGCGCACACCGCGGCAAGGAAGGAACGAAAACGACGTGACTGGTGGACGGCATCTGGTGATCGTCGAGTCCCCGGCGAAAGCCCGCACGATCGGGCGCTACCTGGGTAGTGACTACGTGGTGGAGGCCTCGGTGGGCCACATCCGCGATATCCCCGTGCCCCGTGACCTGCCCGCTGAGATGAAGAAGGGCCCCTACGCCCGCTTCGGAGTGGACGTCGATAACGGTTTCGACCCGTACTACATCGTCGATGCCGACAAGAAAAAGAAGGTCACCGAGCTCAAGAAGCTGCTCAAAGACGTCGACACCCTCTACCTCGCCACCGATGAGGACCGCGAGGGAGAGGCGATCGCCTGGCACCTGCTGGAGACCCTCAAGCCCAAGAAGTCCCTGCCCGTCAAGCGCATGGTCTTCCACGAGATCACCCGCGATGCGATCCAGGAAGCCCTGCATACGACGCGCGATATCGACCAGCACCTGGTGGATGCGCAGGAGACGCGGCGCATCGTGGACCGTCTCGTCGGCTTTGAACTCTCCCCGGTGCTGTGGCGCAAGATCCGTCCCTCGCTCTCGGCGGGGCGCGTGCAGTCGGTGGCCACCCGCCTGGTCGTCGAACGCGAACGTGAACGCATGGCCTTCGTGGCCGCCGACTACTGGGACGTGACCGGCACCTTCTCCTCCTCCGGCACGGCTTTTACCGCCAAGGTCTCGACGGTGGACGGCTCCCGCGTAGCCACTGGCGCCGACTTCACCGATGCGGGCGAGCTCAAGCCCCGCTCCAAGAACGTCACCGTGCTCACCGAGGCGGAGGCGAAGGAGCTGATCGAGGCGCTCGAGGGCGCTCCCGCCACGGTGTCCGCCCTGGAGTCGAAGCCGTATACGCGCCGACCCGCGGCCCCCTTCACCACCTCGTCCCTGCAGCAGGAGGCCTCACGCAAACTGCGTCTGGGCGCCCGCCAGGCGATGCGGGTGGCGCAGTCGCTGTACGAAAACGGGTACATCACCTATATGCGAACCGACTCGGTCTCGCTCTCCAGTGAAGCGATCTCGGCAGCCCGCGCGCAGGCCCGGGAAATGTACGGCGCCGATCATGTGCCGGACTCCCCCCGCTACTACCGCAATAAGTCGCAGAACGCGCAGGAAGCCCATGAGGCGATCCGCCCCGCCGGTGACCGTTTCCGCACTCCCGCTGAGGTGGCCGGCCAGCTCAGCGGTGATGAGTTCCGTCTGTACGAACTGATCTGGAAGCGCACCGTCGCCTCGCAGATGGCCGATGCGAAGGGAACCACCTCCACGGTGGAGCTCACCCTGGAGAAGGGCGGGCGCAGCGCTACCTTCCGCGCCGCCGGCACCGTGATTACTTTCCAGGGCTTCCTGGCTGCCTATGAGGAAGGCCGCGACGCCGCCCGCTACCAGGACCGCGACGCCGAAGGCTCTGAGAAGCGCCTGCCCACCATGAGCGAAGGGCAGCAGCTGGACACCGAAGCCCTCGAGGCCGATGGTCACACCACCACCCCGCCGCCGCGGTACACCGAAGCATCGCTCGTGCGTGCCCTGGAAGAACGCGGCATTGGCCGCCCCTCCACCTACGCCTCCACCGTCGCGACCATTCAGGATCGCGGCTACGTGCTGCGTAAGGGCACGGCGCTAGTGCCGAGCTGGACTGCTTTCTCCGTGGTGCGTCTGCTCGAGGAGCACTTCGGCGAGTTCATCGACTACGACTTCACCGCCCAGATGGAAGCGCAGCTGGACCGCATGGCCCGCGGTGAATTGCAGCGCGCCGAGTACCTCGAGGACTTCTACCGCGGCAGCGGCGAGAACGGCCCCGCCGGCCTCAAGGTCATGGTCGATGATCTCGGAGATATCGACGCCCGCGAAATCAACTCGATTGAGATCGGCGAGGGGATCACTCTGCGTGTGGGTCGCTACGGCGCCTATGTGGAGCGTGCCGCCACCGATGAGGCGGGCAAGCCGATCGAGGGTGCCGATCCGGTGCGTGCTTCGGTTCCCGACGACATTGCCCCTGATGAGCTGACCGTCGCTACTGCCCGCGAACTGCTGGAACGCCAGAAGGATGATGGCCGTGTGCTCGGTGAGGATCCCGAGACCGGGCGGCAGATCATCGCCAAGGACGGCCGCTTCGGCCCGTACGTGACCGAGGTTCTGGAAGACGACGAATCGGTTCCGAAGTCCAAGCGCCCCAAGCCGCGCACCGCGAGCCTGTTCGCAAGCATGGACCTGGCCACGGTGAACCTGGAACAGGCGCTGCGTCTGCTGAGTCTGCCGCGCGTGGTGGGAACCGCTGCCGACGGAGCCGAGATCACTGCACAGAATGGCCGCTACGGGCCGTACCTGAAGAAGGGCAGCGATTCTCGTTCCATCGACAGTGAAGACAAGATCTTCTCGATCACGATGGAGGAGGCCGAGGCGATCTTTGCCCAGCCGAAGCAGCGTGGCCGCGCCGCCGCGAAGCCGCCGCTGAAGGAACTGGGAACTGATCCGACGAGCCAGAAGCCGATCGTCGTGAAGGACGGCCGCTTCGGCCCTTACATCACCGACGGCACCACCAATGTGACGCTGCGCAAGGCCGACACCCTCGAGTCGCTCACGCATGAGATCGCGGTGGAACGTCTGGCGGAGAAACGAGCCAAAGGCCCGACCACCCGCAAGCGCAGCACCTCGAAGGCCTCCACGACGCGGAAGAAGACGACGAGCACTCGCTCGACCGCGAAGAAGTCCTGAGGAAGGCCCGTTCGCGCTCAGGACTCAGTGGCCTCGGCATCGCCCGAGGTCACCAGGTCGCTGAACACCACCGGCCATCACTGCACACCACCGGTCCCGGAACGCTGACGCCCAGCGTTCCGGGGCCGGTGTTTTCTGTGAGTCCCGAGCCCGTGAACCCGCCGGTCCGTCAACCCCGTCGGCCCGTCAACCCCGTCGGCCCCATCCCCTCCCCCACGGGACTTGCGCCCCTACTTAAACGTTTGAGCGAGATCACGTTTGGGTCTCCACTCCCCCGCAGAGCGGCACCCACCCCTTACCGATCAGTTCACGCCACGTATGGTGGAGGCAAGGCCTCAACGACGAAGGATCTTAGGAGTGACCATGAACCCCATCTCCCGTCGCAGCCTCCTTGCGGGTGCTGCAGCCACCACTGCGGTTGTCGGTCTGTCCGGCTGCCTGGCCTCCAAGGACGGAGGTGGCGAGAAGGGCGGCGGTGCGGCCGGTGGCGGCAGCGACGGCCCGGTCAAGATCCTCGGCGCCTTCGGCGGTCAGGAGCAGGAAGCATTCCTGGCCTCTCTGAAGCCCTTCATGGACAAGAGCGGCATCACGGTCGAATACACCGCTGACCAGGACTTCACCACCACCATCCGCCAGAAGGTGCAGGCCGGTGACGCCCCCGATATCGCGCTGTTCCCGCAGCCGGGTGGTCTGCTCGAGCAGGCCGACGGCGGCGCGGCTGTCCCCCTGGACGATGTGCTGGACATGGGCAAGCTCAAGGAATCGCTGATCCCGGGCTTCCTCGATGCCGCCACCGCCAAGGACGGCAAGATCTACGGCGCCCCCATGCGTATGGCCTGCAAGTCCCTCATCTTCTACCCGAAGAAGGCCTACGAGGCTGCCGGCCTGAACGCCGAGCCGAAGACCATGGAGGAGCTCACCCAGATCACCGACAAGATCAAGGCTGATCTGAAGATCGCCCCCTGGTCTGACGCGTGGAACTCCGATCAGGCCACTGGCTGGGTGGGCACCGACTGGCTCGAGGAGGTCATGCTGCGTCTGCACGGCCCCGAGGTGTACGACCAGTGGACCAGCCACGAGATCCCCTTCAACGACGCCAAGGTGCTGGAAGCCTTCGCCGCCCTGGAGAAGATCCTCAAGACCGAGGGCAATGTGCTCGGCGGCGTGAACACCATTGTGAATACCCCCTTCGCCGAGTCGGTGCTGCCGCTGTTCGAGGATCCGGCCCGCGCCATGCTGGTGCGTCAGGGCAACTTCATCACCGGCTTCCTGCCCGATGAGGTCAAGAAGAACATGGACACCGAGGTGGGCGTCTTCGCGATGCCGACCTACGAGGGCGGCTTCGATGGCCAGCCGATCCTTGGCGGTGGCGACCTCGCCGCGCTGTTCAACAACAAGAAGGACGACGCCAAGAAGGTCATGGAGTTCCTGACCTCGCCCGACTTCGGCGGCGAGTGGGCGCAGGCTGGCGGCTGGCTCAGCCCGCACGCCACCTTCGACACCTCCAAGTACGCCGATGAGACCACCCGCAAGGTGGCCGAGATCGCCGGCAAGGCCAAGGTGTTCCGCTACGACGGTTCGGACCTGATGCCCAACGCCGTGGGCGGTGGCTCCTTCTGGACCGGCATGGTCGAGTGGATCCAGGGCACCAAGACCGCTGAGCAGGTCGCCGAGGAGATCGAGAATTCGTGGCCGGCCTGAGCGAGAAGACCACCCCGGCCCCGCC